>CP143429.1:2400000-2767738 GCA_039636775.1 Micrococcaceae bacterium Sec5.8
GGCCGTCACCGATTACATGAAGGCCGTGCCGGACCAGATCCGGCAGTTCATCCCGAACGAGTTCGCGTCCCTCGGAGCCGACGGTTTCGGCTTCTCCGACACCCGCGCAGCAGCCCGCCGCTTCTTCAAGAACGACATCCACTCCGTGGTTGTCCGTTCCCTGCAGATGCTGGCCCGCCGCGGCGAGGTCGATGCCCAGGCTCCCGCCCAGGCGATCGAGAAGTACCGCCTGCACAACGTCAACGCAGGCACCACCGGCAACGCGGGTGGCGACTCCTAACGGACGCCCGCTAAGCCAGTCCAGAGTACGACGGCGGTCCCCACCGGAAGGCGGGGGCCGCCGTCGTCGTTTCCTTCCTCATCCCGCCGGCCGGCAGGACTCCCGCCGGCGGTCCGGCACTGTGATCCAGCACAAAGCCGGTTGTAGCCTTTACACAAATGGAGCTTGCGCGGCAGCCACCGTATGCTCGATGCATGTCCGAGCCGATCGCCACTGCCCCAAAACGCAAGCCCGCCTCCAGGGCGATGTCTCCGGAGAAGGTCGAAACGCTCAAGAAACTCCGGGCGAGCGTTGGCCAGCTCTCCACCACCACGCTGCGCCAGCTCGAGAAATCCCTGCCGTGGTACAGCCGGCTGAACTCCGACGAGCGCTCTGCTCTGGGCATGGTGGCCCAGAACGGCATCGCCGCGTTTGTCACCTGGTTTGAGCGGCCCAGCTCGCCGTCGTGGATCCTTTCGGACGTCTTCGGCACCGCTCCCACTGAACTCACGCGTTCAATCAGCCTGCAAAAGGCCCTTCAGTTGATCCGGATCGTGGTGGAAGTGGTTGAGGACCAGGTCCCTGTGATCGCACCCGAAGCGGACCAGGGCGCGCTGCGGGAAGCGGTCCTGAGGTACTCCCGGGAGGTGGCGTTTGCCGCCGCGGACGTCTACGCCCGCGCCGCCGAGACCCGCGGTTCGTGGGACACCCGGCTGGAAGCGCTCATTGTGGACGCTATCCTTCGTGGCGAAAATACCGATGCCCTCCGCTCCCGGATCGCCGCCCTGGGCTGGAAAGCACAGGAGCGCTTCACCGTCATGGTGGGCAATACCCCGTCCGAACCCAACGCCAGCTACGTCAGCGAATTGCGCCGCACTGCCGGGCGCTTCGCCGAGGACGCCCTCGTAGGCATCCAGGGTGACCGGCTCATCCTCATCCTCGGCGGGGTGCACGACCGGGAGACCGCGTTCCTGAAGCTCGCCGAACTCTTCGCCCCCGGTCCGGTGGTTTACGGCGCTGAGGCCAGCTCGCTGCTGGAGGCCAGCGGTTCGGCCCAGTCCGCGTTTGCGGGCCTGACCGCTGCCCGCGCCTGGCCCTCCGCGCCCCGCCCGGTTGCCGCCGATGATCTCCTGCCGGAGCGGGTGATCTCCGGTGACGACGCCGCCCGCCGCTCCCTCGTTAAAAACATCTACCGCCCCCTCCTCGCAGCGTCCAACGGCCTGGTGGAAACCCTCGGGACCTACCTCGAACTGGGCCACTCGTTGGAAGCTACTGCCCGCGAACTCTTCGTCCACGCCAACACTGTGCGCTACCGGCTCAAGCGGGTCTGCGACGTCACGGGCTGGGATCCGCTGCTGCCCCGGGAGGCCTTTGTGCTGCAGACAGCCCTTGTTGTCGGCCGCCTCGCAGCCCAGCCCAGGCCGGCCACGGAGCGCCAGCCGACCCGCCACAACCCCTGAGCAGTTGTAGACTTCCTACAAAGTGACCCGATGAGCTTGGTGCATGAATACACCAAGAAACACCCCGTAGTTTGGAAAGCTGGTTACGTGCTTGCAATCGTTTGCCCTGGACAGGGCTCCCAGACCCCCGGTTTCCTGGCCCCTTGGCTGGAACTGCCGCCCGTTGCAGGCCACCTGGCGGCCCTAAGCGACATCGCAGGGATCGATCTTGCGGCCCACGGCACCACCTCGGATGAAGAAACCATCAAGGACACGGCCGTCGCGCAGCCCCTGATCGTCGCCGCCGGACTGGTGGCCGCACAGTCGCTGTTCGACGTCGAATTGGGCACCCTGCCGGTCATCCTCGCCGGTCACTCCGTCGGTGAGATCACGGCCTCCGCGCTGGCCGGCGTGCTCACCGAGTCCGAAGCCATGACCTTCGTCCGGGAACGGGCGAACGGCATGGCCGCTGCCGCCGCAGCGACGCCGACCGGCATGAGCGCCGTCGTTGGCGGGAACCCGGAGGAGGTCCTGGCCGCCATCGAGGGCTTCGGCCTGACACCGGCCAACGTTAACGGAGCGGGCCAGACGGTCGCCGCAGGGACCCTGGAGCAGCTCAAGGCCCTCGCGGAGAACCCGCCGGCCAAGGCCCGGGTTATCCCTTTGAAGGTTGCCGGCGCCTTCCATACCTCGCACATGTCCCCCGCGGTCGCGGCGCTGCAGGCCCTCCGGCCCAGGCTTCACCCGCGCGACCCGCAGGTACCCCTCCTGTCCAACTTCGACGGCGCGGAAGTCACCGATGGTGGTGCCGCCGTCGACAGCCTGATTGCCCAGGTGTCCCGCCCGGTCCGCTGGGACCGCTGCATGGAAACGCTCGTGCAGCGCGGCGTGACCGGCGTGATTGAACTCGCACCGGCCGGCACTCTCGCCGGGCTCGCCAAGCGCGGTATGCCGGGCGTGAAGACCGTGACTGTCAAGACCCCGGACGACCTCCCCGCCGCCCTGGCCCTATTCGCAGAACTGGAAGGACAGGCATGAGCGTGCCCACGTTGAAGCAGGCCCCCCTGCACGAGAACTCCCGCGTCATGGGAGTCGGCGCCTACCGGCCCGACGTCATCGTCACCAACGATGACGTCTGCCAGTGGATCGATTCCTCCGACGAGTGGATCCGCCAGCGCACCGGCATCATCACCCGGCACCGCGCCTCCGCTGACGTCAGCGTGATCGACATGGCGGAAGGCGCCGCCCGCGAAGCCCTGGAGAAGGCCGGCATCGAGGCGTCCCAGCTCGGCGCCGTCATCGTCTCCACGGTGACGCATCCCTACGCGACGCCGTCGGCCGCAGCCAGCCTCGCAGACCGCCTGGGCGCGACGCCCGCACCGGCCTTTGACATCTCCGCCGCATGCGCCGGGTACTGCTACGGCATCGCCCAGGCCGATTCCCTGGTCCGCTCCGGGGCGGCGGACTACGTCCTCGTGGTCGGCGCGGAGAAGCTTTCGGACGTCATCGACAACACCGAGCGCACCATCTCCTTCCTCCTCGGTGACGGCGCAGGCGCCGTGGTGATCGGCCCTTCCGACACCCCGGGCATCGGCCCCTCGGTGTGGGGCTCGGACGGCAGCAAATGGAACGCGATCGGAATGACCAATTCCATGCTGGACCTGCGCCAACAGGCCTTGGCAGGCACGCCGGGCGGTTCGCTCAGTGCCGAGGAGGCGGCCGTCACCGACGCGGCCGTGTGGCCGACGCTGCGCCAGGACGGCCAGACGGTCTTCCGCTGGGCAGTCTGGGAGATGGCCAAAGTGGCCCAGCAGGCCCTGGACGCCGCCGGCATCACCGCCGACGACCTCGCGGCGTTCATTCCGCACCAGGCCAACATGCGGATCATCGATGAGATGGCTAAAAAGCTGAAGCTGCCGGAGAACGTCCTGATCGCACGGGATATCGCCGACGCCGGCAACACCTCCGCCGCCTCCATTCCCCTGGCCACCCACCGCCTGCTGAAAGAGAACCCCCAGCTCAGCGGCGGCCTGGCACTGCAAATCGGCTTTGGCGCCGGACTCGTCTTTGGCGCCCAAGTGATCGTGCTTCCGTAAGTCTTTCCTCAGCTTCATATCCCAGAGCAGACCGAATCCTCGGTTTGAGTCATTTCCGCCCAGGCTGCCGGTACGCCGTCCGTCCGGGCAATAACAAGAAAAGGAGCCAACATGGCTAGCAACGAAGAGATCTTGGTCGGCTTGGCTGAAATCGTCAACGAAGAGACCGGCCTGGCCCCCGAGGCCGTCGAGCTGGACAAGTCCTTCACCGAGGACCTGGACATCGATTCCATCTCGATGATGACGATTGTGGTCAACGCTGAAGAGAAGTTCGGTGTGCGCATCCCGGACGAAGAGGTCAAGAACCTCAAGACCGTCGGCGACGCCGTCAGCTTCATCGCGAACGCACAGGCCTAAGTAGGGCCCGGCCGGTCCGGGGGAGCAACCGCACCCCCGGACCGCGCCAGCACCCTCCCCTTGCAGCACCCCAGATTTTTTCAAACGCCGGCCCCGGCACGCTTTCCGCAAGCACCGGAAACGGCAGGCGCACCGACAGAGAGTGATCCCATGGCACGCAAAGTAGTCATTACCGGTCTGGGTGCCACCACGCCCATTGGCGGCGATGTCCCCACGATGTGGAAGAACGCGCTGAAGGGCGTCTCCGGCGCGCACACGCTCGAA
Source organism: Micrococcaceae bacterium Sec5.8 (assembly GCA_039636775.1). Lineage (NCBI taxonomy): Bacteria > Bacillati > Actinomycetota > Actinomycetes > Micrococcales > Micrococcaceae > Micrococcaceae bacterium Sec5.8. Next base: position 2,404,416 of record CP143429.1, read on the forward strand.
GATGACTGGGTGGCCAAATACGAGTTGCCCGTCCACTTTGCCGCCCGCGCGTCCACTCCCGCCACGGACGTCCTGGCCCGGGTTGAAGCCAAGCGCATGGACCCGTCCACGCAGTTCGCGGTCGTGGCCTCCCGCGAGGCCTGGGCCGACTCGGGCATTACCGAAATCGACCACGACCGCCTCGCGGTGGCTTTTGCCACCGGCATCGGCGGCGTCTGGACCCTCCTGGACGCGTGGGACACCCTGCGCGAAAAGGGCCCCCGCAGGGTCCTTCCCATGACCGTGCCCATGCTGATGCCCAACGGCCCGGCCGCGGCGGTCAGCCTTGATCTGGGCGCCCGGGCCGGCGCCCACACACCCGTCTCCGCCTGTGCGTCCGGCACTGAAGCCGTCCACATGGGCTTGGACCTGATCCGTTCCGGCAAGGCCGACGTCGTTGTCTGCGGCGGTGCAGAGGCCGCGATCCACCCGATGCCGATTGCCGCGTTCGCGTCCATGCAGGCGCTGTCCCGCCGCAACGACGATCCCGAACACGCCTCGCGCCCGTACGACCGCGACCGTGACGGCTTCGTGATGGGCGAGGGCGCCGGCGCCCTGGTTCTGGAAGCCGAGGAGCACGCACTGGCCCGCGGCGCCCGGATTTACGCCGAGCTCGCCGGAACCTCCGTCACTGCCGATGCCTATCACATCACCGCCCCGGACCCCCAGGGCCTGGGGGCCACCCGCGCGCTCAAAGCCGCCATGTTCGACGGCCGCATCCAGCCCGAGGACGTGGTGCACGTCAACGCGCATGCCACGTCCACGCCGGTCGGCGATAAGCCCGAGTACGCGGCGCTTAAGGCCGCCCTCGGCAAGCATGTGGACGACGTCGCGGTCTCGGCCACAAAGTCCCAGATGGGCCACCTGCTCGGCGCCTCCGGTGCGGTGGAAGCTGTGCTGACCGTGATGGCCGTCTACGACCGCAAGGCGCCCGTCACGATCAACCTGGAGAACCAGGATCCGGAGATTCCGCTTGACGTTGTCACCTCCGCCCGCGAGCTGCCCTCCGGGAGCATTGCCGCGCTGAGTAACTCCTTCGGCTTCGGCGGCCACAACGCCGTGATCGCCGTGCGCAGCATCTAACTCCCGCTGCTGCGGCCTCCGGCAACGACTGATGGCGGCAATGTTCTTCGTGAACATTGCCGCCATCGGTCATTTTTTTGCAGAGCTATGGTGAATGTGTGGTGCTCCTGCGGAAGAGGCTCAGCCCACTTGATGGAGCCAGCGCACTGGAGCGCCGTCGGCAGCGTGCCGGAAGGGCTCCAGTTCCTCGTCCCAGGCTTCGCCGAGGGCCAGTGACAGTTCGTGGTAGACCGCGGAGGGATCCCCGGCGCCGGACTCGTAGGCGTACCGGATGCGGTCCTCGGAGACCATGATGTTGCCGTGTACGTCCGTGACGGCGTGGAAAATGCCGAGCTCCGGCGTGTGCGACCAGCGTCCGCCATCGACGCCTTGGCTGGGCTCTTCCGTGACCTCGTAGCGCAGATGGGCCCAGCCCCGGAGGGCGGACGCCAATTGAGCCCCCGTGCCCGGATTCCCGGTCCACGACAGCTCGGCCCGGAACATTCCGGGCGCTGCTGGCTGAGCAGTCCACTCAAGGTCGGTCCGCTTGTCCACAACAGATCCTATGGCCCACTCAACGTGGGGGCACAGGGCAGTTGGGGCCGAGTGAACGAACAACACACCGCGGGTCAGTGCAACAGACATTCCATCCTCCATAGCTGTAGGTACGTCTTCCCCAACGACCTCTGCCTGGATGTTTGTCTATTGCGCGGGTTCCCGTCATGCTCTGGGTGGTCCTTGCCAGACTATTAAGTTGCCGCCGGTTCCTGATGGTCAAGCGCTGATGGTCAAGTGCATCACGTGGCGCTTGAGAGTTGCCGGGCGTGAGTCCAATTGTGCCGTACCCCACCTCATTACGCCAGCGACCTTCGGCGCGTCCTCCCGGGCATGCCACGCGGCGTGTCGTATGAAGACACAGTGCGCGTCGGCCCTTCCGCCGTCGCCCGTCTCAGGCCCGCGGGTGGGCCTGCTGGTAGCTCTGCCGGAGCCTCTCAACGGAGACGTGCGTGTAGATCTGGGTCGTGGCCAGGCTGCTGTGACCCAAAATTTCCTGTACGGCGCGGAGGTCGGCTCCGCCGTCGAGCAGATGCGTGGCGGCGGAGTGCCGAAGGGCGTGCGGACCGGTGGCGGCCGTGTCCCCCAGTGCCTCCAGCAGATCGTGGACCACACTGCGGACCTGCCGCTGGTCCGCTCGTCTGCCGCGGGCCCCCAGGAAGAGCGCCGCGCCCGAGGTGGCCGTGGCAAGGGCCGGCCGGCCACGGCGGAGCCAGTCGTCGACGGCGAGCGCCGCCGGCAGGCCGTACGGCACCGTGCGTTCCTTGTTTCCCTTGCCGAGCACCCGGAGTGTTCTCCTGTCGGGATCGAGGTCGTCCACGTCGAGTCCGGCCAACTCGCCGACCCGGATCCCGGTGGCGTAGAGGAGTTCCACCATGGCCCGGTTCCGCAACGGCAGGGGCCGGCCCCCGGCCGCGGCGGTTTCTGCGCCTTCGACCAGCCGAAGCACCTGCTGCTGATGCAGCACGCCCGGCAGCGATTTCTCCCGTTTCGGGGCTTTAAGGCGCAAGGCGGGGTCCGCGGCGAGCAGTTCCTCACGCACGGCCCAGGCGGTAAACGCCCGGGCGGTGGCGGACCGGCGTGCCAGCGTGGCGCGGGACTTGCCTGCCTCGCTCTGCACGCCGAGCCAGCGCCGTAGAGTGCCGAGTTCCAGCCCAGCGAGATCCTCGACTCCCTCGGAGGCCGCATGCCCGAGGAGGCTGCCGACATCGGAGAGGTAGGCACGCACCGTGTGGGCGGAACGCCCCCGTTCGGCTTCCAGGTACCGGCCGAAGGCCTGGGCGGCTGCGGCCAGTGCGGCCGGGATCTGCTGTGTGGGCACTCCCCTACTCTTGCAGGAAACACCCGGCGATCAAGGAGCCGCACGGCGAGCCGCCATCAGCCCGCAGCGGCGGAGCGCTTCCAGCCGCCGCGGTACGTCTCAGCCAGGCCCAGCAGCCCCAGCCGGCCCAGCCCGGCACGGACGGAATCGGCGCTGAGGCCAGCGACGACAGTGAGTTTTTCGATGGAACTCGTGGTCCGCAAGGGCAGGGCGTCCAGCAGGATGAGGTCTTCCAGCGTCAGCCCGTCCTGCACGGCTGCCGGGCCGTTCCTGAGCTCGGGCAACGATTCGCCACTGGGGCCGGAGAGCTCCGCAATCTCCCCCGCGTCGGTGACGCAGACAGCGCCGCCTTCCCGGAGCAACCGATGACAGCCCGCAGAATTTGCGCTGTGCACTGACCCCGGCACGGCACCGACAGCCCTGCCCAGGGTTTCTGCATGGTGTGCCGTGTTCAACGCGCCCGATCTCCACCGGGCCTCCACCACGACGGTGACGGAAGCCAGCGCGGCGATCAACCTGTTGCGCTGCAGGAATCTGTAGCGCGTGGGCGCGGAGCCCGGCGGGACCTCGGCCACCACCGCGCCCTGGTTCGCAACGGCACGCAGGAGGTCCTCGTTGCCGGCCGGGTAGAAGCGGTCCACTCCCCCGGCCATGACAGCAATGGTGGGCATGCCGGCGCCAGCGCCCGATCCACCGGCGAGGGCTGCGCGGTGGGCGTGGGCGTCAATACCGTAGGCGCCGCCGGAGATGATTGTGAACTCCCGTTGGACCAGTGCATAGGCAAGATCGCCCGTGACCGCGGCGCCATAGGCGGTGCTGTCCCGGGAACCCACCAACGCAATGGACCGGGCGGCCCGGGGAAACTCCTGCTCGCTGCCTCGCCACCAGAGGCACAGCGGTTCCTGTAATCCCAGGTCGGCCAGTTGGCTGGGCCACAGCCCGTCGGAGGGAATGATCAAGCGTCCCCCGAGCCGCTGCATGGTTGCGAGGTCCCGGGCCGGAGCCAGGTCCGGTACTCTCGGCGCCCAGCGCTTCCGGGCCGTTCCCAAACCTGTCCAGCCGCTGCCCGAACCGTTCTCGTCCAGCAGCTGGAACATCTCGCGCTCCACCTCGGGCCCGGCCGTCAGCTGGCCGGTGGCGATCCTGAGCGCATCCTCCGCCCCGGCAACCCGCACGAGCGCGAGTCCGGCGGCGTCCTGCGGTTCGAACAGCCGGGATAGCGCAGCCCGGGCGGTACGTTCTGTCTCAGCCATGGTTTGTCCTTTCACGAGCTGGCGTGGGGTTCTGCTGCCGCACTCTGCGGCGGCGGGAGGCAAAATGAGGGCTAAGCGGCGGCATCGGCCTGCCGGAGGCTGAGGGCCAGTCCGATGTCGTCCGCTGCCGGAGCGTCACGCTGTCCCAAGTCCGCGAGGGTCCAGGCGAGACGCAGCACCCGGTCATAGCCGCGGGCCGTCAGAGACCCGCGCTCCATGGCACGGTCAAGAATCCGGGTTGTCCGGGCAGGGAGCCGCAAGACACCCCGCAGGACGCGGCCTGGCACCTGGGCGTTGGTCTCCATGCCGTAGGGCAGCAGCCGTCCGCCTTGGCGCTCCCGTGCGGCGCGCACCCGGGCCGCGATGGAGGCGGTGTCCTCCTCGGCCTCTGGCTTGCCGAAGTCAGCCAGTGATACCCGCTCAACCTGCAGCTGGATGTCCACCCTGTCCAGCAGCGGGCCGGACAGGCGGGCCAGGTACCGCCGCCGCATCGTGGGAGTGCATATGCAGTCGACACCCTTGCCTGTGGCTTTGCCGCAGGGGCAGGGATTTGCAGCGAGCACCAGCTGAAAGCGGGCCGGGTACGCTGCCGTTCCAGCGGACCGGTGCAGCACCAGCTCGCCGCTCTCCAGCGGCTGCCGGAGCGCGTCCAGGACCCTGCGCTCATACTCCGGTGCCTCATCAAGGAACAGCACCCCGCGGTGGGCACGGGATGCCGCACCGGGCCGCGGCAGCCCGGAGCCACCGCCGATGATGGACGCTGATGTGGCCGTGTGATGCGGGTTCTCGTATGGGGGCCTGCGCACGAGTTGGAGGGAAGCTGAGGTCAGCGAGCAGAGCGAATGGATAGCGGTGACCTCCATGGCCTCCGCGTCGCCGAGGTCCGGGAGGAGTCCGGGAAGCCGTTCAGCCAGCATCGTTTTTCCCGCGCCGGGAGGGCCGGTCAACAGCAGATGGTGTGCGCCGGCGGCGGCGACCTCCAGCGCCCGTCTTGCCTCCCCCTGCCCGGAGACGTCGCGCATATCCAGTGCTGGGGAGGGCGTCGGTCCTGGTTGAGCTCCGGCGCCGTCATGTTCGGGTTCGGGCTCGAAATCAAGAGCCAGATCCTGCGGATCGGCGCCGAAGTCGAAGGCCAGGCGGGCCAGCGTGGCATAACCCTGCACGCGGGCGCCGGGAACGAGGGCTGCCTCGGCGGCATTCGCTTGCGCTACGACGACGTCGGTGTAACCGGCCCGGACCGCCGCCATGACGGCCGGAAGAACACCCCGGACGGGCCGCAGCCTGCCGTCAAGTCCCAGTTCGGCGATGAACACCGTCCGTCCGGTGGAACGGACATCGTTGGAAGCCAGGAGAGCGGCCATGGCGATGGCCAGGTCGAAGCCGGAACCACGTTTGGGCAGCGACGCGGGGATGAGGTTCGCCGTGATCTTGCGGCGGCTCAAAGGGATCCCGGAATTCTGCGCAGCCGACCGGATCCGCTCCTTGGCCTCGTTGAGCGAAGCGTCCGGCAGGCCCAGGATGATGAACGCCGGGAGGGTCTGGCCGATGTCGGCCTCCACCTCGACGATGTAGCCGTTCAGCCCCACGAGCGCCACCGAGTAGGTCCGGCCGAGCGCCACCTATGCCACCCCTTTGAGGTGTTCAACGGCAGGTTCGCCGCTGCCGTCGTCGAGCACCGCCACGACGTCCACCCGGCGCGGCGGCTGCAACAGTCCATGGTGGCGGCACCAGGCCGCGGCCAGGCGGTGCAGCCGCGCCAGTTTGTCCGCGCCCACGGCCTCAAACGGGTGGCCATACGCGAGGGACGTGCGTGTCTTCACTTCGGCGAAGACCAGAGTGCCGCCGTCGACGGCGACAATGTCGATCTCGCCCTCGGGACACCGCCAGTTGCGGTCCAGGATCCGCATCCCCTGAGCCTGGAGGTAGCCGGAGGCGAGTTCCTCGCCGCGACGGCCCAGCACGTCCTTTGCTCTCATGACTCCAGCGTGCGGGCAGCACGGCGGGCAACCCAGAGCGTCAGGGCCCTATGTGGATAGCCGGAGCTTATTCCGTGGTGGGGAGGAGAAGTGGGCGCGCGTCCACGGCCCGGGCCCGGCTACAGCCGGGCCACCGATGAACGGACGGGTCAGTTGCCCAGGTCGCCGACCTTGGGCAGGGCCAGTTCCTCGTTGCGCGGAAGTTCCTCGACGTTGACGTCTTTGAACGTGATCACGCGGACGCTTTTGACGAAGCGGGCGGAGCGGTAAACGTCCCAGACCCAGGCGTCCTGCAGAGTCAGATCGAAGTAGACCTCGCCGTCGGCGCTCCGGGCCTGCAGGTCAACGTGGTTGGCCAGATAGAAACGCCGTTCGGTCTCGACCACGTAGGTGAACAGTCCGACAACGTCGCGGTACTCGCGGTAGAGCTGCAGCTCCATGTCGGTCTCATAGTTTTCAAGGTCCTCGGCACTCATGGTTCCATCTTGCACCATCCTGCGCGGGCTGCGCGCCACGGTCCCGGCGCGCTGGACCCCGGCGCCGGAAATCTGGGCGCGGCCGCCAGGGAGGGAGCGTCAGTCGCTGAGCAGCTGCCAGCTCACGCGGTGGTAGGGCGTGGGACCGGCGGCGCGGAGTGCGTCCTTGTGGATCGCGGTGCCATAGCCTTTGTTCACGTCCCAGCCGAAGGCGGGGTGCTCGGTGTGCAGGCCGCGCATGATTCCGTCGCGTTCCACCTTCGCCAGGATGGAGGCGGCGGCAACGCTCAGGCACTGCATGTCCGCCTTGACCAGGGTGTGCACGGGCGCGTCGCAGCCCGGCTCAGAGGGGCCGTCGTCGAACAGGGACGGCTGGGACTGCGGCGACAACCAGTTGTGGCTGCCGTCCAGCAGCACAACGTCGGGGGTCACGCCGGCGGCGAGGATGGCAAGCCAGGCCCGCGTGCCGGCGAGCCGGAGTGCGGCGACGATGCCGACGTCGTCAATCTCCTTGGCCGTTGCGTGCCCGACGGCGGATGCCACGCTCCAGCTCCGCACCACCGGAACCAGGCGTTCGCGGTCCGCAACCTTGAGCAGCTTGCTGTCCCGGACGTCGGCGAGCAGTGTCTGCTGCTGAAGATCCACTACCGCGATGCCCACGCTGACGGGTCCGGCGAGGGCGCCGCGGCCTACCTCGTCGACGCCGGCCACCAGGCGGGCGCCGGAGGTTCGGAAGCGGCGCTCGTAGTCGAGGGTGGGGGCTTCGGACATGGGTTCAGCCGCTACTTTCCGGCCGGTGCGGGCACCCCGCGGAAGACATCGGGATAGTTGTCCAAGGCGCCGAGGCGGTTGAAGGGCCAGGCGATGACGGCGGCCCGGCCTTCGATGTCGGCGGTGTCGACGAAGCCGCCGTTGGTGTCCTCGTGGGCACGCGAGTCGGCGGAGTGGTTCCGGTTATCGCCCATCACCCAGACCTTGCCGTCGGGGACGACGACGTCGAAGTCGCGGATCTGGGGCACCTCGGCGGGATTGATGTACGTCTCCTCCAACGGCGCGCCGTTGACCATGATCCGGCCGCCGGCGTCACAGCAGACCACGTGGTCGCCCGGCAGCCCGATCACGCGCTTCACGAGATGCTGCTCGGAGTTGTCCGGCAGCAGACCAATGAACGTCAGGCCATCCTGCACCCAGGTAAAGGGACCGGCCGGCTTCGACACCGCGGGAGCCAACCAGCCCTGGGTGTCCCGGAAGACAACGACGTCGCCGCGCTCCAGGGCAAACGGTTCGGGGACCAGGAGGTTCACAAAAATGCGGTCATTCACGTCCAGCGTGCTGACCATGGATTCGGAGGGGATGTAGAAGGCCCGGAAGAGGAAGGTCTTGATGAGGAAGGACAGCACGATGGCGACGAGCACCACGGTTGCCACCTCCTTCACCCAGAGGAACAGCGGGCTGTGGCGCTCCTGGGCTTCCGCCCGGCGTGCGTTCTTCGACGAGTTCCCTGCGTGGGCCGGTCCGCCCGCGCCGGGACTGTCGGACGCCGGGCTGTCGGGCGCGGGGCTGTCGGGCGCCGGGCTGCCGGACACGGACTCGGGCGGGGACGCCGGGGCCGTCGGAGACGCGAGAGACGCCGGGGCCGTCGGAGACGCCGCTTCCGCAGAGTGCGGCAGCTGGGACGTCTGGGTGGCGCGGGCATCCGGAGCACCGGCACCGGGGGTCGAGCCGGGATCCGTACGGACACCGGTCTCCGAGGAGCGCTCCGCGCCGGGGATTGCTGCGGAGGTCACCCGGGGCTGGTCCTGCCCCCTCGGATCGGGATTCCGGGGTCCGGTCTCGGGCATCTACTGTCCGTTCTTCTCTGTTGTTGGAGTGGCCACTGTTGGAGCGGCCTCGGCGGGCCGTGCTACTGCTGCAAATCTATCAAGCGGCCAGATGATCTGGACGGGTCTGCCGACCACCCGTTCCTGCGGCACCATGCCTCCGCCGGGGGCCCCCAGCAGACTTCGGGAATCGGCGGAGAGAGAGCGGTGGTCCCCCATCAGCCACAGACGGTCAGGGGGAACGCTGACGCTGAATTTCAGTTCGCTGGGGGCGTCGCCTGCATAAAGATAGGGTTCCGCAACTTGCTGACCGTTTACTGTGAGGTGGCCGCCGGTGTCACAGCAGACCACCTGGTCACCGGGGAGCCCGATGACGCGTTTGATGTACGTGCTGTCGGCGCCGGAGAGACCCACCCAGTGTCCGACGCCGGCCAGAAAGTCCAGCAAGGGGCCGTTGCCGCTGTTCAGCGGTGCGAAAGAGCCACGGCCGTCGAAGACGACGATGTCGCCGCGCCCGAGCGGGTCGGCGCGGAAATCCGTGCGGGACACGAGGATTCTGTCCCCCTCGCGGAAGAGCGGCTCCATCGAGGCGGACGGGATGTAGTACACATCGATCCACAGGGACCGGACCAACCCGCTGATGACCACGGCAAGGACCAAGGCAAGCAAAACAAAACGCCAGCCGAGTTTCCTGGGCTGGCGTTTTGTTTGTTCCATGATCCGTATCCTCTAACGCTTTTCGAACGTGAACAGCGCTGTTGCGGATGTTCCGGCGCTGGCCGGATACGGTCCGTGGACCCGCAGGGAAGTCCGAAGGACTTATTTGCCGGTCAGGAAGTCGCGCTTTTCCTTGATCTTTGCGGCCTTGCCGCGCAGGTTGCGCATGTAGTACAGCTTGGCGCGGCGCACGTCACCCTTGGAGACGAGCTCGATCTTGTCGATGATCGGGGAGTGCACCGGGAAGGTACGCTCCACGCCGACGCCGAAAGAGACCTTGCGGATGGTGAAGGTTTCGCGCAGGCCATCGCCGTGGCGGCCCAGGACGAAGCCCTGGAAGACCTGGACGCGGGAGTTCTTGCCTTCGATGATGTTCACGTGAACCTTGAGGGTGTCACCGGCGCGGAACGTCGGAACATCGGTGCGCAGCGAGGCTGCATCTACGGAATCGAGAATATGCATTGATTCACTCCTGGCAAACGCCACAGGTCATTTACGTGGGGTCACGGCGGCCAAGCCCGGGCTAAGGTGCGGCCCGGGAATTCCCGCCGAAAAATTGTTGATCCGGCACCGTCAGGAATTGACGGGGGCCGGGGTGCCGCGCTGTTGGTAACGCTCCCCCTGTGGCAGGTTCGCTACCCAGCAGGCACAAGGACTAATTTTGCCATACCCGGGCCCATCCAGCCAATCCGGTCAGGCGGGGTTACCGCCGGCGTCGGGACGCAGCGCAAGGCGGCCGTCGACGACGGCGTACCCCAGGTCAGCGAACGCGGTCCGGTCCGCGCGGGGCAACTTGCCGGCGTCGAACCCGGCGAGCAGGTCCGGGCGGCGTTCGGCGGTGCGCCGGTATTGCTCGTGCCGGCGCCACTGCGCGATCTTGCCGTGGTTGCCGCTGAGCAGTACTGCCGGGACGTCGCGGTCCCGCCAACTCGACGGCTTGGTGTAGACGGGGTACTCCAGCAGCCCGTCTGAGTGTGATTCCTCCACAAGGGATTCGGGGTTGCCGACGACGCCCGGCAGCAACCGTCCGATGGCCTCAACCATCGCCAGCACGGCCACTTCGCCACCGTTAAGGACGTAGTCACCGAGGCTCATGGGCCGCACCGTAAAGTGCTCAGAAGCCCATTCCATGACGCGCTCATCGATGCCCTCGTAGCGTCCGCAAGCGAACACCAGGGCCTTTTCCCCCGCGAGTTCCTGCGCCGTGGCCTGGCTGAACCGTTCGCCTGCTGGCGAGGGCACGATCAGCACCGGTTTGGCTGCCTGCTCCTGGCCGGACGGGTCCGCAGCGGGAGTGTCCGAGTTCGAAACCTCGGAGCTGGGAGCCTCGGTGCTGGAAACCTCGGAGCTGGGAGTGTCCGATCGTCCGGCGGCGACGGATGTCAGGGCCTGCGCCCACGGCTCCGCTTTCATCACCATGCCGGCGCCGCCGCCGTACGGGGTGTCATCCACGGTCCGGTGGCGGTCGGTGGTGAAGTTCCGGAGGTCGTGGACGTTGAGTTCCAGCAGCCCGTCCTGGCGCGCCTTGCCTATCAATGACAGTTCCAGCGGGGCCAGGTACTCAGGGAAGATGGTGACGACGTCGATCCGCATTTAGGCGTTGTCTCCGGTGTTGTCTCCGGTGTTGTCGCTGGCGTCGGCGCTGACGCTGGCGTCGGCCGGACCGGCGGACGCGGGCTTGGCTTTGGTCTCAGCTTTGGCCTCGTCCTCGGCGTTAACTTCGAAGAGTCCCGGCGGCGGGGTGACGAGGACGTAGCCTTCGCCGACGTTGACTTCCGGGACGATCTGCTCCACGAACGGGATCAAAACTTCTTTGCCGTCGTTGGCGGTGACTACCAGCAGGTCCTGGACCGGGAGGGTATGGAGGCCCGAAACCTTGCCCACCACCTGGTCGCCGACGCGGACCTCCAGGCCTTCAAGCTCGTGCTCGTACCAGCCCTCGTCGTCGTCATCGTCGTCGAGCTCTTCGGTTTCCACGAAGAGCTTGGCGCCGCGGAGGGTCTCCGCCTCGTTGCGGGTCTCAATTTCCTCAAATGCGAGCAGCAGGATGTCCTTGTTCCACCGGGCGCTGAGAATCGTCAGCGGCCCGGCCGTGGCGGGCTCCACCACGAACTGGGTTCCCGCAGTGAAGCGGTCACCGGGTGCGTCCGTGAGTACCTGGACGGTCACTTCGCCGCGGATGCCGTGGGGCTTGCCGATTCGTGCCACCTGGAGCTGCATCTGATCCTCTGTTCGGGGTTGGTGATGGTGGGTGCTGGGGAAAACAGTCCGGCCCCTCCACCATTATCTGGTGAAGGGGCCGGACTCAAGGCAAGTGTTGCTGAAAGCGTTACCGGCGGCGGTCGGTGTCGACGACGTCGACCCTGACCGGCTCGCCATCCGCCAAGGCTGCCACCACAGTGCGCAATGCGCGTGCGGTGCGGCCCTGGCGGCCGATCACCCGTCCAAGGTCGTCCTCATGAACGCGCACTTCGAGGGTGTCCCCGCGGCGATTGTTCTTGGCACTGACCTTGACATCGTCGGGACTGTCAACGATCCCACGGACGAGGTGTTCGAGCGCTTCGGCCAGCAAGTTACTCAGCCTCGGTGGTCTCTGCTGCGGCGTCGGCGGGAGCCTCGGCTGCATCGTCCTTCTTGGCCTTCTTGGTGATGGCTTCCGGGATAATCACGGAACCCTTTTCCGGCGTCACGAAGGCAGCCTTGGGAGCCTTGGTCTTCAAGGTGCCCTCCTGGCCCGGGAGACCCTTGAACTTCTGCCAGTCACCGGTGATCTTGAGGATCGCGGCGACCTGCTCGGACGGCTGTGCGCCGACGCCGAGCCAGTACTGGGCACGGTCCGTGTCGACCTCGATGTACGAGGGCTCTTCGGTCGGGTGGTACTTGCCGATCTCTTCGATGGCACGGCCGTCACGCTTGGAGCGTGCGTCCATGACGACGATGCGGTAGTACGGTGCGCGCATCTTGCCAAAGCGCTTAAGGCGAATCTTTACGGCCACTTTTGTGGTCACTCCTGTTTCTGAAACGGGGTCGAGCCCGGCGTTCTGCACCCGTGGGGCGGGCCGTACTAGGGGGTTCTAAAAGGACAGGATCCGGACGCGGAGAGAGGGGCCACGCAGATCGAGTACCTGTCTATTGTGCCAGATCAGCGGCGGGATTTCGACTTGACACCCGCAACCGGTCCAGCAAGGTCCTGATCGGCGCTAGGAAGTCCAGACATACAAGCCGGACTTGCTGGCCGGATCGATGGCACCGGCGAGCTCGGCGAGCTGCTTCACGTAACGGACGGACTGCTCGGTACCGAAGGGCATGTCCTCCTCGGCGGCCCAGCTTTCGGCGACCTCCTCGAGGACGTCGCCCTCGCCTTCGGTTTCGTAGCTGAGCAGTTCGGCGAGCGCGCGGACCATCGCCGGCGGCACGCCGAGCAAAGAATCACTGGCAACGTCCACCATGGCCAGTTCGTAGTCGGCGCCGGCGGCGTGAACCGCGGTGCCGGCGAGATCCCCGAGGCGCTCGATCTCGAAGTCGGTGATGTCCGCGATCCGGACGGCTGCGGGCGCCGCGGGAGCACCGCCGTCGAGGGCGGCAGCTCGCTTGAGGGCTTCATCGTGGGTGGAGACAAAGACTTCGGTGATTCCCATGAAACTCGTCCTTAGAATCTGGCGGCGCAAGGCCACGGTTTTCGGCGTCGCTTCAGCCTAGCCGTTTCAGCCCCACCCCCGCCCGAGCCTCGCCCCACCCCTACCGGACATGCCCTTCCCCGGCCGCGACGGATGGACATAGTGCCGCTATGGCCATTCCTGGACGCGGCCACTGGACATGTCCGGCGCTCAGGCAAGCAGCAGAAGCGTATGTTCCGCCGCGCGGGCGGGAGATGGACATGCCCGCCCGCGCGGGCGGGAGATGGACATGTCCGGCGTCCGAGCCGGCGGCAGATGCACATGTTCCGCCCGCGCGGACGACAGACGGAAATGTCCGGGCGGCATCAGAAAGAGCGGACATGTCCAGCGGTCGTGCGCTTAAAGAATGGACATGCCCTCCCTTGCCCGCGACGGATGGACATATTGCCACTATGCCCGTCCCCCGCCGCGTCCAATGGACATGTCCCCAAGACTAGAGGCCGGCGGTTGGGCAAGCCCATTGATCGGCGTGAACGCCGGACATGCTCTGAGGACTGTCTGAACGTTGGGCATGTCCGTCGGTTTGAATGCCTACTTTCTAGCTCACCCGGGCCACGAAATGCCGCTGCGGACATTGGCGGCGACACGACGGCCTACGCTCAGCCGGACATGCCCTCCCCCGGCCGCGCCGGATGGACATGATGCGGCTATGTCCATCCCCCGCCGCTACCGATGGGCATGTCCCGATGGACGGGTTAGCGGACGGTGACGCGGATCCGGTTGCGCCACGGATCCTCGAAGCGCAGTTCGGCGCCGGTCTGGTGGGACTGGACGGCGGCGGTCTTGAGCCGGTCTGCGAGGGCTCCGACGTCGTCGCCGGAGGGTACTTCGATCAGCACTTCGCCCAGGCCCAGGGTGTCGCGGCGGGGTCCGGCTCCGCGGCTGTTCCACACGTTCATGGCCATGTGGTGGTGGTAGCCGCCCGCGGAGACGAAGAGGGCCTGCCCGTGCCAGCCGGCGGTCTTCTCGAAGCCCAGGGTTCCCACATAAAAGCTTTGCGCGGACTGCACATCGCCCACCTGGAGATGGACATGCCCGACGCCGGCGGCCGCCTCGCGCTGGCCGGCCAGCGACGCTTCGGTGAGGTGCTGCTCCAGGTACCGCTGCGGCGGCAGGGCGAGGCTGTCCATCACCACGGTCTTGCCGTCCCAGGACCAGGCATCGCGGGGCCGGTCCCAGTACAGCTCGATGCCGTTGCCCTCCGGGTCGTTGAAGTAGAAGGCCTCGCTGACGAGGTGGTCTGCACTGCCGGTGAAGGACTGAGGCTCAAACTGGGCAGCGGAGGCGACGGTCGCGGCCAGTGCGGACTGGTCCTCGAACAGCAGGGCGGTGTGGAAGAGGCCGGCCTCGCCGCGGGCAGGAACGTTGAGTCCGGGTGCCGGGGCGAGGTGTACCAGCGGCTTCTGCTGGCGTCCGAGGTAGAGGCCGCCGTCCTGCTCGGCCACAATCTCCAGGCCCAGGGCACGCTGGTAGTAGTCGGTCATGACCTTCATGTCGCCAACTTTGAGCATCACGGTGCCCATGGTGAGTTCGGCGGGAAGGAGATCCTGGATGCTGGTTTCTGCGCTCATATGCTCACTCCGGTGCTTGAACGGCCACCGACCTTCGATGACCTTACCTAGAGCTAAATTACTTGAAGCTTCAATTTATTCCTCATGGTCAGGCGCTGTGGCTAAAACACCGGCTCTCCGCGCAGCACGATGTGCTTCAGGGCCTGCAGGGTGGCCAGGTTTCTGCGCGGGTCCTCGGCGCAGACCAGGACGTCTGCGCCGGCGCCTTCGGCGATCGCCTGGGCCCCCAGCCACTCCCGGGCAGCCCAGGCGCCGGCGTTGAGGGCAGCTGCGGCGGGGAGCCCGGCCGCGTGCAGCGCCTGCAGCTCATCGACGATGCGGCCATGCCGGATGACACTGCCGGCGTCGGTTCCGGCATAGATCGTCACGCCGGCGTCGAACGCTTCCAGGACCCGTTCCGCCCGGCGCTCCCAGAGTGACAGCATGTGCGCGGCGTACCGGGGGAACTTTGCTCCTGCCTGGGCAGCAATGTCAGGGAAAGTGGCGATGTTGATCAGCGTGGGAACAATCGGCACGCCTTGATCGACGAAACGCGGCATATGCCGCGGGAGAAGTCCGGTCGCGTGCTCGATGCAGTCGATGCCGGCGTCGAGCATGTCATCGAGCGTGTCTTCGGCGAAGCAGTGTGCCGTAACCCGAGCGCCCTCGTCGTGGGCGGCGCTGATGGCGTCCCGCAGCACTGCGGCCGGGAAAGAGGCGGCGAGGTCACCGGCGTCACGGTCGATCCAGTCCCCCACGAGCTTGACCCAGCCGTCGCCGTCGCGCGCCTGCTTGCGCACCGCTTCAACCAGGTCCGCCGGTTCGACCTCGACGGCGAAACCGCGCAGGTACCGCCGCGTCCGGGCAATGTGCCGGCCGGAGCGGATGAGGCGCGGCAGGTCCTTCCGCTGCTGGACCCAGCGGGTGTCGTGGACAGCACCGGCGTCGCGGACCAGCAGCGTGCCGGCGTTCCGGTCAGTCTCGGCCTGCTGCTCTGCGACCTCTCCGGGAACATCCCCCTCGGGACCGAGGCCGATGTGGCAGTGCGCATCGACCAGCCCCGGGATGACCCACCCGTCGAAGACGTGGTCCGGCGCCTGGTGGGGGCGCTGGAACGTCAAAGCACCGTCCACGGCCCACAGGCCGCGGCGCTCCTGGTCCGGGCCGATGAGAACGGGGCCGCTGAATTCGATGATGCTGCTCATGCCCTACAGCCTAGGGCGCGGGCCGCACGGGCGCAGTTTTGCGCGGGCCTGACGGGCTTTAGGAGGCCTGGGCGTGCTGGTGCCGGCCGACGTCGGCAATGAACTCCCGGATGAGCCGGTCCCCTTCGGCGGAATCCTGGGGCCGGTGCCCGCCCGGTGCTGTGCGGTGCACGGCGCCGGTCTCGCGCAGGTACTCCGCGATTTCCTCGTAGAGCGGTTCCCAGCCGCCGGTCAGGACCAGTGTGGGGACGCCCGGGACAATTTGCAGCGGAGCCTCCCAGGCCGGAGCCTGTAGCCGCAGGCGGCGTGCCTCGCGCTGGTCCTCTGGACTGGGAGCGCCCATCGTTGCCTGGGCGGGGGTCTGGGCCGCGGAGATCCGGCGGACGAATTCGCGGTGAAAGTCTTCATCGCTGAGGTGGCGGCGGACGTCGAAGAGTGGCTGCATCAGGGCCCGGTGGGCCGCCGTCGCGGGCAGTTCGGCGGTAAGCGAGAGGCAGGCCGGTTCCACGAGCGTCAGCGAGTGCACCAAATCAGGACGTTCGACGGCGGCCATCATCGCCGCGATGGCCCCGTGGGAGTGAGCCACCACGTGGCCCCCGGCCACCCCGCGGGCCTCGCCGGCCAGGGCGCTGAGCACGACGCCGGCGTCGACGGTGAAGTTCGTTTCCAGCGGCTCGGCAACGGGGTCGTACCCGTGGCGGCGGAGGAACAAGGCGTCATAGCGCAGCGCCAGGCCGTGTTGTTTCGGCCACGCGGCAGCACCGAAACTGCCGGCCCCGTGGACGAAAACTACGCGCTGCTTGAACATGATCCAACCCTATGGCACCGGACCCACAATGGGCCCGCGACATATCGGCCGCGAGGGCCTATTTGCCGCCGCCGAGGAACTTGTCAAAGCCCTTGGGCAGATTCAGCTGGGAGGGATCGAAGTCGGCGCCCTGCTGGCCGAAGGCGGCGCCGGTCGGAAGAGCCTTGGCGCCCTCGGCCCGGCGGGCCTGGGCGTCCTTGAGTTCCTGGGCAGCCTTGGCGGGGTTGCCGGAGCGGGCCTTCTTCTTGGGCGCGCTCTTGGCGTTCTTGCGGGAGCCGCCGCCCATCCCCGGCATCCCCGGCATGCCGGGCATGCCGCCGCCGGCGGCCATCTTCTTCATCATCTTCTGGGCCTGGGCAAACCGCTCCAGCAGGCCGTTGACCTCGGAGACGTGCACACCGGAACCGCGGGCGATCCGGGCCCGGCGGGAGCCGTTGATGATCTTGGGGGCGACGCGTTCGTGCGGGGTCATGGAACGCACGATCGCCTCGACGCGGTCAATCTCGCGCTCGTCGAACTGCTCGAGCTGCTGCCGGATGTTCTGCGCTCCGGGCATCATCATGAGCATTTTCTTCATGGAGCCCATGTTGCGGATCTGCTGCATCTGGGCGAGGAAGTCGTCCAGGGTGAAATCTTCCTGGTCGGCGAACTTCTGCGCCATCCGGGCGGCTTCGTCCTTGTCCCAGGACTTCTCCGCCTGTTCGATCAGGGTGAGCACGTCACCGAGATCGAGGATGCGCGAGGCCATGCGGTCCGGGTGGAAGAGCTCGAAATCGTCCAGGCCTTCGCCGGTGGACGCGAACATCACGGGCTTGCCGGTGATGGAGGAGACCGAAAGTGCGGCACCGCCGCGGGCGTCGCCGTCGAGCTTGGAGAGCACGATGCCGGTGAAGTTGACGCCTTCATCGAAGGCCATGGCCGTGTTCACGGCGTCCTGGCCGATCATGGCGTCCACCACGAAGAGCACCTCGTTCGGGACGATGGCGCGGCGGATCTGGCGCGCCTGCTCCATCATCTCGGCGTCAACGCCGGTGCGGCCGGCGGTGTCCACGATCACGACGTCGTGCAGGGTGCGCTTGGCTTCCTCGACGCCGGCGCGGGCGACGGCGACCGGGTCACCGGCGGGGTGGTCCAGTTCGGTGGAGGTGGCGCCCGGGTGCGGGGCGTAGACGGGCACCCCGGCGCGCTTGCCCACCACCTGAAGCTGGGTGACGGCGTTGGGGCGCTGCAGGTCGCAGGCCACCAGCATGGGGCTGTGGCCCTGGGCCTTAAGGTACTTGGAAAGCTTGCCGGCCAGCGTGGTCTTACCGGCACCCTGGAGGCCGGCGAGCATGATGATGGTGGGGCCGGTCTTCGCGAGCCGGATCCGGCGGGTTTCACCGCCGAGGATCTCCACGAGTTCCTCGTTGACGATTTTCACGATCTGCTGGCCCGGGTTCAGCGCGGCCGAGACCTCGGCGCCGAGGGCACGCTCGCGCACCCGCGCGGTGAATTCGCGGACAACGGGGACGGCGACGTCGGCGTCCAGAAGGGCCCGCCGGATTTCGCGGACCGTGGCGTCAACGTCCGCCTCGGTCAGGCGGCCCTTGCCACGGAGATTCTTGAAGGTTGCTGTCAACCGGTCAGAGAGTGAATTGAACACGCGCCGTGCACTTCTTTCAGTGGATCTACAGATGGCGGCCGGTCCGGCACGCCAGTGTCGCGACTGATGTTCGCCTGAACGAACCGCCTCGACAACGGGACTCGACTATCTAGGGTACCAAGACCGGCCCATCAGATGGCATGCTGGCTTAGATGACCAGCCAAACGAGTGTAAAAACTTTGCTCATCCTCGGCGCCTCGGGGGACCTCACCGGCAGGCTGCTGCTGCCCGGGCTCGCCCGGCTGGTGTCCCGGGGCCGCGCCGACGGCCTGACCCTGGTGGGCGCCGGTTCGGATGACTGGACCGCGGACCGGTGGCTCCAGCGCCTTGAGGAATCCTTTGCCGACGCCAACTCCCAGGCCGACTCGGCCGGGAAGCAGGAGCTGAAGCGGATCCGCCAATCCACCAGTTACCACCAGCTCGATGTCACCGCCGACGGGCAGCTGGCCGGGCTGCTGGCCACCCTGGACGGACCGGTGGCGGTCTACTTCGCGCTGCCGCCGCGGATCAGCCAGCTCGCCTGCGAGGCGCTGAAGCCGGACCAGGTGCCCGCCGGAACCCGCCTGGTCATGGAGAAACCGTTCGGTTCCAGCGAGGACTCGGCCCGGCACCTCAACCAGACCCTGGCCGCCCTGGTCCCGGAGGACCACATCCACCGGGTGGACCACTTCCTGGGCAAAGCGACAGTCCTGAACATTCTGGGGCTGCGCTTCGCCAACACCTTCCTGGAGCCGGTCTGGAACCGCCGGTACGTGGAAAAGGTGGAGATTGTCTTTGACGAGGACCTGGCGCTGGAGGGGCGGGCCCGGTATTACGACGGCGCCGGCGCCCTCCGCGACATGATCCAAAGCCACCTGCTGCAGATCATGGCCCTGATGGCGATCGAGCCTCCGGCCTCGGTGGATGAGCGGGACCTCCGCGACGCCGTAGCCACGGTGCTGCGGGCCAGCAGCATCAAGGCGCCCTTTGCCAAGAGCACCCGCCGGGCCCGGTACACCGCCGGAACGGCGGACGGCAGGGAGGTTCCGGACTATGCCAGGGAGGACGGCGTCGACGCGTCCCGGGGAACCGAGACCCTGGCCGAGGTTGAAGTGGAGATCGACAACTGGCGGTGGCAGGGGGTGCCGTTCATCCTTCGGTCCGGCAAGGCCCTGGCCAACACCCGCAAGGAAGCGGTGGTGACCTTCCGGCCGGTGCCGCACCTGCCGAAGGGTTTCACCGGGGTGGACGCCCCCAACCAGTTGCGGATCGGCTTCGGCCCGGACACGCTGCAGTTCGACGTCGATGTCAACGGACCCGGCGACGTCCTCAGCCTGGACCGCGCCACGCTGGGGGCGGAACTCAGCGCCTCGGCGCTGCTGCCGTACGGGGAAGTCCTGGAAGGCGTCCTGGCCGGCGATCCCCTGCTCTCGGTCCGCGCCGATACCGCCGAGGACTGCTGGCGGATCCTGGAACCGGTCCTCAAGGCCTGGGGTCGGGGCAGCGCACCGTTGGAGGAATACGCGGCCGGAAGCGACGGTCCGGAGGGCTGGCCGGCCTGAGCAAAACGTAGGGCGGGCCGGGAACCTTTCCAGGTTCCCGGCCCGCCCTCTTTGTGCGACTGCTTTGTGGGACTGCCCGCTAAATGGCGGCTGAGCCGCGTTCCCCGGTGCGGACCCGCACCGCTTCGAACACGTCCATCGTCCAGACCTTGCCGTCACCGGCGCGGCCGGTGTTCGAGCTGGCGATGATGACATCGAGGATGTCGTCTGCCTGTTCGTCGGTGGCCAGGACCTCAACCCGGATCTTTGGCAGCAGGTCCACGTTGTACTCGGCGCCGCGGTACACCTCGGTGTAGCCGCGCTGCCGGCCGTAACCGCTGGCCGCGCTGACGGTCAGGCCCTGTACGCCGTAGGCTTCAAGTCCTTCGCGGATGGTGTCGAGCTTTTCAGGCCGGACGATTGCTGTGATGAGTTTCATGCTTCGACACTTTCCTTACCTGCTGCTGCGGACTTCTTGCCGTTGGACGCCGGGTCCACCGCTCCGGCCGGGGCCGCTGCGGCCTGGGCCTTGCCGGTGATGAGCTCGTGCAGCGGGGTGAAGCTTCCACCGTGGCCGCCGACGCCGAACTCGTAGGCGGTCTCGGCGTGCAGGCTCAGGTCCACGCCCACCACTTCCTGCTCCGGGGAAACCCGGAACCCCATGGTCTTGTGGATGGCCAGGGCGATGATCGAGGTCAGCACCGCTGAGTAGGCGATGGCGATGCCGGCCACTGCGAGCTGGGCCCACAGCTGGGTGAAGCCGCCGCCGTAGAAGAGGCCGCCGCCCACGCCTTCGACCGGGAGGGCGATGAAGCCCAGGGCCACGGTGCCGATGATGCCCGAGACGAGGTGGACACCCACGACGTCGAGTGAGTCGTCAAAGCCCCAGCGGAACTTCAGGCCGACGGCGAGGGATGAGGCCACACCGGCCACGACGCCGAGGCACAGGGCGCCGATCGGGCTGACGTTGGCGCAGGCCGGGGTGATGGCGACGAGGCCGGCGACCACACCGGAGGCGGCACCGAGCGAGGTCGGGTGGCCGTCACGGATGCGTTCGGTCACAAGCCAGCCGAGCATGGCCGCGGCCGGGGCGGCCAGGGTGTTGACCCAGATCAGGCCGCCCTGTTCTGCGGTGGTTGCTGCGCCGCCGTTGAAGCCGAACCAGCCGAACCAGAGGATGGCGGCACCGAGCATCACGAACGGGATGTTGTGCGGGCGGTGGTTGGGATCCTTGCCGAAGCCCTTGCGGTTGCCGATGATCAACACGAGCATCAGCGCGGCTACACCGGCGTTGATGTGGACCACCGTGCCGCCGGCGAAGTCAATCGCCGGGCCCAGGGCCTTGCCGATTGCGCCCTCCGGGCCGAACAGCCCGCCACCCCAGACCATGTAGGCCAACGGGCAGTACACCAGGGTGACCCAGACCGGAACGAACACGGACCAGGCGCCGAACTTGGCCCGGTCGGCGATGGCGCCGCTGATCAGGGCGACGGTGATGATGGCGAAGGTGGCCGCGTACCCAACCTTGATCAGTCCGTCAGGAGTGTCGATGCCCTCCAGCCCGAAGGTGGCGAACGGGTTGCCCACTATCTGCAGGAAGCCCTCACCGGAGCTCATCGAAGCACCCCACAGCACCCAGACCACACCGACCATGCCGATGGAGATGAAGCTCATCATCATCATGTTCAGTGCGGCTTTGGCGCGCGTCATGCCGCCGTAGAAAAATGCGAGTCCTGGTGTCATGAACAGCACAAGTGCTGCTGCCACCATCAGCCATACGTGACCTGCGGTAAGTTCCATGGTGCACGTCCTCCTTGCTTGGATGCGATCGGAAAGTTGTTGTTGCGGAGTCTTCTGCGTGCCTCAACGCGGTTTGCGTTCTAAGAAGATTTTGTCGGTGGCGTGTTTCGCCGGCGGAGGATTTAGATTGCCGGGGTGTTACAAGAACCTCCCGGAAGTAAATGGTGCAATTCCTTCTTGTTACGGTTATGTTTCACGCGATCCAACACCGTGCCCTCCCCCACGCCACACCGCCAGGAAGCCACCACCATGAGTAAGTCCCGCCGCCCCGAGGGTTCCCCGCCCCGAGCCGTTCCACGGACCGGTGGAAAGGCTGTGCTGCCCCGGGACATCAAGGTGATGCTGGTGGCCGCCTTCCTCATCGCCCTCGGCTTCGGCCTCGTGGCCCCCGTCCTCCCCCAGTTCGCCACCACCTTCGACGTCGGTGCGACGGCGGCCGCCGTGATCGTGAGCATCTTTGCGTTCATGCGGCTCGTCTTCGCTCCCGCCGGCGGCGCGCTGATTGTCCGGCTCGGGGAACGCCCGGTCTACGTGGCCGGCCTGCTGATTGTGGCGGCGTCGACGGCGGCGTGCGCCTTCGCGCAGGACTACTGGCAGCTGCTGATCTTCCGGGGACTCGGCGGCGCCGGCTCGGTGATGTTCACGGTGGCGTCGATGGCCCTGGTGGTCCGGCTGGCGCCGCCGGAAAGCCGCGGCCGGGTCTCCGGGGCCTACGCCTCGGCGTTTCTGATCGGCAACGTCTGCGGGCCGGTGGTGGGCGGCCTCCTGGCCGGTTTTGGCCTGCGGGTGCCGTTCCTGGTCTACGCGGGGGCCCTGATCCTGGCAGCCCTCGTGGTGCAGACCCAGCTGAGCCACGTACCGGCCGGCTCCCGCCCGGACGGGGGCACAGCTCCGGCCATGGAGCTGCGCACCGCCCTGCAGGACAGCGCCTACCGGGCGGGGCTGTTCTCCAGCTTCGCGAACGGGTGGGCCACCTTCGGGGTGCGCATGGCCACGGTGCCGCTGTTCGCCGTCGCCGCTCTGAACGCTGGCCCGGAATCGGCGGGCTGGGCGCTGGCGATGTTCGCCGCGGCGAACGCGGTGGCCCTGACCTTCTCCGGCAAACTCGCCGACAGCCTGGGCCGGAAGCCGATGATGATCTCCGGGCTGCTGGTCACCGGCACAGCGACGGCGTTGATCGGCTTCACCCACGAGCTGCCCTGGTTCCTCGCCGCCACCGCCGCCGCCGGCATCGGGTCGGGCCTGCTGGGCCCGGCGCAGCAGGCGGCCATGGCCGACGTGATCGGCAACGAACGCTCCGGCGGGCGGGTACTCGCGATCTTCCAGATGTCCTCCGACAGCGGCGCGATCGTCGGCCCCGTCCTGGCCGGGCTCCTGGCAGACCGGCTGGGGTACGGCTGGGCCTTCGGCGTCACCGGCGGCATCCTGATTGCCGCCGCCGCGGGCTGGCTGCTGGCCCGGGAAACATTCCAGCGCCCGGCGGCGCGCGCCGCCTGAGAGCATCCAGCAGACGGACTTCGTTAGGCTGTGGGGAGTCCCCACGCAGAAGCCGGAGAATTTTTACATGCCATCCCACGAAGGTCCGCCCGAGCCCACCCCGGGGCCCACCCCCGATGACAGTTCCCCCGACGGACACCCCGACGGAACGGCAACGCGACAGAAAAGGCTCCGTCCCGCCGTCGTGATCTCAGTGCTCGCCGTCCTTGCCGTGCTCGCGTCCCTGGTGCTGTTCCTGCGGCCCACGACGTCCGGCGACGCTGCAGCGTCCCCCGCCCCGAGCACCAGCGCCAGCGCCACCCCGGCCCCCGCCTCGGCGAAGGCTGCGCCGTCGCCGACCAAGGATCCGTTCTACAAACAGCTCGGCCCGCCCGCCGGCTCGCCGCTGGAACCGGTGGCAGCACAGCAAGTCACCGTTTCAGCGGACCCGGTGGGTACAACTCTGAACAAAAGCACCGCCGGACTGTCGCTGGAGGCCACGGACCTCGGCGATCCGGCCCTCACCGCGGACAACGCCTCCATGGTGGCGCTCCTGAAGCAGATGGACCAGCCGTTCCTGCGGTTCGGCGGGCGGGCCGTCGACCGTCGCTTTTTCTGGACCTCCTCCGGGGAACCCCTGCCCGAGAACTACCGAGGGGATAAGGCGCACGTGCCCCGGGCGGTCGGCCCGGCAGACCTGGCCCGGGTGGCTTCGCTGCTGAAGGCGACCGACGCCAAGGTCACCATCACCGTTGACCTCGGACACTATGACCCGGCCCGGGCCGCGGACCTGGTCAAACACGCCACGGAAATTTTCGGTGACCGTCTTCTCAGCGTCACCGTCGGCAACGAACCGAACGGGTACGCCGCCGACGGGGTCCGTCCGGCGAGCTACATCGTGGCGGACTACCTCAAAGAACTGCAGGCCTATGCCGCTGCGATTTACGCGGTGGCACCCAACCTGCCGATCTCAGGGCCCGGAACCTACGACGAAACCTGGTGGCAGCCCTTCATCGACGTCAAACTGCCGCAGCGCAAGATCCTGACCTTTCATTACTACGCCCTGTTCAGCTGCGATGGCAGCACCCCCACCAGCTCCCCGGTGATGGGCAACCTCATGAACGCCAACATGCACCAGCGCAACATCGAATACCTCAATGAGGCGCTCAGGGCCGGAAACGCGGCGGGAATCGAAACCTGGCTGCCCGAGACCGGCGCCTCAACGTGCCCGGGGTCGAACGAGATCACCAAAACACATGCTTCGGCGTTGTGGGCGGCCGACTACAGCCTGAACGCCGCGCAGCTCGGCATAGCCAAACTTGCCTTCCACAGCTCCCTGCTGACGTGCGCCGGCGGACCGCCCATGTCAGCCATCTGCAACGGCGGCCCGTACCTCAAACCGGACGGCGAGCTCTCCGCACGGGCCAATTTCTTCGGCATTGCCATGGTCAGCCAGCTTGAGGGCGGAAAGTTCCTGAAAAATATCAGCACCGGCGGCGGTCTTGCCACGTCCTACGCCCTGCAGAACGCGGACGGCAGCACCACCGTGGTCCTGGTCAACGAAAACGAGCCGGAGAAGGCTGCCCAAACGGCCGTCACCCTCGACCTGCCGGGCAAGGCCCGGACGGGCACCATGAGCCAGCTCACCGGGCCCAGTTACGCCTCGCAGGATGGCACGGCCATTGACGGAGACAAATCCGGACCGGTTCCACTCGCCGACCGGGCCACGGTGGAGGGCTTCAAGCCCGGTTCCGCGACGCAGACGTTCAAGCTGACGGCCGGCACCGTGACTGTCCTGAACTACACGTACTAGACGAACGTCCCGTCCTAAGACCCCTTAAAGGCAACTGGCTCCCGGGTGGTGCCGTTCAGTTCAGCGAACGGCACTACCCGGGAGCCAGCCGGGTTTAAGCGGTGCGGCGGCGGGGCCTAATTCAGGATGGCATCGACGAAGTTCTCGGCGTCGAACGGGGCGAGATCGTCCGCGCCTTCGCCGAGGCCGATGAGCTTGACCGGGACGCCGAGCGACTTCTGAATGGCCACCACAATGCCGCCCTTGGCGGTTCCGTCCAGCTTGGTCAGGACGATGCCGGTGATGTTGACTACCTCGGCGAACACCCTGGCCTGGTTCAGGCCGTTCTGGCCGGTGGTGGCGTCCAGGACCAGAAGCACCTCGTCCACCTCGGCCAGCTTCTCGATGACGCGTTTGACCTTACCGAGCTCGTCCATCAGGCCGGTTTTGTTCTGCAGACGCCCGGCGGTGTCAATCATGACGACGTCGACTTCCTGGTCGATGCCTGCCTTGACCGCCTCGTAGGCGACGGACGCCGGGTCAGCGCCGTCGACGTCGGACTTCACCGTGGGAACACCGACGCGGCTGCCCCAGGTGGCGAGCTGCTCGGCGGCGGCGGCTCGGAACGTATCTGCAGCCCCGAGCAAAACGTCCTTGTCCTCGGCGACGAGCACCCGGGCGAGCTTGCCCACCGTGGTGGTCTTGCCGACGCCGTTGACGCCCACCACCAGCACGACGGCGGGCTTGTCGGCGTGGCGCTGGACCCGCAGCGTGCGGTCCATCGTGGGGTCCACCAGCTTGATCAGTTCCTCGCGGAGCAGGGCTTTGACCTGCTCCGGGGAGCGGGTGCCAAGCACCTTGACGCGTTCCCGCAGTGCGTCCACGAGCTGCAGGGTGGGCTCGGTGCCGAGGTCGGCGAGCAGGAGGGTTTCCTCCACCTCATCCCAGACGTCCTCATCGATCTTGTCGGCGGAGAGCAGGGCCAGCAAGCCCTTGCCGAAGATGTTGTTGGACCGGACGAGCCGTTCGCGCAGGCGGATCAGGCGCCCTGCCACCGGCAGCGGCGTCTCCACGGGGACGGTTTCCAGTCCGGCGACGTTGTCCGGCACGTCAACCGTTTCCAGGCCCTCCAGGTCGACGCCGTCAGGTGCGTTCCGGTCCCGGGTGGGAGCAGGACGGTCTTCCAGGAGGGTTCCGCCGGCACCCGGCTGCACAGGATCGTTCTCGTCCCGGGTTCCGGGGTAGTTGGTGATGTTCTTCCGGGTCTTCATTAGAACCGGAAGGAGCGCACCGAGGACCACCAGGGCGGCAAGAATGGGCAGGAGAATGGGGAGGATGTCGTTCACTCCCCTAGCTTCTCACAAACCGGAAAGCGGCCGCGGAGCCGGAAAACCGGAGCGGACGGGCCCCGGCCCCCGGGCCGGCCGGGGCCGACGGGCCGCTGTTTAGGTCTGGACGCCGAGGCGCTGGCTGATGACGGTGGAGACGCCGTCGCCGCGCATGGTCACGCCGTAGAGAGCGTCGGCAACTTCCATGGTGCGTTTCTGGTGCGTGATGATGATCAGCTGGCTGGACTCGCGCAGTTCCTCGAAAATGGTGATGAGCCGGCTTAGGTTGGTGTCATCCAGGGCCGCTTCCACCTCATCCATGACGTAAAAGGGTGAAGGCCGGGCCTTGAAGATTGCGACGAGCAGGGCCACCGCGGTCAGCGACCGTTCGCCGCCGGAGAGCAGCGAGAGCCGCTTGATCCGCTTGCCCGCCGGCCGCGCCTCGACCTCGATGCCGGTGGTGAGCATGTCGGTGGGGTCGGTGAGGACCAGCCTGCCCTCACCGCCGGGGAAGAGCCGGGCGAAGATTCGGACGAACTGCTCCGAGGTGTCCTCGAAAGCCTCGGTGAAGACCTTCTGGACGCGCTCGTCCACTTCCTTGATGATGTCCAGCAGGTCCTTCCGGCTCGCTTTGAGGTCCTCGAGCTGGGCGCTGAGGAACTGGTGGCGTTCCTCGAGGGCGGCGAATTCCTCCAGCGCCAGCGGGTTGACCCGGCCCAGCGCGGACAGGTCTTTTTCGGCACGCTTCAGCCGTTTCTCCTGCTCCTCGCGGACGAAGGGTTTGCCGGCCACGATCTCGCGGCCGTCTTCATCGACCGGCGCACGCAGGGCAGCCCATTTGTCGCCCGATGCCGTAGCGGCGACGGGGACGGGCTGGTCGGGGCCGAAACCGGCCACCAACTGCTCGGCGGTCAACCCCAGTTCCTCGATGCTGCGAAGTTCCAGGGCTTCGATTCGGAGGCGCTGCTGGGTGCGGGCCAGTTCGTCGCGGTGCACGGAGTCGGTCAGCTCGGCCAGTTCGCGGGCCAGCGCGTCGTTGCTGCCGCGCACAGCGGCGAGCTCGGCGTCCATCTGTTCCTTGCGTTCCTCGGCGCTGTCCCGTTCCTGCCGGGCGAGTTCCACGGAGACGTCCAGGAAACCGATGACTTCGGCGACGGCGGCGGTGACGGCCGCGGCGCGGTGCGCCTGGAGCCGGCGGCGGCGGGCCCGTTCGGCGGCTTCCTCGCGGGCGCGGCGTTCGGTGGCGGCGGCGCGCTCGAGCGACGAGGCCCGGTTGCGGGTAGCGGTGAGCTGCTCTTCGGCGCTGCGCAGGGCGAGCCGGGCGTCCATTTCGGCGCTGCGGGCCAGTGACGCGGCGAGAGCCAGCGCGTCCCGGTGTTCCGGGGACGGTTCTTCCTCGGCCGGAGCTTCCTGGGCGGCGGCGAGCCGTGCCGCCACCGCGGTCAGCGTCTGCTGTTCGGTCACGATGTTGGCTTCGGCTTTTGCGAGGGAGGCGGCGAGCCGTTCGCTCTCGCCGACGGCGCTGCGCAGCACGGAGTTCAGGTGCCCCAGACGTTCGGCGACAGCCGCCAGCCGGGCATCGGAATCATGGAGTTTCTCGAGGGCCGCGTCGGCGCGGCCCTGCGCCGCGGCCCGCCGGTCCCGAGCGGCGGCGAGGGCGAAGCGGTGGCGCTCCAGCTCGGCGGTCACCGCGGCAAGCCGGGCGGACGCGTCGTCCACCGCTGCCTGCACCTCCAGCAGCGACGGTGCCGTCGCGGAGCCGCCACTCACGCTCAGCGCCGTGAGCACATCCCCGGCCAGGGTCACGGCGGTCAGGCCCGGACGGGCGGCCACCAGGGCCGCTGCGGCGTCCAGGTCATCGACGACGGCGATGCCCGCCAGCAGCGCGGTCAGCGGCAGAGGCGGGGCGGCAGCGTCGGTGCCGGATGCTGTGATGAGCTCGGAGGCCCACCGGGCGCCGACGGGCAGGTCGGCGCTGGGAGTCCCGGCTTCGGGCTGCGGCGCCCCGCCGGAGGGGAGATCCGGACCGGCGGCGGAAGGGACCTCGGACAGCAGCAGGGCGGCCCGGCCGGCGTCGTCGTCCTTCAGGTTCCGGACGGCGGCGGCCGCAGCCGCGCTGTCCCGGACCACGACGGCGTCGGAGGAGGCGCCGAGGGCCGCGGCAACGGCGGCCTCGAAGCCGGGCTCAACGGTGACCATGGACGCCAAAGAGCCGAGGACCCCGGGGAGGCCCGAGCCGAGGACGTGCCCGGAGCCGTCCTTGCGGTTCAGTCCCAGTTGCAGGGCGTCGCGGCGGGCCATCAGGGCCCCGCGCTCGCGCTCAGCGTCGCGTTCGGCTGCTGTGAGCGCATCGATGTCGGCCGCGACGGCGTCCAGGGCCGCGCTGGCGTCCTCATAGTCGGCGTCGAGGGTTTCCTCGCCGTCCTCCACGCCGGCAACCTGGGATTCGAGGGCGGTGAATTCGCTGTGCGCCTGCCGGCGGCGTTCCTCGCCCGCCTTCAGGGATTCACGGAGCCGGCCGAGTTCGGCCTGCGCGGCTTCGACCCGGGAGCGTGCGGCACCCACCTGTCCGGCCAGTTTGGCCAGGCCCTCGCGGCGGTCCGCGGCGGCGCGGAGCAAGGAGGCGAGCCGCTTGTCCTCGGCCGCTGCGGCGTTTTCGGCGTCCTGTTTGGCCGCCGTAGTGCCGTCCAGGGTGCCACGGCGGTCCACGATCTGGCGTTCCAGCCCGGCCTGTTCCTCGCGGACGCGTGCGGCCTGGCGGTCCAGCTGGTCGGGGTCGCGGCCGGAATCCGGCACGGCGTCGGCGGTGCCCAGCAACCGGCGCCGTTCCTCGGCGAGCGAGCCCAGCGAGCGCAGCCGTTCCCGGCCGGTGGAGAGCTGGTACCAGGTGTCGCGGGCTGCGTTGAGCTTGGGCGTAGCCTCGGCCGCGAGGTGTTCCAGGCTGGCTTGCCGCTGCCTGCCGGTCTCAAGTTCCTGCCCGACGACGCCGCGCCGGGCTTTGAGCGCGCTCTCGTCCGCGACGTCCTGGGCCAGGGCGGACTGCTGCTGGACGAGGTCGTCCGCGAGGAGGCGGGAGCGTGCATCCCGGACTTCGAACTGCACACTCTGGGCCCGCCGGGCTACCTCGGCTTGTTTGCCCAGCGGCGTGAGCTGGCGCCGGATTTCGCCGGTGAGGTCGCTGAGGCGGGCGAGGTTGGCCTGCATCGCTTCGAGTTTGCGGACCGTTTTTTCCTTGCGGCGGCGGTGTTTGAGGATGCCGGCGGCTTCTTCAATGAAGCCGCGCCGGTCCTCAGGGGTGGCATGGAGCACCTTGTCCAGTTGGCCCTGCCCCACGATGACGTGCATTTCCCGGCCCAGGCCGGAGTCGGAGAGGAGTTCCTGGATGTCCAGGAGCCGGCAGCCGGCGCCATTGATGGCGTATTCCGAGCCGCCGGTGCGGAACAGCGTGCGGGAAATCGTGACTTCGCTGTATTCGATGGGCAGGGCGCCGTCGCTGTTGTCGATGGTGAGGGAAACATGCGCGCGGCCCAGCGGCGGGCGTCCGGACGTGCCGGCGAAAATCACGTCCTCCATTTTGCCGCCGCGGAGGGTCTTGGCGCCTTGTTCGCCCATCACCCAGGCCAGGGCGTCCACCACATTGGACTTGCCGGAGCCGTTGGGTCCCACGACGGCGGTGACGCCTGGCTCGAATTCGAAGGTCGTCGCCGAGGCGAAGGACTTGAATCCCCGGACGGTCAGGCTTTTCAGATGCAAGGTGTTTCTGGTCTCCTGCTCGGCGGACGCGGGTGGTGGGGACAGCCGCGGATACCTACAATCTACTGCGGGGCAGGGACATTTCCGTGCAGAACCTGAGGCAACCACGGGGCAGTTGCCTCAATTTGCAGATGCAGGAATGGATTGGCACCGGGCATAGTTAAGCTCTTGGGCTTGTGCTCAAAGGCGGGGTTAGCCGCCGGAGCGCAGGACAGACACGAACAGAGGCTTGATTTTGATAGGGAATGCAACATTCCGGCACCGCAACACCGCCCTGCTTGCGGTGAGCAGCGTCGAGGCTCCGAGGATCATCAGTTCCAAGGATTTTGACCACAAGCTGGCTTCGACTTTGCACCGGTTGAAGTTTCCCCCGCGGCTGCTCGAACGGGTGGCCGGCGTCACCCACCGGCGATGGTGGGCTCCCGGGACCTCGTTCGACGACGCCGCCATTGAAGCGGGCGCGAAGGCCCTGGCCGAGTCCGGCATCGAGGCGTCCGAGGTGGGTTTGCTGATCAACACCTCCGTGACGCGGCGGAACCTGGAACCGTCGGTCGCGGTGAAGATCCACCATGGACTGAGCCTCCCGTCGTCGGCGATGAACTTCGACCTCGCCAACGCCTGCCTCGGATTCGTCAACGGCATGACCCTGGCGGCTAACATGATCGACTCCGGCCAGATCAAATACGCGGTGATCGTCAACGGCGAGGACGCCCAGGCGACGCAGGAGGCCACCCTGGCCCGGCTGCAGCGGCCGGAGACCACCCGCGAAGACTTCAACCGCGAGTTCGCCACCTTGACGCTGGGCTCGGGGGCGGCTGCTGCGGTCCTGGGCCCGGCCGACGACCATCCCGGCGGCCACCGGATCCTCGGCGGTGTGATGCGCGCCGGCACCGAGCACCATGAGCTGTGTGTGGGCGGCATCGACGGCATGGCCACGGACACCAAGGGCCTGCTCGACGGCGGCCTGCAGCTGGTGGTGGATGCCTGGCACGAGGCGCAGCCGGAGTGGGACTGGGCTTCGATGGACCGTTACGTCACGCACCAGGTGAGCACCGCCTACACCCAGGCGATCATCGACGCCATTGACTTGGACCCGGACAAGGTGCCCATCACATTCCCGCACTGGGGCAATGTGGGACCGGCTTCCCTGCCCATGACCTTGGCCGCCGAGGCGCAGAACCTCGGCGCCGGGGACCGTGTGCTGTGCATGGGCGTCGGTTCCGGCCTCAACACCGCCATGGTGGAAATCGTTTGGTAACCGCCGACTGGCCCGGCGTCGACCCCGAGTGGTCGCGCGACATCGAGGTGGCCTCCAGTTCCGCCGGGGACGCGCCGGGAACCGTGCGCCGCTGGCACCTGCTTGACAACGGCGCCCAGCTCAGCCGCCGCGGCCTGGCTCCGGCCGGCACCCTGCTGTGCGTCCACGGCAACCCCACTTGGTCCTACCTCTGGCGGACCCTGCTGGCCGCCGGATCCGACCCCGCGCAGCCCTGGCGCGTGGTGGCCGTGGACCAGCTGGACATGGGCTACTCCGAGCGCACCGGCACGTTCCGGCGCCTGACGGACCGGATCACAGACCTTGGCGACCTCACGGACGCACTGGAGCTGGACGGCCCGGTGGTCACGGTCGGCCACGACTGGGGCGGCGTGATCAGCCTTGGCTGGGCCCTGGACCACCCGGAGCAGCTCGCCGGCGTGGTTCTGACCAACACTGCCGTCCACCAGCCGGCCGGCTCCCCCATCCCGCCGGCGCTGCGGCTGGCCCTGCACCCGGCTGTGCACCGCTGGGGAACCACGACGTCGGATGCCTTTCTGCGGGTGACGCACTCCCTGGCCCACCCGCCGTTGACCCCTGAGGTCCGCAGCGCATTCATGGCCCCCTACCGGGGCGCCGCCCGCCGCGCCGGCGTGGGGAATTTTGTCGCGGACATCCCTGCCGACGCGTCCCATCCCAGCTTCCCCGCGCTCACCCGCGTCGCTGACGGCCTGCACGGACTCAAGGTTCCGGCGCTGATGCTCTGGGGACCGCGGGATCCGATCTTCTCCGACCGGTACCTCAAGGACCTCATTACCCGGCTGCCCGAAGCGAAAGTACACCGCTTCGAAGGAGCCGGGCACCTGGTCGCCGAGGACAGGGACATCGCCACCCCCATTTTCGAGTGGCTCGCCGGGCAGGCCCCGGACAGCCGTCCGGTGGGCGCCGACAGCCGTCCGGTGGACGCCGACACCTGCCCGGTGGATGCCCCCACCCCTTCCGCACCGCCGCTGTGGGCGCCGCTCACGGAGCTCGCCGCCGGACCGGCCGGCACGGACACCGCCGTCGCGGAAATGGCAGCGGACGGCACGGTCGCCCGCTCGCTCAGCTGGCTGGACCTGGAACGAAACGTCGCCGCCGCCGCGGCGGGACTGCAGGAGACCGGCGTCGGGCCCGGCAGCCGCGTGAGCCTGATGGTGCCGCCGGGCGTGGACCTGACAGTGGTCCTCTACGCCTGCCTGCGGCTGGGCGCCGTGGTGGTGGTGGCCGACGCCGGCCTCGGCACCCGCGGCCTGAGCCGTGCCGTCAAGGGCGCCACTCCGGATTTCCTGATCGGCATCGACAAGGCTCTCGCCGCCGCAGCAGTGCTCGGCTGGCCGGGGCGCCGCATCAGCGTGCGGGAGCTCCCGGCAGCCCAACGCCGGCTCCTCGGCGTCGAGACCTCCCTGGCCGCCCTCGCCCGCCGCGGCAAGCTCGGGACCGGGACCACGCCGTCCATGCAGGTCCCGGATCCGGACGCGCCCGCTGCGGTGCTTTTCACCTCCGGATCCACCGGCCCCGCCAAGGGCGTGCTGTATACCCACCGGCGGCTGGCGGCGATGCGGGACACCGTGGCCGCGACGCTGGGCATTCAACCCGGTGCGCGTCTGGTGGCGGGTTTCGCGCCGTTCGCCCTGCTGGGACCGGCCCTGGGTGCCGTCTCCGTGACGCCCGCCATGGATGTGACGGCACCCCGGACCTTGACGGCCCAGGCACTGGCGGACGCCGCAGCGGCCATCGGCGCCACCGTGGTCTTCGCCTCCCCCGCGGCGCTGCGCAACGTCCTCGCCACCCGGGACAGCCTGAACCGGGCGGGGCACCAGGCCCTGGAGCGTGTGGAGCTGCTGCTCTCCGCCGGCGCGCCCGTGGCCGAACCCCTCCTCGCCGCCGTGCAGGAGCTCCTGCCCTCCGCCTCCCTGCACACCCCATACGGGATGACCGAGGCCCTGCCCGTGACGGACATCAGCCTCGAACAGATCCGCGCCGCGGAAGCGGACGCGGCCGCCGGAACGATGGCCGGCGCCGGGAACGGCGTCTGCGTGGGCCTGCCGGTGCACGGCGCCCGCGTGGCCCTCATCCCGCTCGCGGCCGACGGCACGGCCCCGGGCGACAATCCCGTGACCGTGCCGGCGGTGACCGGTGAGATCCTGGCGTGCGCTCCGCACGTGAAGGAAACCTACGACAGGCTCTGGCTGACCCAGCGCGACAGCGCCCACACGGCAGGCTGGCACCGGACCGGCGACGTCGGGCACCTCGATGCCGCTGGCCGGCTTTGGGTGGAAGGACGACTCGCGCACGTCGTGACGGCACCGGATGCCTTCATCACGCCGGTGGGCGCCGAACAGGCCATCGAACGCCTGCACGGCGTCGGGCTGGCCGCTGTTGTCGGCGTGGGCCCGGCCGGGACGCAGGCCGTCGCCGCCGTCGTGGAGACCATTCCCGCCGCCCGCCGGGCCGGTCCTGCCGCGCCCCAGCTTGCGGGCCGCGTCCGGGCGGCGGCCCGCAAGGCCGGCGTCAGCGTCTCCGCCGTCCTGGTTGTCTCGTCCCAGCCCACCGACATCCGCCACAACGCCAAGATTGACCGGACCCGCCTGTCGCGGTGGGCATCGGCAGTACTGGCCGGCGGCCGCGCAGGCACCCCATGAAGGTCCTTGTCACCGGCGCGAGCGGCCTGCTCGGCGGGGAAGTCGCCCGGCAACTCGTGCGCCAGGGCCATGACGTCACCACGTTCCAGCGCCGGCCCGCGGGCGTCGACGGCGCCGCGGACCTGACGGGGTCCATCACCGATGTACACGCCGTCCGGCGCGCACTCGCCGGCGCCGAGGGCGTCATCCACCTGGCCGCGAAGGTGTCCTTCACCGGCCGGGCCGCGGACTTCGACGCCGTGAACGTGGAGGGCACCCGCAGTCTGCTCCGCGCCGCCGGCGACGCCGGCGTGCGGGATCTGGTGTTCGTCTCATCCCCGTCGGTGGCCAACTCCGGGGCTGCGATTGCCGGACTGGGTGCCGAGCCGGCGGACCCTGCCTGTGCGCACGGCGAGTATTCCCGGACAAAGGCCGAGGCCGAACTGCTGGCGCTGGCCGCTAACTCGCCGGAGCTCCGGGTCGCGGCGGTGCGCCCGCACATCGTATGGGGCCCGGGTGACACGCAGCTGGTGGAACGGGTGCTGGACCGTGCCGGCCGCCGTCGGCTGCCGCTGCTCGACGCGGGAGCGGCTCTGATCGACACCACCTACGTGGACAATGCCGCCGCAGCCATCGTCGCCGCGCTGCATCGGATGGACCACGTCTCCGGCCGGGCGCTGGTGGTCAGCAACGGCGAACCCCGGCCGGTGGGCGAACTGCTGGCGGGGATCTGCGCCGCCGGCGGCGTCCCGGCGCCGTCGTGGTCGGTGCCGGGCGGGCTGGCCCGGGCGGCAGGATCGCTGGTGGAAAAGGTGTGGCTCCGGTCCGGGCGGGCGGAGGAACCGCCCATGACCAGATTCCTGGCCGAACAGCTTTCCACCGCGCACTGGTTTGACCAGCGGGAAACCCGCGAACTCCTCGACTGGGTTCCGGCCGTGTCGCTGGACGAGGGCCTGGCGAGGCTGGCCGGGCACTACGGCTCCCGCTAGAAAGGCCTCACCGCCGCGTTTGAAGGGCCCTGGTGTAGAGCGCGGGGTCGTTCCTGGTCTCAGCTGAGACCACGAGATGGCTGCTGTTCAGGCGCTGCACGAAGTAGCCCCGGTAGGGCAGCACGAGGACGGTCGTCAGCCCGTCCTGCCATGCATCAATCAGTGCCGGCAGGCTGTCCCGTTCGGAGCGGGAGGGAAACGCCGGGATCGTCTGCATGTCCCACGCAGTGAAGGCCGCCAGATCGAATCCGTCTTCGCCGTACTCGATGGGCCAGAACGGTGGCACGATCGGGTGGAGATCCTGTCCGGGGCGGGAAATGTCCCGCATCTCGTCCTGCGACATTGGGCCGTCCTGGACTCTGCTGACGTCAAACCAGGCCCAGCTGCGGGCCCATTGCTGCCTCCATCGTTTCTCCCACACCTCGCGGCTGGCTGACACCGGGATCCTCGACGTCCCGGTCGCAGGCACGGGGCTGAGCTCCGGAATGTCAACGTCCTGGGCGACTGACCATGCCTGTCGGATGAACAGCAGCATTTTCAGGTGCTGCGCATGGTCCTCAATCGTGATGGTCATGCCCTTCGGCCAGGCGGTTCGCTGTTTTGACTCTATTCCCCACATCGTGGCTCCTCCTTGCTCCCGCCGGATAGAGAACCGCGGGACCGGGCAACCCAAGCATCAGAGGTGAACCGCCGGTAGGTCAAGCAGGCGGGCTCCGTTTTCCCACAGCACGGCCCGCAACCATTCCTCGCCCAGGCCCAGCCGGGACAACGCCCCCAGCTCAGGTATCTCGTGGTCATCGCGGGGACTTGTGATGGCCATGCTTTTTTCCACGCTGCGGGCTGGCCTACCAGCGGCCGTTACGTGGCCGGGGCTGGCAGATCGGGCAGGAATAGGACGAGCGGTTCATGAACTGTTCCCGCTTCATGATGCTGACGATTCCGGCCGCGGCGCAGCGCTTGCACTCCAGGCCTTCGCGGCCGTAGGCGTTGAGCGAGCGGTCGAAGTAGCCGGAGGCGCCGTTGACGTTGACGTAGAGCGAGTCGAAGCTGGTTCCGCCGGCGGCGAGGGCGTCGGTCATGACCTCACGGGCGGCGTCAAGGACCCGCAGCGCGTCGGCGCGGCGCAGGGTGTCGGTGGGTCGGGCATAGTGCAGCCTGGCTTTCCACAGGGCCTCGTCCGCGTAGATGTTGCCGATTCCGGAGACGAGGCCCTGGTCCAGCAGGGCGCGTTTGAGACCGGTTTTGCGGGCCCGGAGCCGGCGGTAGAACTCGTCGAAGGAGAAATAGGGGTCCAGCGGGTCCCGGGCGATGTGTGCGGCTTCCCCGGCGATCAGCGGCAGGGGCGTTTCGGCGAGGCCGCCGGGACCGCCGTCGGCCGTGGGGACCAGCGAGGTGAGGAAGAGCCCGCCGAAGATCCGCTGGTCCACGAACCGGAGCTGTCCGGGCATGCCCTCTGCCGGGCTGAGGCTCAGCCGCACTTTGAGGTGTTTTTCGTCGGCCGCCGAGGAGTCCTGCATGAGCAGTTGCCCGGACATGCCCAGATGCGCCATCAGGGCGACGCCGGGGCGTCCCGCGTCCCCTTGGCCGCTGTCGGGGGAATCGAGGGGCGTGTCCGCCAGCGGCAGCCAGAGGAACTTGCCGCGCCGGACCACGTCAAGGACGCGGGCGCCTTCCAGGTTCCCGGCGAAGTCCTCCGGGCCGAGCAGGTGCCGGCGGACGGAGCGTGGGTCCACCACCTGGACAGCGGTGATGGTGCGGCCGCGAACCCAGCTCACCAGGCCGCGGCGCACCACTTCAACCTCGGGCAGTTCCGGCATGGTGCGCGGCTAGGCGCCGGTCGTGGACGGCGCGTCCTGCGCGCCGGGGTCCATGGGTTCGCCGGCGGCGGCGGGTGCGGCAGACGTGGCCGCGGGTGCTGAGAGCCTTCGCCAGGCGTCCGCGGCGGCTTCCTGCTCGGCTTCCTTCTTGGAGTTGCCGGAGCCGGAGCCGTAATCGTTTCCGCCGATCCGCAGAATGGCTTCGAACGTCCGGGCGTGGTCCGGGCCGGAGCCCTCTACTGCGTAGTTGATCGTGCCCAGCTGGCGGCTCGCGGCGAGTTCCTGGATGCTGGTCTTCCAGTCCGTGCCGGCACCGAGCGCGGCAGCGTCGGCCAGGAGCGGCCCGATCAGGCGCATGACCAGCTGGCGGGCTGTCTCGATGTCGTTGGAAATGTAGGTGGCGCCGATCAGCGCTTCCATGGTGTCCGCGAGGATGGAGGCCTTGTTTTTGCCCTCGGTGAGCTTCTCGCCCTGGCCGAGGTAGATGTACTCGCCCAGGCCGATGCTGCGGCCGATGCCTGCGAGGGCCCGGGTGCTGACGACGGCGGAGCGGCGCTTGGCCAAGTCCCCTTCCGGCAGCGTGGGGTTGTCGCGGTACAACGCGTCGGTGACGGAGAACCCCAGGATGGAATCGCCCAGGAACTCGAGGCGTTCGTTGGTGGGGATGCCGCCGTTTTCGTAGGCGTAGGAACGGTGTGTGAGCGCAAGACGAAGCGTCCCGGCGTCAATAGTGACACCGAGACGCTTCAGAAGCTCTTCAGTTGAAGACATCTTAGTCAGCCTGTTGGCGGATTAGACGTCTGCGACCTTGCGGCCCTTGTATTCAAGGAACAGCGCAGTGCCAGCCGAGTCGGTAACGACCTTTGCCTGGTGCGGCAGGCTGTAGGTAACCTGGCCGTTCTCGACAGTCTTCACCAGGTGGGGGGCGGTTGCCTTCCACTGGGAGCGGCGGGCGCGGGTATTCGAGCGAGACATTTTCCGCTTCGGGACAGCCACGGCTAACTCATTTCTCTCTAGTCCAACACTTACAAATCAGTTTTGCCGGTCAGGCTTAGCCAGGTCGGCTAGGGCAGCCCAGCGAGGATCTACCACCTCGTGGTGATGCCCCGGCTCGTCTTCCAGGCGAACTCCGCATTCTGAGCAGAGGCCCTGGCAGTC
This sequence comes from Micrococcaceae bacterium Sec5.8, assembly GCA_039636775.1. NCBI lineage: Bacteria > Bacillati > Actinomycetota > Actinomycetes > Micrococcales > Micrococcaceae > Micrococcaceae bacterium Sec5.8. The sequence continues at coordinate 2,442,068 of CP143429.1, forward strand.
TTCCCGGCACACCGGCTGGAACGGCAGCATGGTTACAACTGCGTCCCGCAACACCGGCTCAAGATCGATCAGATCGTGCTCGACTCGACGTTGCTCTTCTTCGTCTTCCCCGTCCGAGAACACAGCGTCCTCGTAGAAGAAAAGTTCTTGCACATCAACCTCTTGGTCATACGCAAGGGGATCCAGGCATCGGCCGCATTCGCCAGTAACTTCAACGTGCGCGGTTCCTGATACCAGAATTCCTTCGTGTACGGCCTCAAGCCGCAGGTCCAGCTCGACATCCGAGCCTTCCTGCACGCCGATGAGCGCCACACCAAGGTCACCTGGTGCGGGTACATGTTCTGTCAGCGTCCGCATGCTTCCCGGACTGCGTCCGAGGTCCTTGACGTCTAACACCAAGGGCGAACTAGCATCTCGTTTAATGAGAACTCCTGTTGAACATATGACCGACGTACTATCTTAGCCTGATCTGCCAGGCGGACTCAAACCGGGGCATCGCCGCGGTTTCCACCGCCCGCCGCTCCGGATTCGGGCCGCGCAACCGGCAGCAGGCCGCCGAGTACCGATCAAGCCTACCCTCTGCGCGGCTGATCCCGGACAGGCTCGCCCGCGTTCAGCCGTTTCAGCACCGAGCGGGGCACGAACTCCGAAACGTTGCCGCCCAGGCTAAAGACTTCCTTGATCAGCGTCGAGGACAAGTGCAGGTAGTGGCTCTCCGCCGGGAGGAAAACCGTCTCGACGCCGGTGAGCTGGCGGTTCATGGTGGCCATCGGCAGTTCGTAGTCGAAGTCGGAGGAGGACCGCAGGCCCTTAACAATGGCGGACACGCCGCGCCGCCGGCAGTACTCGGCGAGGAGTCCCTCCCCCACCGGCTCCACCACGATTCCGCGCAGGGAGGCCAGGGTTTCCTTTGCCATATCGAGGCGTTCCTCGAGGGTAAACCGGTATTTCTTGGCGTAATTGGTGGAGACGCCCACAATGACCTCGTCGAAGAGGCCGGCGGCTCTGGCGATGACTTCCAGGTGTCCGTTGTGGATGGGGTCGAAGGAGCCAGGGCATACGGCGCGTCTCATGTTCCGAACCTACCGTATGGCTGCCGCCGCCCGGGATAGCATGACTGCATGTCAGCATCGAGCAATCCTTTCACCGTGTCCGGGGGCGTGGTTCTCGTGACGGGAGCCGCCATGGGAATGGGCCGCCTGTACGCCCTGCGCGCGGCCCGCGAAGGCGCCAGCACAGTGATCCTGTGGGACGTCGACGCCGACGGCCTCGCCACCACCGCCGGCGAGGTGACCGCCCTGGGCGCGCGCGCCGTCGTCCGCCAGGTGGACCTGGCCAGCCGTACGGCCATCTCCGACGCCGCTGAGGCGTGCCGGGGCGAAGGGCCGCTGACGCTCCTGGTTAACAACGCAGGAATCGTCCGCGGCGCGCTGTTCTGGGATCACGATCCGGAACGGGACATCGCCCTGACCATGGACATCAACGCCCTGGCCCCCATGTACGTCACCCACGCGTTCCTGCCGGCCATGATGAACGACGCCGGGCGGCCGCGGCGGATCCTGAACATCGCCTCCGCCGCCGGTACGGTTTCCAACCCCCGGATGAGCGTGTACGCGGCGTCCAAGTGGGCGGTGATCGGCTGGAGCGATTCGCTCCGGCTCGAACTCGAACAGCAGGGCCATGACCATCTGAAGGTGACCACGTTCTGCCCCAGCTACATTTCCACCGGCATGTTCGACGGCGCCCGCGGCCCGCTCTTCACCCCGCTGATGACCCCGGACGACGCCGTCAACCGGGCCTGGCAGGCCACCGTGGCCGGCCAGCCGCAGCTGATCGCCCCCGCCACCGCGCAGCTGGGCAAGGTGCTGCGCGGGATCCTGCCGGTGCGGGCGTGGGACTTCGTGGGCGGAAAGGTCTTCGGGATCTACTCCACCATGGACAAGTTCACCGGCCGCGGCGGAAAGGCCGGCTCCCAGTGAGCACCCCTTTACCGTTCCCCTGGCAGCGGACCGCGGCCGGCGCCAACCTGCTCTCCGCCGACGGCACGCTCGGCGTGACAATCTTTGAGGAGATGACCACCCTGGCGCTGCAGACCGGCGCCATCAACCTCGGCCAGGGATTCCCGGACGAGGACGGCCCGGTGGAAATCAAGGCCGCCGCGCAGGCCGCCATCGCCGCCGGCGCCAACCAGTACGCCCCCGGCAAGGGCATCCTGGAGTTGCGGGAGGCGATCTCGCTGCACCAGGAGCGCTTCTACGGCCTGACCCCGGACCCGCAGACCGAAATCATCGTCACCACCGGCGCCACCGAGGCGATCGCCGCGGCGCTGCTGGCGCTGGTGGGACCCGGGGATGAGGTCCTCACCTTCGAGCCGTTCTACGACTCCTACGGCGCGATCATCGGCCTCTCCGGTGCCCAACACGTCACCGCCCCGCTGCTGGCCCCCGATTTCCTGCCGGACCTGGACGCCCTCGAAGCCGCGTTCAGCAGCCGCACCAGGGTGGTGCTGGTCAACAACCCGCACAACCCCACCGGGGCGGTGTTCCCCCGCGAGGTGCTCGAACGCGTCGTGGAGCTCGCCACCTTGTACGACGCCGTCATTCTCACCGATGAGGTGTACGAGCACCTCACCTTCGGGCCGCAGCACATTCCGGTGGCCACCCTGCCCGGCGCCGCGGAACGCACCCTGACCATTTCCTCCGCCGGGAAGACCTTCTCTTTCACCGGCTGGAAGATCGGCTGGCTCAGCGGCCCCGAGCACCTGGTCTCCGCGGCCCGCACCGTGAAACAGTTCCTGAGCTACAGCTCCGGCACGCCGTTCCAGAGCGCCATCGCCGCCGGGCTGGGCCTGCCGGACGAGTTTTACACCGGCATCGCCGATACCCTCCAACTCAAACGCGACATCCTCAGCGAGGGCCTGCGGGCGGCCGGGCTGGATGTCTTCACACCGCAGGGAACGTACTTCGTGAACGTGGACACTGCGCCGCTGGGCATCACCGACGCCGTGGACCTGGCCCGCCGGCTGCCTGCCCTGGTGGGCGTCGCGGCCATTCCGGTGCCGGTCTTCTGCCACCCGGAGGGCGCCGAACGGACCCGGAGCCTGCTGCGCTTCGCGTTCTGCAAGCGCATCGATGTGCTGCAGGAAGCCGCGGAACGGCTCGCGACCCTCCGCGACCGGCTCTGATGGCGGACAATACCGAGGCCTCCCGCTTCCTGCGCACCACCGGCCAGCACGCCACGATCGAGCCCGATCCCTTCACTGAGGGCGGCTTCGTGCTCAGCATCGGCGGGGCGGAACAGTCGCACGTCAACCTCGCGGACCCTGCGGACATCTTCTACGAGTACCTGCGCCGGATCGGCCATGTGGTGGATCTCGCGGCGCCCTGGGGTGAACCGATCACGGCCCTGCATCTGGGTGCCGGGGCGTTGACGCTGGCCCGCTACATCCAGGCCACCCGGCCGGGGTCCGTGCAGCACGCCGTGGAACTGGAACGCGAACTGTTGGACTTCATGCTGCAACAGCTGCCCCTCCCGGAAGGCACCGGACTGCACACGCTCGTTGGCGACGCCCGGGAGGCCCTGGTCCGGCTCCCCCCGGAGCTGCGCTTCGACGTGGTGATCCTGGACATCTTTTCCGGGCCGGAGGCACCGGAACACCTCGCGTGCACCGAATTCTATGTGGAGGCGGCCGCGAGGCTCAGCGCCCGCGGGGTGCTGGTGGTCAATGTGGGCGATGAGCCCGGGCTGACGCTGGTCCGCAGCCAGGTGGCCGCGCTGCGCCGGGCCATGACCGACGTCTCCGCCTTCGCCGAGGCGGGGATGTTCAGCGGCCGCTATCCCGGCAACATCATCCTGACCGGCACGCAGGGTCCGTGGCCCGAGGTGTGGACCGCGGCATTGACCGCCCGCGGGCCGCATCCTGCGAAGGTGCTCTCCGGCGTCGAACTGGACGCCCACTCGGACTAGCTGTCGCGCCCGGTTTCCGGCTCCGGGTCTGACGCGGGAGAGTCCTCCGCTTCTTCTTCCACGCCGGGTTCGGCGAACCAGAGCCTGGTTTCCCCGTATTTCCGTTCGGCGAAGCGTTCCATCCCGGCGGGCCAGGACGGTTCGGGGGTTCGGGAGGAACGCTCCACCACCACCACGGCGCCCTCGGCCAGGTGCGGCAACAGCTTCGCGAGCACTGCCGCCAGCGCCGGCTCATCCAGGGGGTAGGGCGGATCGAGGAACACGAGGTCCCAGCGGGCATCCTCGCGGGTCCGTTCAAGAAAGGACTCAACCTTGGACCGGTGCACGGTGACCACTTTGCGCCCCGCTACGGTATTGACGAGGTCCGCGTTGCGCTGGCAGACCTCGCTGGCCTTGCCATCGAATTCCACCAGGTCCACGGCCTGCGCCCCGCGGCTGGCGCTCTCCACGCCGAGGGAGCCGGTGCCTGCGTAGAGATCCAGCACCCGGGCGTCCGCAATCACCTCGAAGGCATCCAGCCGGGAAAACAGGGCTTCTTTGACCCGGTCCGTGGTGGGACGGGTCAACGACCCGGGGACGCTGACCAAGGCGGTTCCGCCGGCGGCGCCGGCGATGATGCGGCTCATGGCCGTGCCATCGGGGATGGTTGGAAGTTCTTAACCGCGTTCAAGGAACGCCTCCTTTTCCGGGTTGAGGTATTCATCGATCGCTGCGGCGAGGGCGGGGTGGGCGCCCAGGGTGGGGTCGCCGCCGACGATCGCCTGCGCGTCTTGCCGGGCGCGGGCGATCAGGTCTCCGTGCTCCAGGACCCGGAGCAGTTTCAGTGTGGAGCGGCCGCCGGACTGGGAGGCGCCCAGGATGTCGCCTTCGCGGCGCAGCTTGAGGTCTTCCTGGGACAGTTCGAAGCCGTCGGTGGTGGCGGCGACGGCGTCAAGCCGCCGCCGGCTCGGGTGGCCGGGTTCCAGCGTGGTCACGAGCAGGCAGGTGCCCGGCAGCCCGCCGCGGCCCACCCGGCCGCGGAGCTGGTGGAGCTGGGAGATCCCGAAGCGGTCCGCGTCCAGGATCACCATGAGCGTGGCGTTGTGGACGTCCACCCCCACCTCGATCACCGTGGTGGAGACCAGGAGCTTGGTCTGGTTGGCGGTGAAGGAGGCCATGGTTTCGGTCTTCAGCGCGGGATCCTGGCGTCCGTGCAGCGGCGCCAAGGGAACCCCCGCCAGGGCCGGTTCGTCGCGGAGCTGTTCCACGACGCCGGTCACGGACGCGAGTTCCCTGGTTCCGGTCTCCGCGAGGTCGGCGTCGGTGGGTTCGGCTTCGCCGGGACTGAAGTCACCGTCGTCGTCCGAGCCGATTTTGGGGCAGACGATGTAGACCTGGTGGCCGGCGTCGATTTCTTCCCGGGAACGGGTCCAGATGCGCGGGGCCCACGCCGGATGCTCGGCGAGTCCCACCACGTGGGTGGTGATCGGGGCCCGGCCGGCCGGCAGTTCATCGAGGACCGAGGTTTCGAGGTCGCCGAATACGGTCATCGCCACGGTCCGCGGGATGGGGGTGGCGGTCATGACCAGCAGGTGCGGTGGTTTGTTGGCCTTGGACCGCAGGACATCGCGCTGTTCCACGCCGAAGCGGTGCTGCTCATCGACCACGATCAGGCCCAGGTCATAGAAGGACACATTGTCGCTGAGCAGGGCGTGGGTGCCGATGATAATCCCGGCGGTTCCGGAAGCGGCGTCGAGCATGGCTTGCTTGCGGGCGGCAGTGGGCATGGAACCGGTCAGCAGCGTCACCTGGACGGCCTCGGAGCCGAAGCCGCCCAGGAGGCCGTCGCGGGAGAGCGGGCCGAGGGTGCGGCGGATCGAGTCGAAGTGCTGCGCGGCGAGGACCTCGGTGGGGGCCAGCAGGGCGGCTTGTCCCCCGGCGTCCACCACCTGCAGCATGGCGCGCAGGGCCACGATGGTCTTGCCGGAGCCGACCTCGCCCTGCAGCAGCCGGTTCATGGGCGAGTCCTGGGCGAGTTCGGTGGCCAGGGTCTTGCCGACGGCGGCCTGGCCGGCGGTGAGCGTGAACGGAAGCTGCGCGTCGAAGGCCGTCAGCAGGCCCGCGGCGACGGACCGGCGGGCGGTGGCCTCCTCCGCCGCGAGCTGGGCCCGCCGCCGGGCCAGGGCGGACTGGAGCACCAGGGCTTCCTGGTAGCGGAACCGGTCGCGGGCGTGCTGCCAGTCGCCCGTGACTTCCGGGGCATGAATGAGGCGGTAGGCCTCGGCGACCGGCAGGAACTTCTCCCGGGCGGCGATGTCCGCCGGCAGCGGGTCGGGCAAAATGGCCAGGTGCGCGGTTTCCAGCAGGGTGGAGACGACTTTCTGGATGGACCAGCTGCTCAGCTTGGCGGTGGCCGGATAGACCGGGATGGGCATGGCGGCGAGCTGTTCCGGATCCTTGCCGGGGACGTCCGGGTCCTCGTCCAAAAGCTGGAAGTCGGGGTTGGTCAGCCCCAGGACCCCGGCGTAGCGGGTGACCTTGCCGGTGAACATGGCGCGCCGGCCCGGCTGCAGTTCGGCCTTGGCCCGGAACCCGTTGAAGAAACTCACCTTCAGCGTGCCCGGCAGGCCGGTTCCGGTGTCGGCGTCGTCGGTGATGACGACGTCGGTCAGCGAGCCGCGGCGGGCGCGCATGGGCCGGGTACTGCTGGAGAGCACCCGGGCGATGAGGGTGACGTCCTCATCCAGCGGCACTTCGCTGATGGGGGTGAGCTCACCGCGGTCCAGGTAGCGCCGCGGAAAGTGGTTCAGGAGCCCGCCCACCGTTGTGATGCCGAGGTGTTTTTCGATGACCGTCGCGGATCGTTTGCCGATCCGCCGCTCCAGGGGCAGTGCCAGTTCGGCGCTGCCGAGGTCTACAAGTTCAGCGGTCATGTCCGTCGAAGACCTGTCCTGCGGGTTCACGGTCCCCGACGCTTCGGGGTTCGGCGCTGTTCAGTTCGGCGCTGGAGGGTTCGGCGTCCGGCACGGCGAGTTCGGTGACGCTGATGTCTGTGGGTTCGCCGAGGGAGCGGATCAAGGCCACGGCCGGCTTGGCGTCCGGCACATGGACGTGGACCCGCCACCGGTAGGCCCCGGCGGCGTCGGCGGCGCCGCCCACCTGGCTCATGATGACGGACTCGCCCATCTCATCGAGCCGCTGGCGCATCATGGCGGCGTCGAGCGGTGACAGCGAAATGGTGCACATGACTTCCACGCCTTCATCCCGCGGCATGCCCGCGTGGATGTGCGGGTCCTGGACGTCGTAGCCGTGCAGTCCGTCCAGCAGCTGGTCCTGGAGTTCCTCGCCGAGGACGGCGGAGCGGAGGCAGTCAAGGATCAGCAGCATCCCGACGCCGCCGGCGTCCACCACGTGGGCGGCGTGCAGGGCTTCCAGCTGGTCTTCGGTGCGCACCACGGCCGCGAGGGCCGCTTCCACGGCGGCGTCGAGGGCCAGGCCCAGGGTGTGGTTGCTGTCGTCGCCGTCGTGCGCGGAGTCCACGGCCGCCGCCGCGCGGGCTGCGGCTTCCATCACCGAAAGCATGGTGCCGGGCACCGGGTCGCTCAGCGCGGACCAGGCGCGGAGCTGGGCCCGGTTCAGGGCGGCGGCCAGCAGCGGCGCGCTCAGCCGGGAGTGGCCGGCGAGGGGCTCGGCGGCGGCGCACAGGAACACGGCAAACAAGGTGCCGGAGTTGCCGCGGGCCTGCTCCATGGCGGCCAGGCCGGCGCGGGCCAGGGTGGCGCCGACGTCGTGCTGGGCCGGATTGGGCGGACCAAAAGCATGAACCGTGGGATCCGTGCCGACCTGCGGCAGCGCTGCAGTGTTGAGCCCGTGGAGTGCCTGGGCAGCGGCGCGGACAGTGAGGTAGAGGTTGGTGCCGGTGTCGCCGTCGGCCACCGGGAAGATGTTGATGGCGTTCAGGCGGTCGCTGTGGTTTCCAAGCGTTGTTTCTGCCTTGCCCAACCACCGCTTCATCGCTTGCGCGTTGGCGGCAATTTTAGTCTGCAAAGTGATCCCATCCCACAGTGTCAGCGGGCCTGCCCGCTATGGTGACGCCCGCGCCGTCCGTTGAGGCGGGGGCCTTCACCGAGCCTATCGCAGTGAAACCTGAAGGCAGCTGAACACCCGGCGGGAATGTGGCCAGCAGTCCGTGGTCCTCCCCGCCGCCCAGCACCCAGGCCAGCGGGTCTGCGCCCAAGAGAGCAGCGGCGGAGCGGAGCGGACCGGCGAGCTCCTGCAGCGGCGCCGGGTCCAGGTCCAGGACGGCGTGGCTGGCGGCCGCCATCCGGGTGGCGTCGCGGACCAGCCCATCGGAAATGTCCATCAGCGCGGTGGCGCCGGCGTCCCGGGCCGACGGCCCTGCCGCGAGCGGGGGCTGTGGCCGGCACTGCGTGTCCAGGAGGGCGCGTTGCCCGGCGCTCAGCTCCGCCACCGGGGCTGGCGATTCCAGTAGCGCCAGGCCTGCCGCGGCGCGTCCCACCGTGCCGGCGAGCGCCAGGGTGTCCCCCGGCCGGGCACCGGAGCGCAGCACCGCCGCCGCACCGTCGAGGGTTCCGACAATCGCGACGCTGACCGCGAGCTCGCGGCCCCGGCCCAGGTCGCCGCCGGCCACGGCGCAGTCAGGGGCGCCGAGTTCCCGGATGCCGGCGCTGAGTCCGTCGGCGAAGTCCTCCACCCAGGCCACCCGGGTGTCCCCGGGCATCGTCAGGCTGACCACCAGCGAGGTGGCGCGGGCTCCCATGGCGTTGATGTCGCTGAGGTTCTGCGCGGCGGCTTTCCAGCCGACGTCGTACCCTGTGGTCCGGTAGCCGTTGCTCCACTCCAGGCGGAAGTCCTGGTCCACCACCTGGGTGTCGATGCTGAGCACCACCCGGCCGTCCGGCGCGGCCACGATGGCGGCGTCGTCCCCCGGACCCAGCAGCAGGGAGGGGTTGTGCTCCTGGCCGTAGTGAAGGCGCGGAAAGATCCGCTCCAGGAGCTGGGATTCGGAGAGCTCCTCGACGGTCAGGGGCGCTGTGGACCGGATGACGGCGGGTGGCGGGGCGTCAGGCGGGGCGTCAGGCTGCGGGCGGGGCTCGGATTCAGGCACAGCCCTACGCTACCGCCAGGGGGTGACAGCGGCGGCCACGGGCGGGAAGGACGGCCGGGGGCATGCCCGCCCGAGCGGTTTTCCTGTGGCACCGGCCGCATGAAAGACTCGTAGGCATGCCCCTGCCGCTGCCCGCCCTGACCGCCCGGGGCAAGCGGCTCATGGCCTGGATATCCGGGGCCGTGCTCCTCTGGCTGGTCCTGGCGTTCCAGCTTTTCGTCAACGTGGACCCGCTGAGCGTGCACCGGACCGACGTCGTCATCATGCTCGGCGGCGCGGCAGATGAGCGGCTGCCGGTGGCGGAGGAAATGCAGCGCGACTACGGTGTTCCCGTCCTGGTCCTGTCCCACACGGACACTCCCGGCAACGCCGCGGCCGACGCCGCCTGCAACTCCTCCGCGTCCCCCAGTGTCCGGCTCCTGTGTTTTCGTCCGGGTGAGTACGACACCCGGGGCGAGGCGCGCGCCATCGGCAGAATCGCCAAGGCCAACGGCTGGAAATCCATCACCGTGGTGACCTCCAGCTATCACGTGGCCCGGGCGCAGCGGCTGATGCAGCAATGCACGACCGCGGAGGTCCAGATGGTGAACTCCCACCCCGAGCTGAGCCTGGGACAGTGGCTGCGGCGGTTCGTGATCGAAACCGGAGGCCTGATGGACGTGTCGCTGCGGCCCGAATGCGCGAGTATGCATTCGGGAATGTAAGAATTAGAGGCAATATGGTTGAGTTCTTCAGCCGACCAACCTTAACGCTGGGCGAGGAGGACGACAGCCCTACCCGTGATCCGTTCCCGCTGATTGCTGCCCCACGTCACCTGCGCCGGCGCACCCGCAAAGCCGAGGTTCCGGACGCACTGCTTGTTCCAGACGTGGAGCCCGTCCGTTCGTCTGACTGCAGTGCCGTCTTGGACAAGCACGTAACCGGGCAGGCCCCACCGACAAGGAAATCACGTATGAGCGCAAACGTTTGATAGACCGATCATGGGTAATCACCGTTGTCGTCAGCGTGCCGCCACTTGTCCTAGTCCTTTTGCTCCTTGATTAACCAGTCCAGGAGGCTGTCAAAACCATCGCTCGAGTTGTTGGGGGAAGTTACTTGCATAGCATCATGCCAATCTTTGGTACCAGACCGGAGGCCGTCAAGATGGCTCCGATCATCAGCGAACTCCAAAAGTCCCCGCTGTTCCGCTGCGTTGTTACCGTCACTGGACAGCATCGGACGATGCTGGACCAGGTCAATGAACTCTTCGGTATTGTTCCGGACCATGATCTGAACATCCTTCAACCAGGCCAGTCGCTTTCGGCCATCATGACCAGGACCATCGACGGGCTGGAGAAGCTGTTCGTTGAGGACACACCGGATGCCATTCTTGTTCAAGGGGATACGACGACGTCTACTGCGGCCGCAATCGCGGCTTTTTACCATGGGATTCCGGTGATTCACGTGGAAGCAGGACTTCGCAGCGGCGATCTCTTTTCTCCATTTCCGGAGGAAGCTAACCGCAAGATCACAAGCCAGATTGCGAGCCTCCACCTCGCGCCCACCTGTGTCAGCAGGGCTAATCTCCTCGCCGAGGGGATCCCGCCTGAGAACATCGTAGTGACCGGAAATACCGTCATCGATGCGTTGCTGACCACAGTCGGCAAAAAGGTTCCTTTCGCTAACCTGCAGCTGGAGGAACTCGCCGCCAGCGGCCGCAAAATTCTGCTGGTGACGACCCACCGCCGCGAAAACCAGGGAGCCGCCATGCGCGGCGTGGGACGGGCCCTGGCTCGGATCGCAGACGCCGAACCTGACCTGGTGACGATCTTGCCGGTGCACAGGAATCCTGTGGTACGCGAAGCCTTGCTGCCTGCCCTCGAAGGCCGGCCGAATATCATCGTCGTCGAGCCGCTGGCCTACGGCGAGTTCACTCGGCTGCTCTCGCTGGCCCACGTCGTCTTGACCGATTCGGGCGGAGTTCAGGAAGAAGCTCCCAGTCTCGGTAAACCGGTTCTGGTGATGCGGGACAACACCGAACGACCTGAGGCGGTCGATGCCGGAACAGTGACGCTGATCGGCACGGACGAAGAGAGAATCTTCAAGGAAGTTGAACGCCTGCTGCACGACCAGGATCACTATGAGTCCATGGCGAATGCGGTGAATCCTTATGGTGACGGCCTCGCCGCAGCGCGGACCGTGGCCGCCGTCGGAGCACTTCTCGGCGTTGGTCGCCGGATAGCAGACTTCAGCGGGTCGTAGGACGGGTTTTGCTGCCAGACGCGCACAGGGCTCCCCCACTGGGAGGTGGACGCCATATGCGATCTGGGCCAGGGGTCAGTCTATGCCGTGCAGGGCTACCACTCGAGGCTGACGCAAGCGGATATAAACGTTGGACGGCTGGCGGTTCTTGCCCCTCAAGGTGATGCTGGAGATGACCGCTCCCGGTGGCAGAAGGAAGCTGTGCCGCACGACACCCGAAGCATTCTTTGACCATGCCTGCTTGCTCCAGCCAAATGTCGAACTCTTGTTTAGGCCCAGCACTTCGAGCTTCATGTCTTCAGGGCCGTGAATCTCGTAGGAAACGACGGCGAATCCTCCCTGAAGCTTCAGGGCAGACTCGAACTCGAACTCAAACTCAACGAGCCCAGCCTCAATCGTCGCATCCAACGGAAAGTTCATCAGCGTTTCCTCAGTGAGACGGAGTGGTTTTGCGCCCGGCAACGACGAATTATGCGGCAGGGGTTCGCCTTCGACGATTTGTTCAATGAGGCTGGGCCACTTCTCCGCAGAGATGTCAGCCGCCCGCAGGGCCGGAAGCTTTTCTAACCGCGCCAGGGACGCGTTGGCGCGCTCGTATGGGGTCTCATTCAACGTAGAGTCTTGGTCGCTGTGGCGGACTTGAAAGAACATGTGTTCGCGTGAGTCCACGATAGTCGGCATCACGCGGTCTACACCGTGATGCGGTCCAGGCGTGAGGATTGACATATTCCGCTGCTGTGGGTCGTAGCCTGAAATAAAGGCCATACCCTGAGCGGACTTCGGATGATAGAACTCCCGAAGGCTAACCACCTGACCTTCGCCCTTGTACGCCGTCAGGCCCAGACCAAAGGAGACGGCCATCCCCACGTGGTCCAATGTCCGATACTTCTCAAGGTGAGTGAGATAGTCGGCAGCGAGAACGTCATCGTCGTCCAACCGGAACCATGCCACCGGCTGCATTCCACCGTCGGGGGCACACTTGCCGGCCAGGTCTTGCTCGATCCGCGGCAGCACTTCCTCGATACCAGTGCCACGGACAACGTCATTCCATTCCACCGGCACCAAAAACGGGTAGTCGGCTGCGGCGTCCAACAGCACCGCTTGGTGACGCCGGGGTAGGTGCTCGGAGTACATAACGAAGTGCTTATAGTCATGCTTTTCAGCCATCGCGGCAAGGGCGGGGACTGCCTTGGTAAAGAAAAGTTCTTCCCGCAGTTGAAGACGCTTCTCCGAAAAGAGGTACCGCATATAGTCATCCGGGGTTTTAAAAACGCCGCTGCGCGACGTCTTCCAAGAGTGAGACCCTGGTGAAAAGAGGCTGTAACGCGTGACGCCGTAGAACAAGATGATCCCCAATATGTTCGATGCTTAACAAATCACCAACTATACACCGTGTTGGTTTCAAGATAGGTTTCGCCGAGCAGCGGCACCGGTTGCAATTGTGATGGGACTTTGCAAAATGCGTTGCGAGGGCGCTTCGGTGTAGCAGTAATGGCACTCTCGGAAGGTTATTTCTTTCATCAAAATTCAACGCCAGGAATGGCTCGGATATTACCATCGTTCAAGGCAAATACTGCCGCTCCAAACAATTTTGGGGGAATAATCTAATAGCAGAATCATTCGCATCAGTGCCGCCGGGGCTTTAACGGCTTTATCAATGGGAAGTTTCGCTCTTCCGGCTCACAGGGCTTCCCTGATCACTGCGGACCGGTCGCTGACTCTGTCAAGATGTGCGCGGCGCCGGACGGGAACCCCTATCCGTTGCTCGTGGAACGGTCGGTCAGCGGACCGCGCCCCGGCATCGGTGGGACCCTGCTGACCGGGAACACTCTACCGTCTTCGATGGTTCGTGGGATCCAATGGACGCGCAACTCACGCATCAATGGCTGCGCGACAACGTGCCTGTCCTTGAAGCAACGGGCACCACAGCACAGGTATCGGCTGCTGCAATTGGAGGGGGGCAGCATCCTACCCTGACAGTGGAAGCATGATGTTCTTCCGCGGTAGCTTTGGCAGCCGCGGAAGAACCGACGATGTCAGCGGGCGGTGTACGCTCCGCTGGTCTTGGAGACGGTGGCGTAGCCAAGCCGGGAGCCCGTGACGCGGACGGTGAGCTTGGTGCCCTTGTCGGCGGTCCGGACCTTGTAGGTCGAGGCCGTAGCTCCGGAGATCGGGACGCCGTCGCGCAGCCACCGGTACGTAAAGGCAGTGCCCCAGGTCCAGGTGCCTCGCTTCAGGGTCAGGACGTTCCCTGCCTTGACGGTGCCCGCAATCGTCGGCGTGGCCGAAGTCAGGGGCAGACCCACCACCCTCGCCGATGCGTTTATTGTCTGGTACAGGCCGCCCGGTGAAGTCGGAAACACACTGGCCGAGAGCTTCGTGCCGGCGTCAGCCTTGGCCAGGACGTAGCTCCAGCCGTAACCCCCGTCGATCGGGACACCGTCACGCAGCCAATATACGTCCGATTCGACCCGGTCATACCAGGGGTCGGGAGTCAAAGTCACCTTCGACCCGACGGTCAGGGTCCCGCTAATGGCCCGCGTCGACTCACGCGCGGTCACCGGCTTGGGTGCGGTGACTTTTACGCGGGCAGTGATGTAGCCGGGGGCAGACGCAGTCACAAGGACGGAGAGGGTCCTGCCAACTTGGGGCGTGCCCGGGGTGAAAGTCGGGCCGCTGGCCGGTTCCGATCCGTCTGAGGAGAGCCAGTTGTAGGTGACCTTCAGCTTGTCGGCCGGTGCGGACCAGGTCCCGGAGGACACCTTCATCACAGAGCCGGTCACGGCGTCCCCGGTCACGACCGGCTTGGTGACGCTCGTCAGGTGCTTCAGCTGCACCCCCGCGGCCGCCGGGACGGCGACGGCGTTGGAGTAAATGTGGGTGTCGTACCAAGTGCCGGAGTCAAGGACCAGGGTGTGGCCTTGGTCCTTGGCCGTGATTGCGTAGGTCAGCGCCGTGGCGCCGGAAATCGCGACGCCGTCACGCAGCCATTTATAGGTGAGCCCGCCCCGCCAGGTAGACCAGGGAACATCGTCAGCTGCGGTGAGGACGTTCCCCAGGCCCGTGCCGCCGGTGACGACGGCGCCGGGGGCCTGGTCGAAGTCAGAAACCTTTCGCTGGTCGGAGGTCGCGGTGACCGCTTTGAACCCGGCAGCGTGGCCGGTGATCCTGACGCTGAGCAGCCCCGTCGAGCCCCAGCCCTTCGGGTCGAACATTTTCGCGGTGGCACCCGGGATGGGCTTGCCGTCGCGAAGCCACTGGTACTGGCGGTAGATGGTCGGAGAGCCCTTGAAAGACCCGTCAGCGAACACGAGGCGACTAGGCCTGTCCGGGTTGGTGTCCAGTGAATAAAGAGAAGCGTACTCCGCAACGAGAGAGGGGACGGCGCCGCCGGCGTTCGTGACGGGGGCGGATTTGTTGGACTGCCCTGTCGTCGTCGCATAGCCCGGAGCTGCCGCCGTGGTCTTGACCCGAATGCCCTTGCCGAGATCCGCCGTGGTGAGCAGGTAGGTCGGGCCAGTGGCGCCCGGGATGGGCACATCATTGCGCAGCCACTGGTGCGTGAGCGTGGCGTCCGCGGGATTCCAGGCACCGTCAACAACGGTCAGGGTACTGCCGACCTGGAGGGCGCCGCCGACGCCGGGCTGCGTGCCGGCGACGGCGCTGACCAGCATCGGGTACTGATGCCCGTCCGGCGCCGTGCAGAACCTGACTGAGTCGACGACCGGGCCGCAAGAATCGATGTTTGGCGGGGTGGCCCACTGACCGGGATCGGCGTGCGCCGGAACGGCGAGGCCCGCAAGCGAGAACGCGGCGAGAGCCCCGGCGATGGCGAGGCGGATAGTCTTCTTCTTCAATTTTCCCCCGAGTCTTTGAGCCGGCTCCCGGCTCCCCCGTCGCGAGCATAGTGCCCACACACCGCTCTAGGCAATGTTTGCGCAGGCCAGGGCACAGGGACGACGTGGCCGCTCATCGCGGCCATGCGTCGGTGGCCGGTAGTAATTTCGGACACACGGAACACGGAGCCATTCGCGCCGAGGATCACGCGACGCCAGGACATCACACATTCCAACCCGCCCGAAATGCCCGCATCCTGACGAACAAATCCAAGACCAATAGAAATGTCAGCCTAGGTGTAGGTCCCATTGCTCGAAGTGATGTCCACGGCATGCGGCAGCATGGACGGAACGGTGTACCTTGCGCTGGCGTATGCCAGGCGCGGGCCAACCAGAGTCGAACGCACCGACTAATGAGGAAAAGTGACGCTCGGGTCTGCCTGACGGAACGGCGCCGCTGGCGATGAATGCCCACGTGACGGCCCGGGGATGCTGTCCTGAATTATGACCGCCTACGTTTCTGGGGCCGGCAGTAACTCCGAGGCATGGTGCCCGGGGCCAGCCGCGCCGAAGTTTCCGCACTGGTAAGTCGTTGGAGAAGCCAGCGAACCTACGGATTTCAGTTCAATAGCGTAGCGAAGATTCCGGCCACGGTGTGGTTGACGGGCGGTCACATCCAGGGTCACTTCGAACGGGAACCGGTCCCGCCTTACACTCGAGGCTATAGCGACACGTAAACCTGCCGGATTCGTTCGGAACTCGGCTAGACCAACGAGGATAGGCCGGGCATCCCACCGGATTTGTTCTCCAGAGGTGTTTTGACCAGCGGCCAAAACGACGCGAAGGGAGCAAATGGACCGTCGGACGTTTCTCGCGGCTGCCGTGACCGCTACTGCGGCGGCTCTCGGCGCCTGCACAGCCGAAACGCGTCTAAGCCCACGTCCCTCGCCGTCGCCGTCGCCGTCGCCGGCGTCGGCGTCGACGACGGCTCGCAAGGGCGTGGGTTTGTCCCGTCTCAAGGAATTTGGCATAGACCAGCTGAATTCCCTTGACCTCAGCTGGTTTTACACCTGGGGCGCCAACTACCCTTCAACAGCGTACGCTTTGAGGCCCGACGCTGAGTTCGTCCCGATGATCTGGGGACGAAGGTCCCTAGAACGAAGAGCTATTGATCAGGTGAGATCAGAATTGCCGAGGACAAAAGCCGAAGATCTTCTGGGCTTCAACGAACCCGATCATGCGGGCCAAGCAGAGTTGTCCGTGGGCGCCGCCGTTGAGCTCTGGCCCCAACTCGAACACGCTGGCCTGAGGTTGGGTTCCCCGGCCCCGGTGCAGCCGCTCGGCGACTGGCTTCAAAGGTTCATGGACCAGGCAGCTGCGAAGGACTTGCGGGTGGACTTCGTCGCAATGCATTCCTACGCGCCTCCCCACGCCGACTCGTTCCTCAGGACGGTGCAGAAACTGCACGAGCGTTACGGAATGCCAGTCTGGGTAACTGAGTACGCAGTCGCCGATTGGAAAGCCACGGCGAAGTCTCCCAGCAGGTTCAGTGAAAAGGAAGTCCTGGCCTTCATGGGGGAAACCATTGCCGGGCTCCGGGAAATGCCGTTCGTGGAGCGTTTCGCCTGGAAAACCCGCGCCGAGGGCGACCCCATTATGGGCGCCTCAGCCCTGTTCAGGAGCAACGGATCACTCACCCCCACCGGCGAGTTGTATCGGTCACTCTGAATGCCACACTCGACCGGTTCTTGAGCCCCTGAGGGCAGGTGGAAAACTGCGTGTTTCCTGTGCAAAACACAGAGTTTCCTGGGTGTTTCCGGTGCTACGTTGACTTCAGTCCTATCTGATCAATGTCCCAGCGGTCCAGAACAGGCGCAGCCAGAATGCCCGTGACCGCATGCAGGTCCGCTTGATGCGACAGCCGCTGGCCATATTTGTCTTCGAGCTTTTTCAACCAGCGACCCTCCACGAAAGGAACTCATGGAACGCCGTAAGTTTCTGACCATGCCCCTAGCTGCAATGGCTGCTCCGGGCGCACTCCTTGCCGCAAATGCCGCCACTGCGACCGCAGCTCCAGCTCCCACGGCCATCCCAACCGTCCCGGCGATCACGCTACCCGCCGACACACTCAAGGGATTTGGATGGGGTGGGAAAGACGCACTCGCACTCCAGCAGATCAGAAGCCTAAAGTTGGACTGGCACTACACATGGGGGTCGCATTACAACGTGACGACTACGCCGTCGTTTGTACCAATGGTCAAAAGCGCCCGAACTCTTCTGGAGCAGGACGCGATTGGCTGGGTCACCCGCCAGCTGGCCGAAACCAAGACAAAGCACCTCTTAGGCTTCAACGAACCCGACGTCGCCGCCCAGGCCAACATGTCCGTAGATCAAGCAATCAGTCTTTGGCCGAAATTGCAGGCTACCGGACTGCGCCTCGGCTCGCCCGCCACAGCCGGGCCGGCAAGCCCCTGGCTCCTGGATTTTATGGCTAAAGCTAAGAACAAGGGTCTGCGGGTGGACTTCATGACCATGCACCGGTACGCGTGGCCGAAGGCGGACCAATTCCTCCAAATAGTGACGGAAATGCACGAACGCTTCGGAAAACCTATTTGGGTCACCGAGTACGCGGTGGCCGACTGGGACGCCACGACTTCACGCCCGTGTGTTTACTCCCGCTCCCAGACCGAGGACTTCATGCGGGCCACGGTGGCCGGACTGCGAGCCATGCCGTTCGTTGAGCGATTCGCGTGGAAAACCCGCCCGGCGAAAGATATCAAAATGGGTTGTTCAGCTCTCTTCCATACAAACGGCTCCCTCACGACCACAGGTAAGCTGTACGCAGCCCTGTGAGGTGGTAGCGGTACATGGCTGTGGCAGGCCGCCTGGGTGTCCCGCCACAGCTTATTTATTTAAAGTTGGACCCCGCCCGGGCACTCGCCCCGGCGGGGTCCTAACATCCGGAACCGGCACTTTCGGCCGGCCAGCAGATTAGATCCTAGACGACTGTCGCGAGTTCCAGCAGTTCACTTTTGTGCCCGACGGACACTATGTCCCAGCCAGCGGCATCCCACTTCTCATGATCCAGCACGTTGCGCCCGTCAAAAATGCGCTTACGCGCGACCTCCGATCCCAATTCTTCGGGGTCGATAATGACAAACTCAGACCATTCTGTCAGGAGCATGACCAGGTCAGCGTCCGCTACCGCTTCGGCCTGAGAATCCACGTAATTCAGTCGTGGGTAGCGCTTCGCGGCGTTGGCGTTGGCGGCGGGGTCGTAGACGCTAACGTCCGCTCCGCTGTTGAATAACCTCGCTGCCACATCCAGCGCAGGGGAATCACGAACGTCATCGCTGTTGGGCTTGAACGCGACTCCCAGCACGGCGATGCGCTTACCCTCAACGGCGCCCAACAGAGTTTCCGCCACGTACACCGCGCGGTCACGGCGCCGGAGATTTACTTCATCGACTTCGTTGAGAAAGCGCATAGTGCTGTCTAAGCCAAGTTCGGAAACCCGAGCCTGGAGGGCCCGGATGTCTTTCGGGAGGCAGCCGCCGCCAAAGCCGATGCCGGCGTTGAGGAATCGGCGGCCGATCCGCGCGTCGAGCCCGATCGCGTCAGCCAGTGTCCGAATGTTGCCGCCGACAGTCTCGGTGACCTCGGAGAAGGCATTGATAAAGGAAATCTTTGTCGCAAGGAAAGCGTTGGCTGCCACCTTGACGAGCTCGGCGGTTTCGAAGTCCGTTGTGATGAATGGGGTATCGCGACTGATGGCATCGGCATAGACCTCACGGAGTGTCGCCTCAGCGGACATCGAGTCGACACCGATGACCAACCGGTCCGGACGCAGCGTGTCTTCGACGGCGAAGCCCTCGCGAAGAAACTCCGGGTTCCAAGCAAAGTTGACTATTACATCGTCGCGCGATTCTTCGGCGACGAGGCCCTTGAGCCTTCGGGCGGAGCCCACCGGCACGGTCGATTTTCCGACAATAAGGGAGTTTTTGGTGGCGGCCCGGGCGATTGCTGCGACCGAGGCGTCCACGTATGTCATGTCGGCTGCGTGCTCACCTGCGCGCTGCGGGGTGCCGACGGCGATGAAGTGGACGTCACCGAACGCGCCTGCTTCTTCGAACGAGGTGGTGAAACGGAGACGGCCAGATTCGGTGTGCTTGCGCAGGAGTTCGGGTAGACCCGGCTCGTGAATGGGAAGTTCGCCCCGGCTGAGGCTGTCGATCTTTTCTTTGTCGACGTCGACGCCGAGGACCTCAAATCCAAGTTCTGCCATGCACGCCGCGTGGGTCGCTCCAAGGTATCCGGTACCGATCACGGTCAGACGAAGTGTCACTAGTCCCCCAGTAGCTGAAGTAAGAATAATTGCCGATTAATGGCACGCTTGGCGCGACCAAACGGGTCCACTATATCTCGTTTGGTCGATGGAGTCCGCCTCCATCCGGCGGAGGTCGACGTGGCGCCGCGCTGAGGCGCTCTCGGGCCTCCACCTGGCGCATGTGCCCAAACCAGGGAACCCAGTGTTGCCGATCGGTGGGCTCCAACACTTCGAAGGTGATTACCATGTATCCATGTTGTATACGATTCCAGTAGTAGCCAACGACAAGGTCGAGGCTGGCGGGACTAACGCACCCGCCACAGACGTCCCTGCCGACCTACCGTTTCTGCCCAGCTCAAACCTGGGAGTGAGCAGGTACTCTGCCGTGTTGTCAGACGGCCTGCCAGTGGAGGCACTGCTGGTTAACCCAGAATTCCGATATTCTGATCGTGAGCCTCCACGGCGCCACCAATCGCAGCCAATACGAACTCCCCAGATTCGAGTGGCCTCGGAGTCTGCTTTTCACTGAATTCAGCAGCTTATATTTCTCGGATCCCACACTTCATCTTCAGGATGACTTGGAGTTGGCGTGGTACACCGGAAGTGGGCCCGCTCTGCAGCAGATGCAGTAGGCGCCAAGGGCATCCTGTTCCTGGGGTCGTCGGGTGGTGGATTAGCGGCACTGCTGATGGCAACCTACGTTCCCGGCAGCATGGCGTTGCCTTTCAGTTGTCAAACGATCATCGCAAATTACCTAGTGAGCGGGACACTGATGGGAGCGCAGCGCAAGTACGTTGAAGTTGTAATGCCAGAACTGGCTCCCAATGGACCGTGGTCGCTCGCCCCCGGCGATGACTGGTCCATCCCCGTAGTCGCTCGATCATCAGCTCTAGTGCGGTACAGAGAGCATCAACCAAAGCTTGTACATTACGTTCAGAATACTAACGACTTCCCCCACGTCGAACAGCATTACCGGCCATTCCGAGAGGTTATAGCGTCCAGTCCAAATAAGGACAGCGTTCGGTTTTTCAATTACAAGAGCCCCGCTTCCCACAACCCACCTGCGCCCGCCGTTCTTCACGAGCAGCTGAACAGTGCTGCGCAATGGCTTCGGACTACGCCCTGATGGGCTTGGGGAGTATGCTGTTACGCTGATTTACCCTTACCGAAGGAGAAAGCCAAATGTCCGAAGATAGACACTTAGTCATTGCTAATGCCTACCCTAACGATGCGAATCTATACAACTATGGCTTTCTGCATCGAAGGGTAAAAAAGTACCTTGATGCTGGCTTGGCAATTGATATTTTTCGAATCGACACCAACGAGCCAGTACTTAGACAGTACGTCTTCGATGGCGTCACAGTAACTACGGGCAATAAAACGCTTTATGCAGAATTTGTTTCAACTTCGAGCCACGCCACATTTCTGGTCCATTTTCCTCTAGACTATATCATTGCTCCTATAGCCGCCCACAGACCGACCACACCAGTAATTGCATGGCTTCACGGATATGAGACGCTGAGTTGGCACCGACGCTGGTATGACACAGTTGAAGATGCACAATTTATCAACCGGGTAAAGAGCCTTCGCATGCATGTCGAAAAGAATAAGGTTCCATTTCTGGCAAACCTTTTTCAAGCTGAAGACCTTGACATACGGTTTGTCGCGGTCTCGAATTGGTTCTTGAAGCACAGTGTTGAGCCGGATGCGGGTGTTCGCGTTACGAACATAAGCATAATCCCGAACGTCATCGATACGAAGATCTTCCCCTTCGTCCGCAAAAATCCTGAATTGCGTTATAAAGTGCTTGTTATCAAGCCTTTCACCAGCTACAAATATGCCAATGACTTGGTCGTGAAAACAATCCTGTCACTTCGCGAGTTGCCGTACTTTGATAAACTGCACTTCAGCATCATCGGCGATGGGCCTATCTTTGATAAGACATTAGAGCCCCTTCGTAGTCTAGCGAACGTCCACATCACAAAGGCATTCTTACGGCAGGAAGAAATTGCTGCCCTCCACGCCGACCATGGGATCTTTCTCAGCCCTACCCGCTGGGACTCTCAAGGTGTATCTATCGGAGAAGCGATGAGTTCGGGCCTCGTCCCAGTGTCCACAGCGATTTCTGCCATTCCCGAATTCGTGACCGACGGCCGCAGCGGTCTTCTAGCCAACACCGAAGACCCTGATGAATTGGCCTCCTATCTGAAAGTACTTTTCGAATCGCCTGAGACCTTTACGCTAATGTCGGAACAGGCATCAATCCAGATTCAGACATCTTGCGGGCCGCAAGCGACCACTGATCGAGAAATCGAACTTATAAAGAACCGGTCATTGGGCAGGAATAGGGATATCCACGATGTTGATTGGAAGGTCGCATATTCTGACCTTGAGGAAGAGGTGTTCTCTGTACTGCGCTATTTCTCAGAAAGGCATGATGCACTATCTCAGACAATTAGGCAAATTTAGTGGACTGACGACTTTGAGGTTGAGATAGGCTTCAGAGTTGTGAACTTAGTTTCAGTCGGTAGGTGCTGATTTTGAGTGAACCAACTGATGTGTTGCGAATTTTCGAACACTGCTTCAAAACAAACTAGCGGTTAAGGATATGAGGCTCTTCAGAATTGAGAGTGTAGTTTCGGTCTGAATCCGCCGGTTTCCAGGAGCGATCTGGCGATGTAGTTGGTGAGGTTGCGGAAGCCGAGGGCGGAGCCTCGGAGGTGTTCGAGTCTTCCATTGATCGCTTATGCCGAGGTCTGGGTTATGCCGACTATGCGGATGCCGGCCTTGCCTCGTGCCGGTTGCTGCGGGGCGTTGTCGGCATAGTGGCAGTGTGAGAGTCTGCCTTCTCCTAATGGGAGAAGGAGATGGGTCATGAATGATCCGAATCATGTTGAGTGTGCGGTCGTTGTCGGTGTCGAGGACGAGCTAGCGGATATTGGGGCTTCTGTGGTTGCCGGAAGCGCAGCCCCTTCCGCGGGCAGTTGGCACCAGAGGATCTGGCCTCGTCGTCAGGCCGGTCCTCTTGCCGCGGTGATGATGGAGCTGATCGAGTGGCTGGTCGCGCAGGGTTACGCTCCGACCACCCAACGCAACCATGTCCGTGCAGCAGTGCGCCTTGGCTCATGGATGGTCGCTGAGGATCTCAAGCTCGGTGATCTGGACGCGGAGCGTGTAATTCGCATGGTCCGGGAGGACAACGAACGCTTCCCGAAGCACTCTTCGGTCAATGAGAACGTCTCTGCGGTCCTTCGGTTCCTGCGCGAAACGGGCTCTTGGTGGTTGGTGGGGAATTGAGTTCGTGTCGTTAAAGGGCCCTTCGCAGATGAGCATGGTTAGCGTCGGCTGAGACCACCGCCGCGTAGCGTAGTCAGCTGAGCTGCGGCGTGGTGCAGGGGGAAAGAGGTCAGGGCCTCTTTGAATTGGTAGCGACCAAGCAACCAATACCCAAAAGAGACCCTGACATGAATAACTCTATGTCTTGTTCCGGTGGCCGCTGGTGCACACGCGCCGATACTCTGCTCGGTGTCGAGGGCATCCACATCAGCTCCGTCACGGCAACCGAGAACGGCCTGTTTCTACGCGTCGAAACCGGCGAAACCCTCAGCGGCTGCCCGGAGTGCGGCGTCATCGCGATCGGCCACGGCCGCCGCCAAGTCTGGCTCCATGACACTCCCTGTTTCGGCAGGCCGGTGCGGCTGCTGTGGGCCAAACGCGTCTGGCGATGCCCGGACCCGGACTGCCCGAGAACGACATTCACCGAAGACCACCCGCTGGCAGGGCCACGGGCGAAACTCACCTCCCGGGCAGTGGCCTGGGCGACCGACGCGCTGCAGCGATTCGACACTTCCGTCTCGGCCCTGGCCCACCAGCTCGGCGTCTCCTGGCACACCGTCTGGGATGCGGTGCGGGTGGAAGCATCCAGACGGATCGCGGCGACAGACCGGCTGACGGGGGTGGATGCCCTCGGCGTCGACGAGCATGTCTGGTCACACACTGGCCCGCCGGGTTCCGGCATGGTTACAGGGATCGTGGACCACACCCGGGACTCCCACGGGATGGTGCATGCCCGGTTGCTGGACCTGGTCCCTGGGCGGTCAGGGAAGGCCTACGCCGACTGGCTCAAAGACCGCGGCGACGGGTTCACCGCCGGGATCAAGACAGCGGCTCTGGATCCGTTTCGTGGCTACGCGAACGCTATCCGCGACGAACTTCCCGAGGCCATCACCGTCCTGGACGCGTTCCACGTCGTGAAGCTTGGATCGGCCATGGTCGATGAAGTCCGTCGAAGGGTCCAGCAAAACACCTTGGGGCACCGCGGCCGCAAGGGCGATCCGCTCTACGGGATCCGCAGGACCCTGCAGATCGGCGCCGAACACCTCAGCGACAAACAAGGCGCCCGGCTCGATGCCAAACTCACCGCCGGGGACCCCGATCACGAAGTCACTCTGGCCTGGCAGTGCTACCAGAAGCTCCGCAACATCTACCACGCCAGACCGGAACGAGGCAGGGAACTCGTCAACGAAGTGATCTCCTCATTCCCGACGTGCCCGATCCCGGAAGTGGCCCGCCTTGGCCGCACACTCAAACAATGGAAGACCGCGATCCTCGCCTACTTCGACACCAACGGCGCCTCCAACGGCCCCACGGAAGCAATCAACGGTGTCATCGAAACCACCCGCAGAATCGCCCGCGGCTTCCGCAACTTCACCAACTACAGAATCAGATGCCTACTCGCAGCCGGCGGACACCGCCCCTACCGGACCAAATCGACCAACCATGCCTAAATGCGAAGGGCCCGTTAAAGACAAAGGGGCCCGTGGCCCTGTTGGGATGAGTGTGTCTAAGCATTCGACCTGGAACAGGACCACGAGCCCTTGAATGAGCCTACCGGGGTCGCAGCCGACGCTGCCACCATCCTCTTCAACCTGCCCGACTACCGCGTCATCTCCACGACCCTGTCCGCTGGCCGGCGGCAAGTCATTGTCGAAACGGACCAGCCGCCGGGGTGCCCGAGCTGTGGGGTCGTTGCGTCCCGGCGGAAGGAACGCCGCTACCAGCGGCTCCGCGACATCCCGGTTGCCGGACCGTTGGACGTGCTCTGGTCCAAGTACCGCTGGTACTGCGAAGAGCCGGCGTGCGAGAGTGTTAACGCCAACCGAAAATAGGGCCAGAACCGCCAACTGAAAATAGGGCCACCGACCATCATGGAAGGTGATCAATTTGGATGATTGGGCTGAGATACGCCACCTGTTTTCGACGGGCAAGCACTCGAAGCGTGAGATCGGCAGGATCGTGGGGGTTTCCCGCGGAACGGTTGACCGGGCGCTGGAGTCGGACCGGGCTCCGAAGTACCAGCGGGCGGCGGGAGTATCGAGTTTTGATGCGTTTGCTCCCAGGGTGCGGGAGCTGTTGGTGAAGACGCCGACGATGCCGGCCGCAACGCTCGCGGAGCGGGTGGGCTGGTCCGGTTCCGCGTCGCTGTTCCGGGCGAAGGTCGCCGCGATCCGGCCTGAATATGCGCCGCCGGACCCGGCTGACCGTCTGGTCCACGAGCCGGGGTTCCAGGTCCAGTGCGATCTCTGGTTCCCGCACGAGCCGCTGCCCGTCGGTGCAGGCCAGAACGACACGCCACCGGTGCTGGTGATGACTTCGGCGTTCTCGGGATTCATCCAGGCACGGATGCTGCCCTCACGGACGACGCCGGCCCTTTTGGGCGGAATGTGGACTCTTCTCCAGGACGCGCAGGCTGTTCCGTCCCGGCTGCTGTGGGACAACGAGTCCGGCATCGGCCGGCGCCGGCCCACCCAGCCGGTGGCCGCGTTCGCCGGGTCCCTCGGGCTGGAGATCAAGCTGCTGCCGCCTAGGGATCCGGAGTCCAAGGGCATGGTCGAGCGGATGAACAGGTTCTTCCGGCAACGCTTCATGCCGGGCCGGGACTTCCGCTCACCAGCGGATTTCAACGGCCAGCTGGAGGACTGGCTGCCCAAGGCCAACCACCGGTACTCGCGGTCCCGCCACGGCCGCCCTGACGAGCTGATCGTCCTGGACCGGGAAAGGATGCGGGAACTGCCGCCGGTAAGCCCGGAAACGGCGTTCCGCAACGCGGTGCGGCTGCCACGGGATTACTACGTGCGGGTGTTCTCCAACGACTATTCCGTGGACCCGTCGTTCATTGGGCGGATCGTTGATGTCATCGCTGATCTGGACACTGTCTGGGTCACCCATGACGGCGTCATCATCGCCACGCACGTCCGGGCCTGGGCCCGGCATCTGGTGGTGACCGATCCGGCCCACGTGGCCCGCGCGGCGGTGATGCGCCGGGACTTCCGGACCCAGCGGGTGCGCCGTCCCGAACCGCCAGAATCTGTGGAGGTGCGGGATCTGGCCGCCTATGACGAGATCTTCGGCATCGACCTCGGCCAGCAGCGGAACCTGGTCATGGAGGTGGTCTCATGACCGGGACACCGTCACAGATCGAGTACTACGCCCGGGCTCTGCGCGCCACGGATCAGCGATGGGTTCCGCCGTCTCGGGGACCAGGCCCGGGACGCCGGCTGGTCGCACGAGGAGTACCTGGCCGCCGTGCTCTCCCGTGAAGTCTCCGAACGCGAAGCCTCCGGAGCGGCGACCCGGATCAAAGCCGCGAGGTTCCCGGCACACAAGGACCTCGAGGAGTTCAACTTCGACCACCAGCCCTCCGCGGACCGGAACCTTATCGCGCATCTGGGCACCGGCGTCTTCCTTGCCGAGGCCAAAAACGTGGTCCTCCTCGGGCCGCCAGGCACCGGCAAAACCCATCTCGCGGTCGGAATCGGCATCAAGGCAGCCAAGGCCGGGCACAGGGTCCTCTTCGACTCCGCGACCGGCTGGGTCGCCCGGCTGCAGGAGGCTCATTCCCGCGGGAAACTAGCCCAGGAACTGGTGAAACTACGCCGCTACGGGCTCCTCATAATTGACGAAGTAGGCTATATCACGTTTGACCAGGACGCCGCGAACCTGTTCTTCCAGCTGGTCTCCAGCCGCTACGAACACGCCTCGATGATCCTAACGTCCAACCTACCCTTCGCCCGGTGGGGCGACGTCTTCGGGGACCTGACCATCGCCTCGGCCATGATCGACCGGATCGTCCACCACGCCGACGTCATCAGCCTCAAAGGCAACAGCTACCGACTCAAAAAACACCAACCCACCGCCGGTACGGCACAATAGAACGAACAACAAGTGGCCCTGTTTTCAAATGGCACTAATGGCCCTGTTTTGGGTTGGCGTTAACACTCGGACACGAAACTCACACAGACACTGGACTTCTATCTGGGGACCCAACCACGTGCGCTACTTCCAGGACCAGTCAACGAAGGCGTGGACGCGGTTCGAGCCGTGGATGACGACCATCGTGGATCTGGACACCGGCCAGGTCTTGGGCGTGGTGGACGGCCGTGACCACAAGGGCGTCGGCGACTGGCTCTTCGCCCGGCCGCTCGACTGGCGCCTCGGCGTGCAGGTCGTGGCAATTGATCCGTCCGCGGCGTTCCGTAAAGCATTGCGGATGTGGCTTCCCCGCACCGCTGTCGCGGTAGATCACTTCCACCTGATCTCGCACGCCAACCAGGCCATGACCGAAACCCGGCAGAACCTCTCACAGCAGGTCAAGGGCCGGCGCGGCCGAGCCGTCGACAAGGCCTGGGCCCACCGCATGCTGCTGCTGCGCGCCGGCGACCAGCTCAGCCCAAGGGCCGCCCTCCGGCTGGAGGAAGTCTTCGCTGTCGATAATCCGACGGGCGCGCTCCAGGCGGTCTGGAAAGTCAAGGAACAGCTCCGGGCCCTGCTCCGCACCGGCTCACTGGAGGACGCCGAGGCGGCCAAGAACGAACTCGAGGCACTCGTCAAGGCAGCCGGCCGGCCCGAAACCAACCGGCTCTACCGCACCGTCTGCAGGTGGTGGAAAGAGATCGAGGTACTGATCATCACCGGCGCCACAACAGGCAAAGTCGAAGCCAACAACACGTCGATCAAAAACATCAAACGCACCGCCCGCGGGTACCGCAACCCCGCCAACTACAAATCCGTTATCCTCTTGAGAAGTGCCGTCCGGACGGCGGCATGATGCTCATCTCAGGGATCCACTTCCCCACGAACCGTGAAGAGCCCAGTAACCTCCATCTGAACAAGACCGCAAGAGCTTCAACACAAACCCCGAAGAACTTAGACCTCGATAACAGAGACGTGTCCAGACCGCCCCAAGTGCTCGGTCGCTGAACTACCTGGACGCAAACGTGGTGAGTGCTTCGACCATTCTAACCGCCGTATTTTGCTGACTCCGGTCGGCAAGAATCCTGGCACGACCCTCAATTTGAGCTTCCGCGTACGAATTAGGTATCAACATCTGTTGAAGATTATCTTCCAGTTTGACTATGTCTTTACCCACTATTGGATAATCCGCAAAGTTGGACCAGACACCGATTTCCAGGTTTGACCCAATTTGAAGTCCTGCGATTCCCCTGGCTCCGGCAGCCAAGCATGGAGTACCAACAGCCAAGCTCTGCATTGCCCCTCGCCCAGCCGACACGCTGAAGACAGCCCTATTCATTAGCCGTGGAACAGTATCAGCTGGCACCCATCCTCGCATTTCAACTGAAATATTTGGATAGTCCTCGATAAACTTTTCCAGCTCAAGTTCGACTCTGCCTCGCTCGGGACCATCCCCCAAGACTACGACATCCCAGTGGATATGATCAGCATGACGAGAAAGCTGCTCGATCAGGAGTTTGAGGGCCGTCACTTGGCTACGCTTATCTTTGTCTATCCTGGAGGCCATGACGACTAAACCGCGCCCATCCGCCGTCTTTTCATCCAGCGCCAAAAGAGGATATGCAAATCTATCCATGTCTACGCCATTCGGAGCTACTCGTACTCGCTCCGGGTCAATTCGGCAAAGGTCAACGAGCAAATCACCGATTTGTTCAGTTGTCACCAAGAACCCGTCAACTAAATGCTGCCAGGTGTAGACAAAGTCATGGTGAAACCCATGAAACATGGCAACGAGTCTGGTCTCCATGATCTCGTTGACGAATAGGGCAAACTTCCTCGAATGGAATGGCTGCGCAAATATAAGGTCGTAGCGGGGGCCTCTGCGGATTTCTTCCGCAACGGGGCCCCAATCGGACCAGTCGACACGGATGACATCAGCGCCGGATTCTTCCCCTTTCTCCGCCACTAAGCCGTCCTGCAGAACAAGCGTGACTTCGTGTCCGCATTTAACAAGCGTCGTTGCGGCACTAATGACGTATTCGTGTAGCCCGCCCCATTCAGCAACTGTGTAGGCCGGTATCAAAATCTTCATGGCATCTACCCCCGGGGTGAAATCGCAGATGAATCGCTGGATCGGTCAATCTCCAAGCCCAAGCCGACGGAGCCGAGAAGATTACCGAGGGCTGCAAGCTGGCGGTCGGGTACCTCGTCGTCCGCCCGACAAATGATGGTGGAAATCTGCAGATCGGCCGCAAAGAGAACCGCGACGGCCATGAACGGGTACATGCGCTCTCCGACAGAACGCTGTTGTGCGTGCAGCCAGGCATTGCTGGATAGGGTCAATTGATCAAAAGAGAATAACCTGCCGGTGACCAGATCGGAACGGACCACATTCAGGCCGATTCTCCGAGTTCCATCGAGTTTGTTAATCCGATCTAGTCCGAGAGGTGCATCCTGTTCGAGTGCAAGCTCGAGTCCACCCGGCCACGTGAGCGTCCCAGCTCCCGATGTGACGTTTGTTGGAACAATCGGCCCGTTACTGGAGAAAAGGCTGATGGCCGCAGCAACCTTCGAGGACATTGCAAACGGAGCGTTGAATCTTCCCCCCATATGCGAGCCGAAAACCAAAATAGCAGCGACGGCCGCGCGGTCGGCCCAGTTTTTCGCCGGAGAGGCGTCCATCCAAAATTCCGAAACTACCGGATGAGTGTCCAAATATTCGAGATCGTGCGCCTTCAGCCCCGCACGACCCGATTTGTCGTTATTCCAGGAAACTTTCATAATCCGTTCACCAATTCTTGAATGCGTAGCTCGGTAACTTCCGTATCCAGCCCGTCGCCGGAACGCCGATAAATTGCCAGGTCGGCATCTTCCCTGTCGTCCACCGCGCGTACATAAGCCCGTAGCGCCTTCGGTTCATCTTCAAAAAGGTAGACGGTAAATGCGAAGCGGTAGTCTTGTCTGATAGCCAGACTGATCTGTCTTGTTCGATCGGCCGCTTCTGCGACACCAACCGGCGGTCGAGCACCATCTGAGTTGGTCCAAATGATAGCCGCAGGTGTCCGACCCGGCTTCGCCAAGGTACCCGTCAGTCCCTGAAGCCGACCGCGAATGGCCCGGTCAAGGACTTCCGCAGGATCCTGAATAGGCACCTCCGCTGATGGGGCCAGCTTGCCCTCCAGCCGGCCGTGAACGCGCAAATTCCGCATCAGTGCCAGGTCTCCAAGGGTGACATTCAGGAATTCGGCGTACTCCCCGACAATCTGTCCAGTTTCATCCTCCTCGCAGAGGATATAACTGGTGCTCTTGAGCTTTTGCAGGCGACTGGCCTTGTTGGCCACATTGCCTTGAACGTGGAGTGTGCGTAAGGCGAGGTGATCAGGTAAGTACGTGCCAAAGCTTTCTTCGAGATTGCCCTTCTCGGGAATCTTGGGCCATAGGATTGCCTTGCTGTCTTCTCTGAGGGTAGCCAAGTCGTCATCGGAGCCTGCGAACTGAAGCATGAACCGAGATAATTCAGCAGCGTACTTCTGCCGTTTGCCGTCAGAATTACTGACCTGCGTGGGGTGCATGCGGCGCAGGAAGAGCACTTTTCCCGTGTGTACCCAGGAGACGCCGGCCCGCATCATGCGCAGGGCCAGATTGTGGTCGACCGCGCTGGAGAGAGACTCATTATACCTAAACTGCCTGACGAGGCGTGTTTCCACCAGCCATGTCGCATGGCCCGGTGTCTGGCCCGTCACGAGTGAAACGGGCATACAAAATTGCTCCCTGATGACATGGAGCACCATCTCGCCGGTAACATTGTCGAAGTTGACCCAGGAGCCGTAGCTCGCCTGGACACCTGCTCTTATCCCAGAAAGGCTGACTTCGAGTCGCCAAGGGAGCATGATGTCGTCGTCATCGTGGACTGCCGTAAAAGTTCCGCGAGAGGTATCTGCGATCATGTTCCGCGCTGCCGCAATGCCCTGATTTTCTTGGTACAGATACCTGATTCGTTCGTCGTCGAATGACCTCACAACATTCTGGGTGTCATCAGTCGACCCATCGTCCACAATGATTAGTTCGAAATCGTCAACCGTCTGCATGAGGACAGAGTTGATGCTATCTCGCAGATAGTCAGCCCGATTGTAAGTCGCGATTGCCACAGTGACTAGAGGTGGCGCATCATCCGGCCTGTAACTCCAGCTCGTAACATTACGAATGTAGGACTCGTCGAGCTCGAGACGGTTGATCATTTCTGCGATCTCTGCAGCAGAATTCGCAGCTACCACGACGTCAGCTTCAGCGACAGCTGGAGCTACGAAACAACGGATTGCCTCCGAAGACCTTTGGCTTAACTCCACACCCATGCGCTTGAGTCGCAACTTTAGATCACAAAATGCGTGAGAACTCGACGCCATTTTCTCGTCGAAGCCGCGTAGCTGCAACAGCGATTTCCTATCGACCATAATAGGACTTCCTGGAGCCAGCACCGAACGACTCGGAGGGACTCGGCTCACGTCGGCCCAAGAAACCTTATCTTCTAGAACTTTTAAAGCTAAGTCTTCCGGCAGATCGCGGGCGGGGATCAATACCAAACGCCCGGAACCACTCTGGAAGGATCCTATGGCCTCCTCAAGGCCGAAAGGTGCAAAGACCATGCAGTCATCTAAGGCGAGGATGACGTCACCTGTTGCGTGGCAGAAGCCTGCGTTCATTCTGACCCCGGCACTGTCCTCGGGTTCGGTGGCGACCACATGAAGTCTGGACGCAGTACGCCCACGCAGCTCCGCTTCGACTGCTGCAGCAGATTCGGTGTCAATAAGCACAACAAATTCGCCAGGGACAGCGCCCAAAGCAGCCTCAATCGAACGGATGGACAGTCCTATCCGGGCTGCACTCGAACCGATGGCACTGATAATGACTGAGGCGGTAGCACGGGCGGTCAAATGGAACTCCTTAAAGGCACTGTGCGGACAATACTATGAACCGGGCCGGAGGCAGCAGTCACGCTGGGCAACTCCAACTGGGAATACCAGAGCCTGCCAAATACGGTTGAAATTTCATCCGCAGCCAATTTGGTATGCCAAGCACGTACACCAATAGTCACAGAATCGAAAGAGAGCTCACTGGAAAGCACGCCAGGAATTCTTACAATCGCCCCGATTCGCATGGCGGGAACATAAGCAAAAGATCGCTGCAAAGATTTGGAAAAACCCCACCCTAGGTCGCGGGGATCTAGCATTTTCTCGCCTCGAGACACACCCTCAAGCGTTAAAATAAAATGCTTGTCCGCTGGCACATTGGCCAAGGCTTGAACGCCTACGGAAATAGAATTCCGCGGAACTAGAAGCTTAATCTCATAATCATGAAGTAAATCGTTATTGACAATCAATCTCTGTCCTAATATTAGTCGGTTTGATTCTATTCCGCACGGCTCTAACTTTCGGATACCGCTAACACGATAAACACCTCATCCGACCAGGGTGATCCTACAAGCCCTTCAATGGGGGTCGGGCCTCAAGATTCGACTTTCTTAGAATCGGACAGCGTGTAGATCCGTCACCCATTCGCCTCCCCGCCGAGTTTCACCCCGAAAAACTCTTGGTGTGCCTCTTGGATGTGCCGCAGGAATCGACCCCGGGAAGGCGGTTCGTGCCCATTCGACATTGGTTCCAGGACGAGACGAAGACGTCCAGTCGGATCCATCCCTCCCGTGGCGGGATCAATCGAGCGCACTTCAGCGAACGGCGTGTAGTGCTTGTCGACATGATCCCCATCATTTGAATTCTGAACGTAGCGCACGTAGTTCGGAATGTCAGGATCCGCGTATAGCCTGCGAAGGTTCACTCGCTCTGGAAAGTCTTTTTCAACACTGTCGATGGTGGGATGATCAGGGAAAGCCGCATTCACTAGGACCTTGGCAACCCACGGAATGTAATCGCCCACGCGAGTCTGCGGCGAAAAACTAACGGCCACTGACCCAGGTAAGCGATGGGAAATTGCCATAGCTGCAAATCCTCCTCCACTGGACCCAACGAGAATGATGTGCTCGTAGCCGCCGTCAGCAGCGACTTGCTTTACAACGGCGGCAATGTCCGCGGCGATGTTCTGCTCCTTAGTGCCGATGTACCAACCAAGGGGAATGTTATCTCCCAAGGCAAGTGTAGTGTCGGCAAAAAGAAGAGCTGCTGCATTCAAATGGCCAAGAGTCCTGCGCCACTCAAAGCGAGGGAGCTGATACTTGGACCGCTGCAGTGAGCCATGAAATGTCACTATCAACGTTTTAGATACTTTGGGTGCATATAGTCCCACTACGTCCAGCGGACCCTCTGAGGAGGTGGCCAGTACGAACTCATACGGCTCTGCTGCGAGATGGTCGATCTCGGCGGCCGAGCCCAAACGGCGGATTTCGACGTCATTCCGATCGTCCCAAGCCGTCTCCTGGGTTGATTTTTGTAGGTTCACGGATTCGCTCCTGCTTCAGTCGCGCCCACAATGGAGCCTGTCAGTGCCTGCGGAGAGTTCTCCGCAGGCATCATGGGAAAGGTCTGCGGGGCCGCCCGAACCACGTGGTCAGCGATGGACTTTCGCCCGTGCCCCGACTCAGTGATTATCCGCAAGGACCGCTCATTTAGCGGAACCCATCGGATGGAAGCACCAAATATCGTCAGCAGGTTTCGTTCCACCGTCCCGACCTCGTATTTGTGTTCGTCCGTCTCCCAGTTGTAGGGCGGCTCGTCCGTCCACACGGATACGTGCTCCGCCACATGGCCGCTGCGTAGTTCGCGGCTGTACTGGAACGCAGTGGGATCGTAAACGTTGACCTCGACGGATCGGACGCGGTCTGTGACCTCTACCCGGGCAAGGCGCCCGTCGTGGAAAGCGTCCTTGAGCTCGTTCGAGAACGACTTGTCGATGGCAACCGTGTGGAGAATGCTCGGAAAGTGCATAAGCCCAATTCGTTGTTCGTCCAATTCCGCAGCCGCCAGATGTTCCATCATGAGCATGCTCACGAGGGAATCCGATCCAAAGTCACCGACGAGCAGGATATCAAGTTCGATCTCGGGCTGGGCAGCACCTGCCGGGAGAAATCGCGGCGGTGCCGGAAACGAGCGCTTCGCCAGCGGAAACTCTAGGTAGCCGGTGTGCTGCCCGGTCCGGATCATCTTGTG
Organism: Micrococcaceae bacterium Sec5.8; assembly: GCA_039636775.1. Taxonomy (NCBI): domain Bacteria; kingdom Bacillati; phylum Actinomycetota; class Actinomycetes; order Micrococcales; family Micrococcaceae; species Micrococcaceae bacterium Sec5.8. Next base: position 2,475,953 of record CP143429.1, read on the forward strand.
CCAGTGCTCGTAAGAGTCACGGTAGGACACTCGGTCCGGCGATCTGTAGCCGAGACGAAAATCGTCCATAGAAAGGTTCGATTCCCCCACGAGAGACAGTGTTAGAGGAGCCTCAGACACTTCTAGAGGCGCTTGGCTATTGACGAGGGCGTGGTACCGCAGGATGAACTCAGTATCAGCGGCCTTCCTTACAGAATCCCAGTGGCCGAGGCGCTCCCGGATGGTGGAAGTGTGGAACATCGCGGAAACGTGGGCCGGCGTGATGTAGGCTCCCCGCCACCCGCGATAGTGGAAGAAGAGGTCCTGGTCCGCCCGAGTCCAAGGCGCGGAAACGAGTCTGCCGTCGGTCTGCTGCAGGGCACCCCGGACAAGAAGATCGATTTTTTGTGGGTGTTGCCAATCATCGCCGTCGAAAATCGTTATGAATTCGCCTTTAGCCATCGAGTAGCCGATGTTGCGAGACGTATAGGCACCTGCGTTGGGTTTGTTCAACACCACCCTGATACGGCCGTCAACGGCCAGCCACCTATTGAGCCGTCTGCCCGCTTCCCCCCCTGAGCCGTCGTCGACAATAATGACTTCAATGTTTCGATAACTTTGGTTCAGAGCCGACTGGATCGCGAGATCGGTGTACTCGTCCGGCCTATATACGGGCATGACTATGCTGACCAGCGGTCCGACCGTTACAGCCTCCGGTACTTCTGCGCTCAAGCGAAGAAAGGCCGGTGCCGTACCCTCGGTCAGAACAATCCGAGCCAGTCCCGCCCCCTCGTAGATTTCGTTGATTTCGTTGAGCCACAGTTCGGAGTCTGCTACATCGTCCTTGAACGGATTGGCTGCGTTGGCACGGTAAAGATGGAGGTCATTGGCGTTCAACTCGTCAGCCTTGTAAAGATGCTGAAGCCTGATCACCTCATCACCTTGCCCCGTTCGAGCTAGGGCGTCGAGAAAGAATTCCCCGCGACGCTTCTCCCGGAATGGCTTTGCACCGAGTCGTTGGTAAACATATTTGTACAAGGTGGCAGCGTTGAGAATATCGTCCTGAAGAATGCTTTGGCGGAAGCACAGGTCGCCCAGATGCAGTAGTACCGAGCGGGGTATCTTCTCGATGACAGGCTCCACACTCCGCCGGGTCTTCCCGCCGATCCGATACATCTCCAGCGCTATGGCCAGATCTCGCCAGCCCCACTGGCCGGCGGTAGCCGAACTGACGAGGACATCGCGGCCGTCAACGGACCGCAGCTTGGTCAGACGCTGGGCGAGCCGCGCCTTAGGGATTCGGGATCGTGCACCCCACTCAGAAAGGGCCCCGGGCCGCGGGTGAGCCGGCTTTGCGGGAAGATTTCGGGGCGCAGCGGCGGCGCGCTGGGCTGCACGCCGGGACGACTTTAGCAGCTTATCGACGTGGAACGCCCCCCCTGCCAAAGCGGCAGCAAGCACCGTCACTGCCAGACCCAGAAGCAACGGGTTGCGCGCGTAGGCAGCAATGACAACCAGGGCTAATAGGACAACGAAGGAAGCAGCGGCCGCTTTCTTCTTCGGGGACAGGTGTGCAAATCTACGTAAAGCTTGTTGAAAGTTCATTCCCTGAGCATCCTAAGCGAACGGTTTGGTGGTGTTAAAAACTGAGAGGGGATCGACGTCGAGGCGAAATGACTGCGCATTGCATTGATCCGTTTTCCTGAGGGGCTGTCCGGAACCGCGCCGATTTGCGGCGGGGGTCGGAATCCGTCCCACTGCTCAGCGACACTTTGCAGAAAAATGCTGTCGTCCGGATTCCACGTGTGGCCGCCGTGCGAGTTTCCACCGGAATGGCGGTGCATCATATAGTTCTGGCCGTGTGAACGGTACACGAGGCCGCCAGCGGCTTGGACAGCCTGCAAAAGGCACCGATCGACGGCGCGATGAACGGGTCGCCATCCCCCCACTTGGCGAAGGTCATCCCGACCCAGCATAATCGTACCGCCAGCCACGTGGTCCGAATACTGCTCCCCGAGCGGAGGCCTGCGGGTGGTGATGTCCAAGCTTTCCAGGTACACGAATTCAACCTGGGAGCCCACCACGGTGGCACCACTGTAATCCTTGGCGTGGACGAGGTCCCGGAGGTGGTGCGAGCCGTACCAGTCGTCGTCGTCCATTTTGCAGACAAGGTCACCGCTGGCTGCCGCGACGCCGACGTTCAGCACCTCGCCAAAAACCATGTCGGCTGGAACTGAGCGCAGCTGCAGCTCGCCGGGATAAGCCTCGACGGCGGGGCGGACCTCCGGCAGGTCCGCGGCGAAGCCGTGCAGCACCACGACCACTTCCACAGAGCTCCAGCTTTGGCGTGCCAGCTGCTCCAAGGCGGATGCCAGCTTTTCAGGCCTGCGGGTGGCCAGCACCACGCTCACGGAGGGCAGTGGAAGCAGCGGTTTGCCCAGCCCGCCAAGCACTCCGTTCCAAACGGCCTTCGGGCTGAAGAGGTCCAAGGCCGTCCGCCGCAACCCGATCGACTTCGATTCCCGCAGCACCGGCGGGTCGGAGGCGTCGAACGTCTCGATGTGCTCCAGAAGCTCATCCCCCAACAGGGAACGCACCGGCGCGGACAACCCGCGGGCCAGTAGCGGTACGCCTGCGACGGCCAGCTGGCTCAGGCGACGCGCCAGCTGCCAGTCCTGGCCGTCGAATCGGGCGCCGTCCACTCCAAGATAGCCGTGCGGCCGCAAAGCGGCGAGATCTGCTTCGCACAGGACGCCGTCAGCGCCGATTTCGGACGGCTCGAGGACCCGCACCGGCTTGTCCGGGTACGGCAGGAAGCCCGTGGGTGAGATGACTGCGGTATCGACGGGAGGCAGGACCGTCCCTGTCGGAGTCCAGACCGGCGGGGTTATCCGCCCGGGGTGGACCGGGGTATCCTCGCTGAGCTGCTGCGAGAGATGGCTGCGCCCGATCAGCACGTCGACGGGATAGATGTCATCCGGCTCGGGCCGCAGGAGGTGTTTTGTCATGAAGCTGCCAAGCGCGTCCCCGGTCAGCCAGACGCTGTCAGCTGGGTCGGTGAACCCCACCCGCAGTCCCCCCAGCACAGGCGGGCGGGTCACAGGCGAACAGCAAGTCAGTGCCGCGATGGCGGCTGTATGGACATTCACCCATATCCCCCCTGTCACCACCACAGCGAGGCCGAGCCCGGGCACAGTCAGTGCGGAGGTGCCGACCTTGTTCTGGAGGCTGCGCGGAGTCCAGACCTGCATGTCCTCTGGCGGGAACAGTCCCCGCACGACCAGAACGAAGCGATGCGCCCGTCCCTCGCTGCGGAACAACGGGAGCAACGTCCGGGCCTCGGCCAGGGAATCCGCTTGCACAACGTAGCTGTCCCACCACAACTGGTCCGCCAATACGCCGTGCTCCCAATCGGATGCTTCGCGCGGAGCGCGGTGCTCCCAGTCCGTGCCGGCGTAGTCCAGCCCGAGGTCCAGGGCCAGCTGGGCCAGGGAATGATTTGCGCAGCCCACCGCCACGCTCTTGATCTGCATGCGGCTAACTCCCGGCCCGGCCGGCGCGTGCCTTGAGCCGGACCAGGATGTAGGCGGGACCCTTGCGGGCGATCGCCCGGGCACGTGAAATGCCGCGGTTCGGGGCAAGCCCCTGCTCCAGGCGGCGGCGCTCAACCTCGGACTTCTTCAAACGCGCCTCCAGGTCCCGGATCCGCTGCTCGTAGTCCATGCGGGTAGCGCTATCCGCCAAATCCCGGACCACAATGTTCAGGTCGAGGGTTGCCGCCGCGCCCCTGCGCAAGTAGAGCTTGGGCTTGGGCCGCCGGAAGTCGTGCAAGCCCAGGGCGCTGCCGGAAACCCACCGTTCGCCCCCGGCGCGGCGCGCGGACTTCTCCGGGTCCCCGGCCGCGGACAGCTCCCTCAGGGTGTTCGTTTGCCATAGCTCAACAGCACCAGGCTGCCCGTCCACCAGCGCCCTAAGGACCAGTGCACGCGTCTGCTGCAGGCTCTCAATCATCGCCTCCAGCGAGTGCGGGCCCACAGCAGTCCCGGCGGTGAGCACTAAAGTGAAGCCGGCCTCGGAAAGGTGCTGTTCCTCGATACCGATAAACGAGAAACGACGGTCGGTGGCGAGCCATTCCTGCAGCCTGGGCCGGCTGCCTGCAGGCGCCAGAATGTCAACGGCGAAGTCCTGGCAAGCGGAGCCGAAAAGTGAAGCGACGGTCGCTGCAACTTCCAGGTCTGTGGCCTTCGCGGCCCGGATCAGAATCTTGGCCAGTGGCGTCTGGCGCCATGGCGTGTGCAGGTCCTTGAGAGCGAAGCCGGCGTTGCGCAGCTCCTCCTCCACGGATTCTGAAACGGTGTGGCTTTCCCTATCCACCGACGCCGGCCCCCACCGGCGTGTGCTGGAGGCTTGCTTCCGCAAGGTCGGGCTGGTTCCAGATGCCCTTAGTGTCAATGATCTGCTTGCCTTCGAGAGACAGCGGGTCAACGGCCAGGAAGTCATCGTGGTCCACCAGGAGCATGACAAGATCTGCTGCGGCTACTGCTTCGTCCATGCTGTGGAGACGGGTTAGTCCTGACGCAGCCAGGGCCGCGGGGAGTTCCTCAACGTTCGGGTCAACAACCAGGATGGTGCTCTCCGGTAACTTCTTCACTAGTTCCTGCACGATGGTCACCGACGGCGACTCGCGGACGTCATCAATATTGGCTTTGAAGGCCAGGCCTAAGACCGCCACGGTGGCCCCCGGCCGGTCTGCCAGTGCCCTCACGGCTTGCCGGACCACATGGTGCGGTTTGGCATCGTTGACCTCGCGGGCGGTACGGATCAGCCCGGCGTGCTCAGGTGCGGCGTCGACGATGAACCACGGATCTACGGCGATGCAGTGCCCGCCCACACCGGGACCCGGGCGGAGCACGTTGACACGGGGGTGGTGGTTTGCCATTTCAATCAATTTCCAGACATCGATGCCCAGGTTGTCGCAGATCAGCGAGAGCTCGTTGGCGAAGGCGATGTTGACGTCGCGGAAGGTATTCTCCACGAGCTTGGTCATCTCAGCGGTGGTGGCATCCGTCAAAAGGATCTGACCCTGGCAAATGACCTCGTAGAGGCGCTTGGCTAGCTGTGCACCTTCCTCCGTGAGGCCGCCGATGACGCGGTCATTAGTCACGATTTCGATCATGATCCGGCCCGGCAGGACGCGCTCCGGAGAATGCACAACGTGGATCTGGTTCCGGCCGGGAGCGGCATCCAGAGAGAGGTCCGGTCGCAGTTCCGTGAGGTAGGCCCCCAGTCGTTTGGTGGTGCCCGGAGGGGACGTCGATTCCAGAACCACTAGTTCGCCTCCCCGAAGCTGTGGAGCCAGGGCTTCGACTGCGCTGCGGAGGTAGGAGAGATCGGCGCCCTTGCCCTCGGCCAGTGGGGTGGGCACCGCGATGATGTACGCGTCGGCCGCGGGAACCGTGGACATGGCCACTAGATTGCCCAGGCTGACGGCGCCTGAAACCACCACGCCCATGTCAGGCTCCACGAAGGGAACCTCACCGCGGTTGACGGCGTCCACGGTCGACTGCTTCACATCGACGCCGGCCACTCGCTTGCCTTTGGCGGCGAAGCTGGCCGCAGTGGGCAGGCCGATGTAGCCGAGCCCGATGACGGCAACATCAAAAATCGTCTCGTCCATGTCTTTCCCTAAACTAAAATGTGGTCTTCAGGCGAACCGAAGAACTGAATCATTGAAGAAGCCAGAAGCTCTTCATTGGTGATGGGCCAGGTATGCGACGACACGTCGGCGCCGCGCATCTGGCAATAATTGAACCGGTCCGCCGAGTAGATCCGCGCGCCCGCCTCGATGACGTCGCGCAGGAAGCGCGAATCCTCCCCGCGTTGCAGCGGCTCGAAGGGGAATTGCCGGAAGGTTTCGGTAGCGGCGAAAATCGTGGGTCCAGAGACTGCTTCGACGTAGCGGTGTTCCAGCTGCGGGTTCCGCAGGATGGTGGCCCCGGCACCGGCAAGGTGCATGTAGTGCGCCCGCTTGCCCACCACCGCCGCTTCGGAGTACATCATGGCGTGGACCTGGTCGCCCAGGTAGAGCGGGCTGTAAACGTCATCATCGTCCCATTTAGTGGCGAAGCGGCCGTCGGCGCGGACCACGAGCCTGTTGAGGCATTCACCGAGCAGTGTCTGCTGCGGTTCCTGGAGGACGACGGCGTCGGCAATCCCGGTTTCAAGACACTGTCGCCGGAACGCGGCGTCGTCGATCTCAAAACCATGGGCAAGGTAGACCAGCTGGACATCCACGCCCTGCTGCGCGGCCACTCCGGCCAGGACATGGGCCAGTTGCTGCGGGCGGAAACTTGATACGAGGACAGATACTTGGGCCCTGCCTGCCGCCGGGGCCGGGGCAGGCAGGGCCGCCGTCGCAATGGACTGCGCCCGGTGGGTGTAAGTGTGCTCCGACCAGATCCTGCGCTGGGCCTTATGCACCAGGCGCTCTGCATAGTCCGGGTTGGCGGTCAGTGCCTTCAGCAGGTGCGTGGCACCCTCGCGCGTGTCCGCCGTGGGAATCTCCCCCTCCGGGAAGAACTCCGTGATGGCCACGCTGGGGGTCGACACGACGCAGGTGCCAGCCGCAGTGATCTCAAAAATCCGCCGGGCACACATGGACGGCGAGTCCGTGACGGAGTTGACGTTCAGGAAGACTTTGTAGGCCTTGTAGGCGGTCAGCATCTGCTGGTAGGACAGTGACCCCACCACGTGCTTCTTCAGGACTCCCGGGAACTGGTACTGCGTTTGCTTGCCCAGCTGCCGCGAGAAGATCTCGAACCCCGGGCGTTTGCCCGCCGTCGCGTCCACGGCGGCCCCGAGCAGGTACTCCATCTGCCGCCGGCGGTCCGCATACTTGTGTGCGAAATACATCCCAGCAAAGGCTATCTCGCGGGCGTGCCAGCCGTGCCGGGGGCGGGCCGGGTTGTGGATGCGGGGCTGCGCAGCGAAGGGCAGCACGGAAATCCTGCTGTGGCCCAGGTCTGCCCGGTAGCGCGGAAGCATATTCGCGTCAGTGGTGAAGACGTGGTCGAACAAGGTCGCGGCGGGGAGGAAGTCCTCGTAGTGCGGCGGGTCTTCCTTGTTCCAGAAGACCGCCGGAACTCCGGCGGCCCGGCATCCTGAGAGCAGTTCCCGGAACACGGCCGAAGGGCCGGCAGGGCCGGTGATTTTGCCCCGCCACAGTCCGGCGTTTCCGGCCCAGGCGGACTCAACGACGACGAAGTCCAGCGCCCCGTCGCGCAACTGCTCTTCCCAGCTGTCCGGCCTGAGCACCACGACGGTCCACTCGGCAGCGAATGCCGCCGAGGAAAAGTCATCCATGATGATACCAGCGCGCAGCTCCGGATTCCGCGGTGGGGCGGCGCCGACAGCCGTTTCCCGGAAGACCAGGTGCCGGCCGCGTCCCAGGCCGCGCCAAACTCCTTCAGCACCGCGGACGCCCGCCAGACTGGCCTCGTCGCGTTCCGTTGCGCTGCGGTGGAGGTAACTTCGTACCTGGGTCATGCCGCCCTGGCGGGCGTGCCACACGGCACGGCGCCAGTAGGCCGTCTTGTCTCGAAAACCCATGGCCTACCGGGACCGCTTCCAACCGTCAGCGAGCAGCGTGGTCCGCATTTCGGGCAGGCTCGCCATCAACTCGGCGCGGATCTTTCGCCCGTAGTCCGCATTGCCCTCATTCATGCGCCAAATAAAGTTTCTATATTCTTTTGCCACGTCCGCTGGGCTGCCGTCCATGATGAAGTCGCCTTTGTCGATCCAAAAGGCGCGATTGCACGTGTCCGTTATTGTTCCCAGACTATGACTGACCACGAACACAGTCCCAGCTTGGTTGGTCACTTGCTCCATCCGCTTCTTGGAGCGGTCCTTGAACTGCGCATCGCCCGTGTTGAGAGCTTCGTCGACCAGCAAAATCTCAGGGTCCACCGCGGCGGCAATGGCAAAGCGGAGGCGTGCACCCATGCCGGAGGAGTATGACTTCATTGGATGATAGATCTCGTGCTCCAGCCCGGACATCTCTACGATGTCATCGAACTTGGCGTCCACCTCAGCGTGGCTCATTCCCATCGCCAGGCAGCCGAGGCGAATATTTTGCGCGCCGGAGATCGACGAGATCAGGGCCGCGTTCACGCCCAGGAGGATGGGGTTGCTTGCGGCGTATACAGTGCCCTCGTCAGGAATGATGAGACCGGCCAATACTTTCATTAGGGTGCTCTTGCCCGAGCCGTTTCTGCCGATGACGCCGATCGAGTCACCTTGGTTGGCAACGAATGACACCTTGTTCAAGGCCGTGGTCTGCACTTGACCGGCTCCCCGCCGTCGCCCGCGCCATGCCTCGACGGCCGAAGTCCGGGAATTCGTTCTGCCGCCGGACTCGTTTTTTGTCCGGTAGACAACCGAAATGTCGTCTGCCACGACAGTCGGTTCAGGTAACGCGGGCGCTGTCAGGTCACTCATCCCAGACTCGGCCATAACGCTCCTCTCCTCGCCAGAAAACAACCAGGCCTGCTGCGACGGAGGCCAGCGCCCAGAGCGACAGCACGGCCCAGCTCCGCCAGGACGGGGTGGTGTCGTAAAGAACCGAGTCCCGCATGATCTTGATAACTAAGAACACCGGATTGAAGTCCATGATCGTGCGGAGCACGGGGTAGTTATCGAAGCGCTGCTCCGAAAAGAACACTGCGGAGGCGTACATCCAGAGACGCATGACAAAGGAGAGCAACATCCCCAGATCCGGGAATTTCAAAATGAGTGGAGCGAGCAGCATACCGATGCCCATATTGAACAAGAACTGCAAAAAGATCGCTGGAATTATCAAGAACCAGCGCCAGGAGATCACCTCAGCAGGTGGCGTAAAAATGATAAAAAGCAGCATCACAATGGTCACGGGCACGTTGGACAGCAACTCGCGCACGTTAAGGGCAATGGGCAGTGCTGCACGAGGAAATCGAAACGCCCGGATCATGGATGAATTGCTAGTGAGTGATTTCGCCCCGCCGAGGACTGATCGTGTGGTCATCTGGAACGTGAATACACCAATGATCAGGTATCCGATAAAGTTTTCAATACCTTTGCTCGTATTCAAGAGCAGCCCAAATATCAGGTAAAAACTCAAGCCGCTCAGCGCCGGGGTCAGGACCAGCCACGCGATACCGAGGTTCGTCTTGTCGTGGCCGCTTTGTACCCGTGCCCGAGCATCGAAGAAAATGAAACTGCGACGGTCCCAGAGCTGTACAAGATAGTCAAGCAGGCCCGGACGCTGACCGACCTTGGTGAGCTTGGCGAGGTTGACGGGCACAGAGACAACAGAAGCCTCGGGCTGTTCCTTGATGCTCATCAGATAAATACTCCCAGCTTTTCCAGCTCTGCTGCCAGCGCAACCACGTTGGCGGCCCATGTTCTTTCCCGTAACACTCGAGTCCTGCCTGCCGCCCCCATTTCCTGTGCCAGCGGTGGATTCGACAACAACTCCTCGATTGCTTCCGCCAACGCTCCCGGATCACCGGCCTTAGCCAGGCACCCAGTTACGCCGTCTTCTACAATCTCCGCCAGAGCGGGCAGCCTGCTTGCCACCACCGGGCGGGCACATGCCATTGCCTCCACCGGTTTGAGGGGCGTCACAGACCTCGTCACTTCGAGATCCTGACGAGGCACTACAAAAACATCCAGAGCCTGGTGGTAGCGCACTGCCTGCTCTCGGTCCACCCTCCCCGAGAAGATGATCCGTTCACCGAAGCCCGACTCGAGGGCTAGCCCCTCCAGCGCCGACCTGGATAGCCCATCTCCCACTATGAGTAATTTGAGATCCGGAAAACGGGGGGCCAACAGTATGAAGGCCTCTATGAGATACTCGAGGCCTTCATAGGCTACCAAACTACTAACCGTGCCGATGTATTGTCCGCTTTCGTTGAGCCCAAGCTCACGCCGCGCGCTGACCGTATCCAGCGGCTCTCCGAGGTAGCCGCCGCCCACGGCATTGGGGGCTATCAGTACCTTTGCCGCCGGGATGCCAGCCGCAACGATGTTGGCCTTCATCGCCGTTCCCAACGTCACCACCAGGTCCGCGTCCTGCATTACCTCGGCCTCGCGTTCCTGGAAAAGCCGGTACCGTTCGCTCTCCCTTGCCGCCTTTCCCCGTGTTGATGCCCAGGTGTCAGCTAGTTGCCCGCGCACCTCGTACACCCAGGGGATGCCGACAGCCTGAGCCACGGCGCGGACCGTTACGGCGTTCACGTAGTGCGTGGTGGTATGCAGGACGCTGGGCTTGAACTCCAGGACCAAGTCCAACAATTGCTCGGCTTGCTGCTGCAGCCGCGCGTCGAGGGTTGCGGCCAGTCGGTGCGGTAGAAGCCGCCGATAGCGGATCCCGTCCACCACGTCGATGGACCTGGCGAGGATTTTACCCACCTGGACCGGATAGCCAAGTCTGGTCACGGCGAGGACCTCCCAGCCGGCAGCTTGTTGCGCCATGAGGATGGAATGGGACCGCTGAGCATAGCCGCTTGAGGTGTGCGGCAAAGAATTGGTCAACAGGTGCAGGACGCGGCCGGGTACGGCATTGTAGCTTCTGGGCTCGAGCATGGGTGTTGCACCAGACAAGACGGTAAGTTCAGCCGCCAGCCTGGCACGTTGCCCGCGGCCGGCAGGAGCGTTATCTGGCAGGACCGCGACGGCGTCGCTCACGGCGCCGTCGTACCAGAATCGCCGCGCGCGGACCCGGGCAAGGCCAGGTGTCCCTTCCACACGGGCCAGGAAGTTGTCAGCCTCGGCGGGCAGGTGGGCGGCGAGGGCCACGTCGGCGAGCCGCAAGGCTCGCTCGCCCACGACGTTTGCGTCGGCTGCCAGTTGGAGTCGTCGCTGCAGTTCAGCGTGGTCCCCTGTTACCAGGCACGCAATGAGGCTCGGGAGGGCCGCGGAGCGCCGGGGCGTGAGACGTAGAACTGCCACGGAGAGCTGGCGTACCAGCCGCGTCGGAAATCTGCGGCTGAACTGCAGGAGCAGCAACAAAGGGTCGTCAGTCAGGTGGCTGCTTGCCACGCCTGAAGCCAAGCTGATGTTCCGAAAAAACTGAATCATCGGGGAGAGACCGGCTTCCGGCTGAGCAGCTCCTCGATTTGCCCCATGTAGCGTTCCGCAAGCAGCGAGTAATCGGCGTGCTCCTTGACCCACTGCCGGCTGGTTCCGTCACGGACCAGCCGCGAACGGTCTGCGGCCAATTCGCGCCAGAGCTGGGCGACTGCCTCTGGACTGCTGGGCACGATGTCCCCGGCCTCGGCGTCTTCAACAATGCGTGCGGCCTCACCCTTGACGACGGCAGTTATGTGACGGCCGATGGCCAGGACTTCGTACGTTTTGGACGGAATGGTGGTCTCAAACGACTTCCAGTCATCGCGCAGCGAAACAATGCAGGTGTCCGCGGAGGCATAGCGGTCCATTACGTCCTGGCCATGCATGGACGGATGGAACGTCACGGGCGCTTTCAGTTCAGCAGCGAGTTTCTTGAGAGCAGGGCTCTGGGTGCCATGGCCCACGAGATGCAGGTGCATGGCATCTCCTACCAAGGCGCTGGCCCGAATCACCACGTCCAGCCGTTGGCTTTCGCCGTGGTTCCCGAGATAGAGCGCTTCGAATACATCCCGTTCCGGCTCCGGGGAAACCAGGAAGGGGATGGTGTCAACGTGAAGGCCGTTGCTCACAGTGGATACATTCTTCAGTCCCCGCGTCCGCAGGGTGTCGGCAAAGCCCTCCGTCACGGTCACCACGAGATCCGCGCGTTTCTGGACGAACTCCACGGCCCGTTCCACGATGCTCTTTACCCGGCCGCGCACCATGCGGGAGTCTCGGGCAAGGTCCGGCCAGGCGTCGCGCATTTCCACGATCAGGGGAACGCGCCGCAACCGGGCGAGAAGATACCCGGCGGCAAGGATCGGGAGGCTGGGTGCCGTCGCGATCACCACGTCCGGCCGGCGCGTCAGGAGACCGAGCGGAACCGACATAGCCGCGGAGAAGCACTGGTCCAGCAATCTGGCGAGGTGCGAGTTCCCGTGGGGCAAGTACGGGACCCGTCGGATCAGCTCGGTGAATTGCCCTTCCTGCCTTCGAAAGGCATGTCCGGCCTGGTCGCGAGGAAGCTCCCGCCGGCCTACGGGAAAGTGCGCCACGGGCGTGACCACATCGAACTCCCAGCCCGAGGCGCAGAACTCGCGAAGCAACGCGGTCCAGCGGCGCTGGGGAGGGCTGTTCTCCGGCCAGTAAGAGTGGGCAAGCAGGGTCACCCGGACAGGTCGAAGCTGGGCTTCCCCGCCTGCCTCTGTAGTGCTGGCAGTCTGAAGACGCGGCATGCCGGCCTATTTCCCGGACCTGGAAGCAGGGCGGGTCCCCTTGGAGCCAAGGGCTCGGAAGTACGCAAAGCCCGCGCCAAGCAGCGCAAGCACTGTAAGCAACTGGACAATGAAGGGGCTGCCCGTCGCGGCCACTGCCTCGGTCGGAATTCCATTGCCCGCCTTGGGGGCTGCCGTGGACGCCGTCGGGCGCGTTGCGGACGGCTTGGTGGGTGTGGCGGTCGGCGACGGGGTTGACGTTGGTTCCGTCGTCGGCTCTGGGGAAGGCTCTGGTGCTTCCTGCGTCGGCTCCGGAAGTGCAGGGACGACCGGTGCTGCCGTGGTGGGTACTGGCACCACCGGCACGGGAACGGGGTCCACCACAACGGGTGGGACTACGACTATTGCAGGAGGAACTTCGGGGGCTGGCGGGGGTACAGGAATGCTGGGGACAGACGGCTCCGGCGCGGGAGGCTGAGCTGGCGTCGTATCCGTCGGTATCGGTGCGGGATCTGACGGAACAGGAGTAGCAGTCGGCGATTCGGTGGCGGTCGGTGCAACGACCACCGGACCCGCGTCAGGAGAGGTGTTGTCCTCAGCGTAGGCCGCCGGCGCTCCCAGAGTGAGGGCGAGAACGAAGGCGGCCGCCACTGCGGACGTAGGTACGAAGCCAGTCGCCGACAAGCGACGGGGAAATTCCCTTTGCGATGTATCCAAGTGCTCCCCCAGGCCGTTCCAGTTCGTTACGTTGCGGTGTTCGTCGTCGAACCTTGATGAGGCGCCGCTAGGAGATAGTAACGCCAACGTGTAATCATACCTGTTCCGCCGGGCGCGACGCTCGGAACCACCGATACTGAGGGAAATCCTTGCCCGCTCCGCCACCCGGGCCCTACTTTGCTAGTCCGGCGTCCTGCACATAGGAACCCAATGAATTCTCGGTCAGGGCCTTCCCGATATTCTTGATTGCCGCGTCGTCACGGAGGACAATCGACTGGCCGTCATTGGAGGTACCAACACCCAGGGTGGGCAAAGTAAAGCTGACGACGTCGGAGCCGCGGACATCCCGAAGCCCGATGGCCAGGGAACCGGCAGCAGCGGCGTCAAGGGACTTATCGGCACTGATGTACGGCGAGACCGTATCCACCAGGCTGCTGATTCTACCGGGGTTGGTCAGCGTCTCAGCGGTGAGGAATTTGGTCATGAGGGCTTTTAGGAAGAGCTGCTGATTCTTGACGCGCTGGTAGTCGCCGTCGCTGAATGCTTTGCGTTCCCGCACGAACGCGAGTGCCTGTTCTCCGCTCAGCTGCTGCTTACCCTCGGCGAAAGAGAACTGTTTGGTATTGAAGGCCACGGGCACGTTCACGTTGACCCCGCCCAGGGCATCCGTCATGGCCTTGAAGCCTTCGAAGTCGATGACCGCCACGTGGTCGAGCCTGGTGCCGAACATTCCTTCCAGCGTCTGAACCACCAGAGGAATGCCGCCCAACGCCATGGCAGCATTCATCTTTGCCTCGCCACGTCCGGGGATCTGCACCCACGTATCGCGCATGATGGACATCATGTAAATGTTCTTGTGGTCCTTGGGGATGTGAACCCACATCATGGTGTCTGAACGCTGGTCCGACGAGTCGCCGGCCTCGGCTGACCCCAGCGCTGCGGCGCGGCTGTCGCTCCCCAGGAGCAGAAAGTTGGTGGCACCGGCCTCCACTTTTGCGGGCCGTGCAGTCTCGGCTGGGAACGCCTGTTCAATCTTCTGCGACTTGGAGTTGAAACTGTTGGCCAGGTTGACGGCGTAGACGCCGGCGCCTAGTGCCACCACGAGAAAAACAGCTACGAAACCCAGGAGCACGTTGCGGGCAGTTTTCTTCTTCTTTGTCCCGGTTCCCAGTGGCTCCTCGGGAGGAGTCCGATTTTCGACGACAGAGACCATGTGTTGCTTCCCAACTCTAACCACGGTGGACATAAACGGCTCGGCCAAGTATGCCACGGACGCCTCTTCGGCTTGTGAATGGCGGCCGCACACCGGGATAGGGTTGAAGGATGCAGCGCTCCCGTTTCCCGGCACCCGCCCGTTCGTTCCGCATTCTGGCCACGGCGGCGGCTACCGGAATCCTGCTGAGCGCCTGCGCTCCCGTGGTCGACGTCGCCCCGGCCAAGGACGCCGCGAATGCCGCGTGCGCGCCCATGATGGTGGCGCTGCCGGATGCGATTGGCGAGTCGAAGCTGCGCAAAACGAACAGCCAGGCGACGGCGGCCTGGGGCGATCCGTCGCTGGTTATCCTGCGCTGCGGGGTCAACGTTCCCGGGCCCACGACGGACCGCTGCGTCAGCGTCAACGGCGTCGACTGGGTCATCAAGGAAGGCGACCCGGTGTGGACGCTGACCACGTTCGGCCGCGAACCTGCCACCGAAATTCTCATGGACCCGGACAAGATCAGTTCGGCCACCGTCCTCGCCGACCTAGCGGCGGCTGCCGCCAAGGTGCCGGCCGCGCGGAACTGCGTGGGCCAGGCTGACCTGCAGAGCGTCCCGCCGGGCCAGTAGCGGTTAGCGCAGGCCGGTCCTGCGGTGCAGCGCCAGGTGGATGAGCTCGTCGATCAGCTCGGCGTAGCCCACACCGGATGCCTGCCACATCTGCGGGTACATGCTTTTGGGCGTGAACCCGGGCATGGTGTTAATCTCGTTAATGATCAGCGCACCCTCGGGTGTGTAGAAGAAGTCCACCCTGCTCAGGCCTTCGGCGCCGACGGCGTCGAACGCGACCGCTGCCAGCTCGCGGACCCTCGCGATGGCCTCGTCCGGAAGGTCCGCCGGGCAGCTGAGGGCCGCGGCGTCGTCGACGTACTTGGCGTTGAAGTCGTAAAAGTCGTGGCCGCCGCCGGCCACAGAAATTTCACCGGGCATGGACGTGCGGGGAGCATCGGTCCCCCGGCCCTCCAGCACAGCGCACTCAATCTCGCGGCCCACGATGCCGGCCTCGATCACCAGCTTCGGGTCGTGTTCGCGGGCGGCCTCTATCGCTGCGTCCAGCCCCTCGAGCGTGTCCACCTTGGAGATGCCCATGGAGGACCCTGCCCGGGCGGGCTTGACGAAGACCGGGAAACCGAGCTGGTCCACGCGCTTGCGTACGGTCTCCGGGTCATTGCGCCACTGCCGGTCGGTGACGGCAATATACGGCCCCACCTGCAGGCCGGCGGACTCGAAGACCACCTTCATGAAGTGCTTGTCCATACCGACAGCGGACGCCAACACCCCGGCGCCTACGTACCGGGTGTCGGAAAGTTCCAGGAAGCCCTGGATGGTGCCGTCCTCGCCGAACGGGCCGTGCAGCAGCGGGAACACCACATCAACCGTGCCCAGCTCCTGCGGAACGGTATTGGGCGACGCGACGATCAGCTGGTGTTCACCGCCGATCTCGGTCAGCGCCACGGTCTGCGTCGAGGACGCGACCTCGGGCAACGACGTCGCCGACAGTGACCATTCCTGGGTGTCTCCGGAGGCCAGGACCCATTGGCCGGTTTTGGCAATCCCGATCGGAATTACCTCGTACTTCGTCTGGTCGATGGCGCCCAATACCCCGGCCGCCGTTACGCAGCTGACAGCGTGTTCGCTGGAACGGCCGCCAAACAGCACTGCCACACGCGGCCGGCGTCGGCGGCTCGGGCCCGCTGTGCTCACGATTTCTTCAGACACTCAGTGATCGCCTTCCGGTTTCAGGTCACGGGACAGCAGCAGCGGCCCCAGTTCATCAACGGACAGTTTTCCGGCCAACACGGCCACCACCGCAGCGGTGATGGGCATCTCGACGCCCAGCTTACCGGCCAGCTCATTGACGGCCTGGGCGGACTTGATGCCCTCGGCCGTCTGGGTCATTTCGGCCGTGACCTCCTCGAGGGTCAGGCCCTTGCCGAGCAGCCGTCCGGCGGTGTGGTTCCGGGACAGCGGCGAGGAGCAGGTGGCCACGAGGTCGCCCAGGCCTGCCAGCCCCGCCATGGTCCGGGCGTCGCCGCCGAGGGCCAGTGACAGCCGTGAGGTCTCGGCAAGTCCGCGGGTGATGACCGAGGCCTTGGTGTTGTCGCCCATTTGCTTGCCTTCGCAGATGCCTACGGCCAGGGCGATGATGTTCTTGACGATCCCGCCGATTTCGACGCCGACGACGTCGGAGGTCGTGTAGGGGCGAAAGTACGGCGCGGTGCAACTCCGTGCTACCCAGCCCGCCGCCCCGGAGTCGGCGCAGGCCACCACGGAGGCGGTGGGCTCTTCCCGCGCGATTTCCATGGCGAGGTTGGGACCGGAGACGACGGCCACCTGCTCGGCCGGGATCCCCAGCTCTTCGCAGATTGCTTCGCTCATCCGGGCGTCGGAGTGCAGTTCAAGCCCCTTCATCAAAGAGACCACCAGCGCCCCAGGCTCCACGAAGCCTTTCCACTCGCGCAATTGCGGGCGCAGCGTTTGAGCGGGTACGGCCAGCACCACAAGATCCGCACCGGCGAGGACCTCCGCGACGTTGGTGGACGCGCTGATGGTGGGCGGAAGGGCAATGTCTTTGAGGTACTGCTCGTTCCGGTGTTTCACGTTGATCTGCTCGACAACTTCGGCGCGCCGGCCCCAGAGCCGGATGTCACGTTCGACGCCGGAGGCTGTGGCCGCGTCGGCGAGGATCTTTGCGAACGTGGTTCCCCAGGAGCCGGCTCCGAGCACGGCTACCCGGGTGGCCGATCCCGTCACCCGGATGTCCGCCGTCACTCGGTGCCGTCCGCGCCCGCGGCCGCCCCGGCGTCGGAACCGCCGGCTGCGGAACCGCCGTTCTTCGCACCCGTAGTGCCGCCCTGATCGATGATGCGGCCATGCGTGGATTGGTTGTGGGCCGACGGGTCCCAGCGGACCAGTGGAGGCTGCCCGCCGCGAAGGGTGGCCAGGAGTTCGGTGATGGCGTCCATGATCACGTGGGTTGCTTCGCTGAGGGT
The DNA here is from genome assembly GCA_039636775.1 of Micrococcaceae bacterium Sec5.8. Classification (NCBI taxonomy): domain Bacteria; kingdom Bacillati; phylum Actinomycetota; class Actinomycetes; order Micrococcales; family Micrococcaceae; species Micrococcaceae bacterium Sec5.8. The sequence goes on from CP143429.1 coordinate 2,493,258, forward strand.
GGCTTTATCCAACGGCCGTCCGGCGAAGGCGCTGAGGTCGACGGGGTCGCCGACCACCAAACGTGAGGTTTTCCGTGGGAAGACGTGGAAGCGCTTGGCGTAGCGGGGCAAGACCTCGTGGGCTCCCCAGTGGGCCATCGGGACCACGGGGATTCCGCTTTCCAGCGCCATGCGCGCGGCCCCGGTGTGGCCTTTCATGGGCCACAGCTCAGGGTCCCGGGTGAGGGTGCCCTCGGGATAGATGATGATGGCGCCGCCCCCATTCACTACCACTTTGGCAATCTGAAGCGAGCGGTTTGCGCCCGCTGACGAGCGTTCCACCGGGATCTGTTTGGTGGCGCGGAGCACGAATCCCAAGACGGGGACTTTGAACAGCCCTGCCTTGGCAAGGAAGTGTGGCATCCGTTGCTGGTTGTACAGCATGTGGCCCACCACCAGGGGATCTATCTCGGTGCAGTGGTTGGGCGCCGCGATGAACCCGCCGTCGGGCAGTTTCTCAAGTCCGATCCACTGCTTGCGCATGAGGAGGTTCATCGCGGGCCGGACGATTCCGGCCACCACCACAAAGGTGATGTGGCTTTTGGCCGTTTCTTTCACGTGCTCCCCGCTACTTTTCCGTGGTGATGTCGAAATCGGCGCCAAGGCCGGCGAGCTTTTCCGTGAAGCGCTCGTAGCCGCGGTTAATGATGTCGATTCCGGTAACGCGCGAGGTGCCGTTGGCGGCGAGGGCAGCGATCAAGTGGCTGAACCCGCCGCGGAGGTCCGGCACGTCGATGTCGGTGCCGGTCAGTTGGGTGGGACCGGAAATCACGGCTGAATGCAGAAAGTTGCGCTGCCCGAAACGGCAGGGGACACTGCCGAGGCATTCGCGGTGGACCTGGATGTTGGCGCCCATCCGGATCAGCGCCTCCGTGAAGCCGAAGCGGTTCTCATACACGGTTTCGTGCACGATCGACACGCCGTCGGCCTGGGTCAGGGCCACAATGAGCGGCTGCTGCCAGTCGGTCATGAAACCGGGGTGCACGTCCGTCTCCAAGACCAGCGGGTTGAGCTTGCCGCCCTTGTGATAGAAACGGATGCCATCGTCGCCGATGTCCATCCCGCCGCCCACCTTGCGGTAGGTGTTCAGGAAAGTCATCATGTCGCGCTGGGTGGCGCCCTCAACGAAGATGTCGCCGCGGGTGACGAGGGCGGCGGATGCCCAGGACGCTGATTCGTTGCGGTCCGACAGCGCACGGTGGTTGTAGCCGCCGAGATCCGGGACGCCCTCGATCCGGATGGTGCGGTCAGTCTGGACGCTGATGATGGCGCCCATTTTCTGCAACACCGCAATGAGGTCAACGATCTCCGGCTCGGTGGCCGCACCGGAGAGCTCGGTGATGCCCTCGGCCCGCGTGGCGCTCAGCAGGACCTGTTCGGTGGCTCCGACAGAGGGGTAGGGCAGGGAGATTTTGGCACCCTTGAGCCCGTCGGGTGCGGAGATGTGGATGCCGCCGGGACGCTTTTCGACAACGGCACCGAACTGCCGCAGCACGTTCAGGTGGTAGTCGATGGGCCGGTCGCCGATCTTGCAGCCGCCCAAGTCCGGGATAAACGCCTCGCCGATCGCATGGATCAAGGGACCGCACAGCAGGATCGGGATGCGGGAATCACCGGCGTGTGCGTCGATCGCCGTGTGGGAGGCGGTCTTGGCGTTGGTGGGATCGAGGGTCAGATCCCCGGTGACGGGGTCCTTCTCAACCGTCACGCCGTGGAGTTGAAGCAGGCTGGTGACAACCTCGACGTCCTTGATTTCGGGAACGTTGCGCAACACGGACGGCTCATTACCCAGCAGGGCAGCCACCATAGCTTTAGGGACAAGATTCTTGGCCCCACGCACGGTGACGCGGCCAGTTAGCGGGACGCCTCCGCGGATTGTCAGAACACTACTCATATACCGGTTTCCTCACGATCACTTGCCCCCAAATCCTTACCAAGGCACCTGCTAAGCATAGGAGCTTGCGTTACCGATCTGAAATACGGCACGGCTGTGCGCCTCGGTTGACGGCGCGTGTGCAGCCGGAGACGTTAGAGCTCGACCGTCCGCTACGATCACGAAGTCCGCTCTTGCGGATGCACACTTGGCGGTGGTCTCAAGCCGCACTACACCCGGGGGTCTTTAATTTCGTGAACGCTAGATCTAAACTATTCCGCACAGCAATGGCAACTTCTCTCGCCATCGCTGCTGTCCTCTCGTTAGCAACGGCGCCAACGGCCTCGGCCGCTTCAGATGTGTCGGGGCCAGTTCTCTTCAGCCCCAAAGTGACGCCAACAACTCTCAACATCGCAACCGGACCGGCCAACATCAAGGTATCCCTCCGACTCACGGACCAGACCGGAACCAGCGCCCCCGTCGTAACCCTCGGCCACGACCTCACCGGACAAAGCTACGGCTTTGGCCGCATGAGCCTCATCGCCGGCACCCCCAAAGACGGCATCTGGGAACGGACCATGACCATCCCCCAAGGCGCTGCCACCGGCACCTGGAACGTCACCCTCTACCCACTCAGCGACACACTCGGAAACTCATCCACCAACTTCCAGGACCTCGCCACCATCAACGTCACCGGACCAGCTTCGGATGTGTCGGGGCCAGTTCTCTTCAGCCCCAAAGTGACGCCAACAACTCTCAACATCGCAACCGGACCGGCCAACATCAAGGTATCCCTCCGACTCACGGACCAGACCGGAACCAGCGCCCCCGTCGTAACCCTCGGCCACGACCTCACCGGACAAAGCTACGGCTTTGGCCGCATGAGCCTCGTCGCCGGCACCCCCAAAGACGGCATCTGGGAACGGACCATGACCATCCCCCAAGGCGCTGCCACCGGCACCTGGAACGTCACCCTCTACCCACTCAGCGACACACTCGGAAACTCATCCACCAACTTCCAGGACCTCGCCACCATCAACGTCACCGCGGTTCCGGATAAGTCGACATTGACAGCGGCCCCAGCACCCAAAATCACGGGTATCACCAAGGTCGGTTCCACACTCACCGTGGCCCCTGGGACCTGGTCACCGGTGCCCGTCGGTCTCTCCTACCAGTGGTACCGCTCTGGCACTGCCATTACCGGTGCCACCTCGGTCACTTACAAACCCACAGCGACCGACACAGGCACGACTTTGACAGTGCGGGTCACCGGCCGGAAATCCGGCTACACCACCACAACACGGACCTCACCAGCAACCGCGCCCATCGCCGCCGGAACACTGTCGGCCCCAGCACCCAAAATCACGGGTATCGCCAAGGTCGGTTCCACACTCACCGTGACCTCGGGCACCTGGTCACCGGCGCCCGTCGGTCTCTCCTACCAGTGGTACCGCTCCGGCACTGCCATTACCGGTGCCACCGCGGTCACCTACAAGCCCACAGCAACCGACGCAGGCAAGACCTTGACAGCGCGCGTCACCGGCCGGAAATCCGGCTATACAACCGCATCACGGACCTCACCAGCAACCCTAAGCGTCAGCCGGTGACTCTGGGATAGCGGCTTGCACGAAGCTTCAGGCACAGGTGCCGCCGTCGAACCTTCTCGACGGCGGCACCTTGTCTCGGCGACCAGTTCAGATCAGCTACCCTCAGGACAGCCTGGCGGGCAGTGTTTTGGGCATGAACGCGGGCCGGGTGGCCTCGAAAGCGGTGATGTCTTCCTCGTGTTTGAGGGTCAGGCCGATGTCGTCCAGGCCCTCGAGGAGCCGCCAGCGGGTGTAGTCGTCAATCTCGAACGGGGCCACGATGGTGCCGCACTGGACGGTCTTGGACACGAGGTCCACGGTGACGGCGGTGCCGGGGGCGTTTTCGAGTTCCTTCCAGATGAGCTCGATGTCGTCCTGGGCCAGTTCCGCGGCGAGGAGACCCTGCTTGCCGGAGTTGCCGCGAAAGATGTCCGCGAAACGGGAGGACAGCACGGTCTTGAAGCCGTAGTCCTTCAGTGCCCAGACGGCGTGCTCCCGCGAGGAGCCGGTGCCAAAGTCCGGACCGGCCACCAGCACGGAGCCGGCGTTGAAGGGTTCCTGGTTCAGGATGAACGCCGGATCCTTCCGCCAGCCCGCGAAGAGGGCGTCCTCGAAGCCGGTGCGGGTGATGCGCTTGAGGTAGACGGCCGGGATGATCTGGTCCGTGTCGACGTTGCTTTGGCGCAGCGGGACGCCGACGCCGGTGTGGGTGGTGAACTTTTCCATGGCGGATCCTTCGGTGCTGTGGGGATCGGAGACGATCGGAGGCTAGGCTGCGTCGGCCCGGACCGCGGCGGACGCCGGGGCGGGGTCCAGGTCCGAGGGTGAGCTCAGGGTGCCGCGCACCGCCGTGGCGGCGGCCACCACCGGGGAGACCAGGTGGGTGCGCCCGCCCTTGCCCTGGCGGCCCTCGAAGTTGCGGTTCGAGGTGGAGGCGCAGCGCTCCCCCGGTTCCAGCTGGTCCGGGTTCATGCCCAGGCACATTGAGCAGCCGGCGAAGCGCCATTCGGCGCCGAAGTCCTTAAAGACCTTGTCCAGGCCTTCGGCTTCGGCCTCGAGCCGGACGCGGGCGGAGCCGGGCACCACGAGCATCCGGACGTTGGGGTCCTTGGCCCGGCCGCGGATGATGTCCGCTGCCGCGCGGAGGTCCTCCATCCGGGAGTTGGTGCAGGAGCCCAGGAAGACGGTGTCCACCCGGATTTCCTTCATGGGGGTGCCGGCTTCCAGGCCCATGTACTGCAGTGCCCGTTCCGCGGCGGCCTTGGCGTTCTCGTCGCCGAAGTCCTCAGGTGAGGGCACCTTGGCGGAAAGGGACACGCCCTGGCCGGGGTTGGTCCCCCAGGTCACGAACGGTTCCAGCGTGTCGGCGTCGAGGTCCACCTCGACGTCGAACGTTGCGTCGTCCTCGGTGCGCAGGGTGTTCCAGTACTCGACGGCGGCATCCCACTCGGTGCCCTGCGGTGCGTGCGGGCGGCCGGACATGTAGTCGTACGTGGTCTGGTCCGGGGCAACGAGTCCGGCGCGGGCGCCGGCTTCGATGGACATGTTGCAGATGGTCATCCGGGCTTCCATGGACAGCGCCCGGATCGCGGAGCCGCGGTATTCCAGCACGTAGCCCTGCCCGCCGCCGGTGCCGATCTTGGCGATGACCGCCAGGATGATGTCCTTCGCTGATACGCCGGGGCGCAGGGTGCCCTCAACGTTGATGGCCATGGTCTTGAACGGCTTCAGGGACAGCGTCTGGGTGGCCATGACGTGCTCCACCTCGGAGGTGCCGATGCCCATCGCCAAAGCACCGAAGGCCCCGTGGGTGGAGGTGTGGGAGTCGCCGCAGACCACGGTCATGCCTGGCTGGGTGAGGCCAAGCTGCGGCCCGACCACGTGGACGATTCCCTGCTCGGCGTCCCCGAGCGAGTGCAGCCGGACGCCGAATTCCTGGCAGTTGTTGCGCAGGGTCTGGATCTGCGTGCGGCTGGTGAGATCGGCGATTGGCTTGTCGATGTCCAGCGTGGGAGTGTTGTGGTCCTCGGTGGCGATGGTGAGGTCCGGCCGGCGCAGTGGGCGCCCGGCGAGCCGGAGGCCCTCGAAGGCCTGTGGCGAGGTCACCTCGTGCACCAGGTGGAGGTCGATGAAGAGAAGGTCGGGCTGGGCGTTGGCTCCTTCGCCATCGCCTTTGCGCACCACGTGCGCGTCCCAGACTTTCTCGGCCAGTGTCTTTGCCACGGCCATCTCCCTTCACTGCGGTGTTCCGTACTTGCGGGCTTGTTCTCTCCACTGAATCAGCACGCCCGCGTCATGCGCCAGCGCGTTGACTTGCATCTCAGATAATGAGACGGCAATATCATTACATGGACAATTCTAGTGGCGTCGGTGTCATCGATAAAGCGGCCCATGTGCTTGATGCACTCGAGGCCGGGCCCACCACCTTGGCGCAGCTGGTGGCAGCCACGGGTCTGGCGAGGCCCACCGTGCACCGGCTGGCCCTGGCACTGGTCCACCATCGCCTGGTCAGCCGCGACATCCAAGGCAGATTCGTGCTCGGCAGCCGCCTCGTGGAGCTCGCCTCCGCCGCGGGCGAGGACCGCCTGATCGCCTCCGCCGGGCCGGTTCTGATGCAGTTGCGCGACGCCACCGGGGAAAGCGCCCAGATTTTCCGGCGGCAGGGTGAATGGCGCGTCTGCGTCGCCTCCGCCGAGCGGCCCATCGGCCTGCGCGACACCATTCCCGTCGGCACGCAGTTGTCCATGAAGGCCGGCTCCGCTGCCCAGGTGCTGCTGGCGTGGGAGGACCACGACCGGCTTCTGGAGGGCCTGCAGTCCGCCCGTTTCACCCCCACCGTGCTGGCCGGTGTCCGACGCCGGGGCTGGGGCCAGAGCCTCGGCGAACGCGAGCCGGGGGTCGCCTCCGTTTCGGCCCCGGTGCGCGGTCCGTCCGGCCGGGTGATCGCGGCAGTGTCCATCTCCGGCCCGATCGAACGCCTCACCCGCCAGCCCGGCAGGCTCCACGCCGAAGTGGTCTGCAACGCGGCCCGGGTGCTGACCGAGGCGCTGCGCAAGACCAACGACTAGCCCTATGCTGTCCGCATGAGCAGTTACGCAGTGTTCCTCCGCGGCGTCAACGTGGGCGGCATCACCATCAAAATGGCCGACCTGAAGCAAGCTCTGGCATCCCGTCCATTCTCGAAAGTAAGGACGCTCCTGGCGAGCGGCAACGTGGTACTCGCCAGCGGGCTGCCGTCCGCCGGGGTGAAGAAGGAATTCGAGGCGTGCCTGCGGGAGGTTTTCGGGTACGACGCGTGGGTGGTGGTGCTGCCGGCGGACCGGGTGGGTGACCTGGTGGCGGCGTGCCCCTACCCTGCCGACGACGCGTCCACCCATACCTATCTCACCCTCGGCTCGGACAGTGGCGTTCTGGCCGAACTCCTGGAGGCCGGCCGTGCCCTCGACGGCGCGCAGGTCACTGCGCTGGGACCTGAGGCGCTGGCTTGGCTGGCGCCGGCAGGCGGCACCCTGGACAGTCCGTTCAGCAAGCTCTCGTCAAAGCCGAAGTACAAGGCCTCCACCACCACCCGCAACCTGCGCACCATGATCAAGGTCCGCGACGCAGCCGCTGCCCTATAGAAGCGAGCTGTGGGCGGCCCGGTCAGAGGGGCCGCACGCTCACCGGCAGCTGCGAACGCCGTACAGGCTTAGCGCGCCGCGGCCTGTATTGCCTTATTGAACGAGGCCAGCCGGGAAACCTCCAGCGCCACGGGCTCCACCACCCGATCATCCGCCACCGCAGCGACGGCAGCCTTCAGCCGTCTCCGGGCGGTCGCGCCGCGACCCCGTGCTGCGAGGCCGGCGATGAACTTCGCCAGGAGGGCAAGGGCAATTCCGAGCAGCGCCCCACCGGCGATCATGATGGTAGGCAGCGGCCAGCCCTGCTCGCGCGGAACCTCGGGCACAGGAAGTTGAAAGTAGCCCAGCCCCGCGAGCACGCCCAGCCAGGCGAAGCCGCCAAACGCTGTCAGCAGCGCCAGCCATTGCACGATATTGAACGGCGTCCACCACCATGCCTTGCTCCCGGCCTTCAGCTCAGTGGACGCGACGGCCTGATCCAGCGCATCCGGCAGCTGTTCCCGGCCCTCGCGGGCGGCGCCCCGGATGACAGAGCGCCAAGGGCCAGGAGCGCCGTCAGAGGCGGCGTCGGCGAAGGCCCGCACTGCAGCGTCTGTGCGGGCACGCTCGGGGGCGCCTGCCGGCGGCAACGACGTGCGGTTCACCGCCGGGCTGGCGCCCCCGCGGCGGAGGTTCAACCGGCGGAGCGGATCGGGGCGGAAGCGGACCAGCCAGCGCGTGACGGGCCAGCCCGTGCGGCGGGTGGACTCCAGCTGGTAGGACCGGACGACGGCGTCCACCACCACGGGGACGTTCGCCGCGACAGCGAGTTCCTCCGCCAGCCGGGACCTCGTGGCCGCCGTGGCCCCGGCCGCCTCCCCCGTTCCCGAGGCTTGGGCGAGCAGTGCAGCGGCGCGGCTGACGTCTGCGCCGAGGCGTTGTGACTGGGCCTGACGCTGCGTGGCCACCTGCCGGATGGCGGCCCGCACGTTGCCAACGCCGGTTCCTACGACGGCGGAGGCGCCGAGGACCTGGACCTTGCCCAACCCGTCCCGGGCCAGGATGCCTTTCAGGGATTCCAGCACGGCCGGGACGTCCCGGTCCGGCAGGCGGTCGATCTGGTTCAGCACCACCAGCGTGACCGCGCCATGCGAGGCCAGCGGGGTGAGGAAGTCGTTGTGGACTGCGGCGTCGGCGTACTTCTGTGGATCGAGGACCCAGATCAGGACATCCACGAGCCCCACCATCCGTTCCACAATCTCCCGGTTGGCGGCGCGGGTGGAGTCAAAGTCGGGCAGGTCCAGGAGGATCAGGCCCGTGTCCTCAGCGGCGAGCCCCGGTACGGGACTCGCGTGATGCCGGTTCCGGACCTCCAGCCAGTCCAGGAGTTCGTCGCTGCCCTCGGCTCCCCAGATGCCGGCCAGCGGCTCGGAGGTGGTGGGCCGGCGGGCGGCCGCCGTGGCGATTTCCGCTCCGCTGACAGCGTTGAAGAGGGAGGATTTTCCGCTGCCTGTCGCTCCGAAGAAGCCCACGACGGTGTGGTCCGCTGAGAGGGAACGCCGGGAGCCCGCCCGGTCCAGGACCTGGAGCACGGCGTCCAGGTCCTCGTCGGGGAGAGCCCCGGCGGCCAGTTCCCGTGCCTGGTTCAGCGCGTCGAGCCTGCGGTCCAGCCGGGTAGCTTCGACGGCGGCGGCGTGGCGGCTCATGCGGAGGCCGCCAGCCGGCGAAGGGCCGCGGCGTGGCCGGCGAGCACTGCCGGTTCCAGCCCGATGGAAGGTGCGAGCCGGTCCAGAAAGCGCTGCTGTTCTTGCTGAAGCAGGTTCTGGCAGCGGAAGTGGAGGTCCTCGCGTGCCGTCTTGGCGAGACGGCGGACCGCGTCCTCACCGAACACCGCTTCGAGCAGCCGCTGGCCGGCAATGGCCGTACCTCCGGCAACGCCGACTTCCAGCCCGGTCAACCCGGCGGTCATGGAGAACACCACGATCATGAGGGCGGCGCCGAGGCCGTTAATGCCGAAGGACAGCCAGCGCGCCTGCGTGCGTTTGCCCTGCCCCTCGGTCCGGATCAGTTCCATCAGGCTCCCCTGCCAGGCTCTGATCTCGGCGGCGGCTTTCTCGGCGAACCCGTCGGAAGTCCCGGAGAGTTCGTCGTTGCCCAGCAGTTGGCGGCCGGCCGGATCGGAGCGCCAGCGTCCGTCCGCATCGTCGCCCGCGTTGGCGGCCTCATCGATGATGACGGCCTGCAGGCCGGTCTCGATCGCCGTCTCGACCCGTACGGCCGGTGCCGGTTCGCCGCGGAAGAACGCGCCCATCCGGTCACGGAACCGGCCGATGTTTTGTTCCATGGCCCGGAAGAACTCGCCCGTGCCCACAAAATCCTGCCACCGGGCCAGGACCTCACCCCGCAGCAGTGCACCATCACGGGTGGCCTCGAGAATTCTGATGACGGCGTCCTCGTAGGCGCCTCGGGCATCGCCGGCGAGGACGTCAGCGGCATGCTCCTGGGCCCCGGCGGCGTTCGCCGCCGCCTCCACCCGCTCCCCCAGCGCCTTGACCGTTCCGTTGAGGGTCCTCCTGGCGATGTCGGCGCGCCCTGCGGCGTCCGCGGCAAGTTCCTGCAGCCAGAGCCGCAACGGTTCCACGGCCGGGGCCGGCAGCATCCCCATGCTGTCCAGGGCGGCTTCGGGGACAACGAAGAAGCGCGCCGCGCCAAGGCCTTGCCTGCTGAGCATGGACTGCAGGTCGGCACTGACCTCGGATTCGGCGGCCGCCGGGACCCGGTCCAGGACCACCGCCACCGTGATGTCCCGGGAGGCCGCGTCGAGCAGCAGCCGCCAGGGGACGGCGTCGGCATAGCGGTTGGCGGTGGTGACGAAGATCCAGAGGTCAGCCGCCGCCAGCAGTTGCCCCGCGAGCTTGCGGTTATCGGCGGAGATCGAGTCGACGTCGGGCGCGTCCAGCAGCGCTATTCCTTCCGGCACCGCGGCGTCGGCAACAAGCACCAGCGAGGTGATCGCCGCCGCGTCCGGAGTGGGGCCGGCCTGGCTGGCGGGCAGCGGCTCCCGGTTCACCGTGCCGCGGATCCGGCTCAGGCCCGGGAGCACCCGCTGGCCTTCGAACCAGCGCCCGTCAGCCGGGTGGTGGAGCAGGATGGGCTGGCGGGTAGTGGGCCGGATGGCACCGGCCCGGGTGACCGCATGTCCCACGAGGCCGTTCACCAGGGTCGATTTCCCGGCCCCGGTGGAGCCCCCCACCTCAGCAAGCAGCGGAGCGTCCAGGCTGCGGTATCGGGGCAGGATGTAGTCCTCAAGCTGGGCGAGGGCGTTGCGGATGTCGCGCCGGGCCTCATCGGCGCCGGGCAGTGCCAGGGGCAGTTCGTTTGACGCCAGATCACGGTAGACGGCGTCCAGCAGTTCGACTGCCTGGCTGGTGGTTTCGTCGGAGCTCACTGGACAATCATGCCAGTGTTGGGCTCACCAGATCCGTCCACCGGTGCCCGTGGCAACGAAAAACGGCCCCGGGCTGATGCCCGGGACCGTTTCATCTGTGACCCCAGCGGGATTCGAACCCGCGTTACCGCCGTGAGAGGGCAGCGTACTAGGCCGCTATACGATGGGGCCGCGTACTCTCCAGAACAGCATTTCTGCCATTCGCGCTCAGTGATTATTTCATCCACTCAGCAAGTGGTTCAAACCGGCGAACCGGCCTAAACCCCTGATTAGCCGCGGTGTACCGCGGATTTTTCAGAGCTGGGATACCAGGACTCGAACCTAGAATGACGGTACCAGAAACCGTAGTGTTGCCAATTACACCATATCCCAATGATACTTTCGGGCTGGATTCGAGGGTCTAAACCCGCGCTCCCGGCGCCTCAGCACGAGTAATTACTTTACCCGAGAGTTTCCGTCTGTACAAATCGAGCCCTCAAGCGTCGACCGTGGCCGGGGCGCCGATCCCAGGGCGGCGGGGAACCTGCAATTTCGGCGCGCCGCTTAGTACCCCGCTCCGGCGCTCGCGAGCGTTCCGGACAAACTGATCTTCAGGCCGGCGGAGGTCCTGGTGACGGTGGAGTAACCCGCCTTGGCGCCTGTAACTTTCGCGGTGATCGTCCTGCCCGAGTCACTGCCACTAGGAGTGTAGGTGACACCGGTTGCCCCGCTGATTTTCACTTGTGAGCGGTACCACTGATAGGACAGGCTGACCGGCGCCGGACCCCAAGAGCCGGCCGCTACGGTCAGCTTCGCCCCGACTCTCGCGGCACCGCTAATCACGGGAATCGCAGGTGTCAGCGTCCCAGGCGTAATTATCTTCACGCCGGAGGAAGTTCTGGAGATCGTGGAGTAGCCGGATTTGGTTCCGCTGACCTTTACGGTGATGGTCCGACCCAGCTCGGCCCCACCCGGGGTGTAGGTGGGGCCGGTGGCACCGCTGACCTCTATGTGCGAGCGATACCACTGGTAGGACAGGGTGACCAGCCCCGGACCCCACGAACCAGGCACCGCAGTAAGCGGGGCCCCCACTTTGGCGGCACCAAATATTGCGGGCGTGGCCGACGTAAGGGTGCCGGGCGTGCTGATCTTCACGCCCGGGGAAATTCTGGAAACTGCGGCATAACCGGCTTTGATGCCGGTAACCTTCACCGTGATGGTCCGATCCAACTCCGTGCTCCCGGGTGTGTAAGTAGCACCGGTGGCACCGCTGACGGCCACATTCGAGCGGAACCACTGATACGTCAGGGAGACCGGCGCCGGGCCCCAGATTCCAGGAAAGGCTGTGAGTCTGACGCCCACCTTTGACCCGTCGATTATGGTCGGAGCCGACCCCGAGAGCGAAGTGGGCGGAGGGCTGGTGGCCTGCTTGAATGCGTCGAGATAGGTCCTTCCAAGGTATTCCACGCCCTTCCGGGAGAGATGGGTCGTATCGCCTACGTTGATGCCGCCCGTCGTGGACGGGGCAAAGCCGGTTCCGGCCACCCGGGACGGCGTTTCGAAGTGTGCCCTGTCCACGTTCATGCGGCCGGGAGTTGCCGCGATTCCCTCCGGCGCCATGCGCCCAACGACGAAGGGCAGGCTGGGTGCCGCCAACCCGGTTCTCAGCGTAGAGATGAGCTTATCCAGCATGACGCTGTATGCCGCCGTCGAAGTCGACGAGTTGTTTTCTCCTTGATGCCAAAGCACACCCTGGAGCACGACGACGTAACCGGCTGCTCGCGCTGCCGCCATGCCCGCGACCGCCTGAGACACGGCTTTCGCGGGCAGGTCATACTCTGGCGACGAGGCCGCACCCACAGACCACGTGGGAGTGTTTGGCGTACTCGTGAACCCAGTTCCGCCGTAGGCTGCCGGGATAAGGAGCACACCCACGTTAGAGGGCTGCGCCGCCAAGTATTCACGGGCGAATGTTGTTGCCGGGGAGATGCCGGTGGCGGTGTCGAACATATCCAGGGGAACCGTCGCTAGACGCAGCGTCCGGACCTTGGCGCCGAACTGGAATATCCGCGTGTCCGCCAGGTCCTCGGTGGAAAAACCCGGAAGGCCGCGTCCGGACATATTTGACTGCCCTGCGGCCAAGAAAACGTGCAGGACAGTAACCTGCGATTGGGCGTGCCCTGGCGTCACGCCGGCCATCATGAGGGCACACACCGCGAGACCCAGCACCAGCCGTCGCAGCCGCCCGCCTGTAGACGCCTTCACGAACACCACCCCCGTAGTCGACCGGGTGGCGCCTCAATGGGACTTCATCGCGGAAGCCGAAACATCCCCCCAGAACCAGCTGTGGTGGTAATCGTTGCGGCAGGACCTTGAGTTTTCCTTGCGCGGGCGCTGCCGGAGGGGCTGGTGCCAGGGTCGTGGCGGCTAGGCCAGCAGCTCCATTAGGGATGCGATCTCGCGGCCCTCGAAGCCCGGCGCCGGTACCCCGCCGCGGTTCAGCCAGACGCCCAGCAGGCCGGCCGCCGTCGAGCCGTCCGCGTCGAGTAGGCGGTTGTCCCCCACGTAAAGCGTCTCGCCGGCTCCGGTCCCCAGCCGGCGGACGCCTTCGAGGTAGATGGCCGGGTCCGGTTTCGCCGCGCCCACGGTGTCGGTCCCCACGAGCACGCTGATACGTTCCAGGCCGGCGGCGTTCAGTTTGACGCGCTGGTAGTCGTGGACGTTGTTGCTCACCGCACCGTAGGGGATGCCGGCGGCATCGAGCGCATCAAGGATCGGGGTGACGTCATCAAACGCGCGGATGTAGCCGTGCTGCCGGCTGGCGTAGGAGCTGACCCAGTGGTGGGCCTGATCCCCTTCGTCCAGCTGCACGCCGAAGTGGCCCAGCGCCGCCCGGCCGCGGAGCAGCCGCTGTTCATCGAAACTCAGCTCACCGGCGAGATAACGGTCGTAGAAGTGGGTGGTCTCGCGGGTGAAGATCCGGCCAAACTTCTCCCACCCGGCCTGGTCAAGGCCGGGCAGGAGATGTTCGCTGACGTCGCGGAGGGCTGCGGTCATGGCGAACTCCAAGTCCACCAGGGTGTCGTCAATGTCGAACAGGACGCCGCGGACGCCGCCCAGGCCAGCAGCCAGGGCACTGGTCCGGGTGTGGGCCTGGGGTGAGCTCATCATCAGCCGCGGAACGCGCGCAGCCGTGCCAGGGATGAGTCCTTGCCCAGGATCACCATGGATTCGAAGAGCGGCGGTGAGATCCGGCGCCCGGAAATGGCAGTGCGGACCGGGCCGAACGCCAGCCGCGGCTTGACGCCGAGGCCTTCCACGAGGGCTTCCCTCAGGGCAGCCTGAATGGTGTCCGCGGTCCATTCGGCCAGCGGCTCGAGGGCGGCCAGGGCGGCGTCGAGCACCTCGGTGAGGTTCTCCGGAAGGCCCTTGCGGGCGTCATCCGCGACGTCGATCGCGGTGTCGTTCTTGAACAGGAACGCGAGCATCTCGGGGGCTTCGCCCAGCAGCGAGATCCGTTCCTGGATCAGCGGGGCCGCCTCGGCGAGGATCTCCTCCTGGCGCACCGTGAGGGTGTCGCCGACCAGCCCGGCGGCGCGCAGGTACGGCACGAGCCGGCCGCGGAAGTCCTCGGCACCGAGCATCCGGATATGCGTGCCGTTGATGGCCTCGGCCTTCTTGATGTCGAAGCGGGCCGGATTGGCCAGGACGTCGTTGACGTCAAAGTGCTCGATTAGCTGCTCCACGGTGAAGATATCCTCGTCGGCCGAGAGGCTCCAGCCGAGCAGGGACAGGTAGTTGAGCAGGCCCTCGGGGATGAAGCCGCGGTCCCGGAGCAGGAACAGGTTGGACTGCGGGTCGCGCTTGGAGAGCTTCTTGTTGCCCTCGCCCATGACGTACGGCAGGTGGCCGAAGACCGGCAGGTAGCTGGCGACGCCGATGTCCATCAGCGCGCGGATCAGGACCACCTGGCGGGGCGTGGAGGAGAGCAGGTCCTCGCCGCGGAGCACGTGGGTGATGCCCATGAGCGCGTCGTCGACGGGGTTGACCAGGGTGTAGAGCGGGGAGCCGTCGGCGCGGACAATCACGTAGTCCGGGATGCTGCCGGCCTTGAAGGTGATGTCCCCGCGGACCATGTCGGTGAAGGTGACGTCCGTATCCGGCATCCGGACCCGGAGCACCGGCTGGCGGCCTTCGGCCTGGAACGCGGCGAGCTGTTCGGCGCTGAGGTCGCGGTCGAAGTTGTCATAGCCCAGCTTGGGGTCCCGGCCGGCAGCGCGGTGGCGGGCCTCGACCTCGTCCGGGGAGGAGTAGCACTCGTAGGCGTAGCCGGCCTCGACCAGCTTGGCGACTACGTCCTTGTACAGGTCCAGCCGCTGGGACTGGCGGTACGGCTCATGCGGTCCGCCGACCTCCACGCCCTCTTCCCAGGAGATGCCGAGCCACTTGAGCGCCTCCAGCAGCTGCAGGTAGCTCTCCTCCGAGTCGCGCGCCGCGTCCGTGTCCTCGATGCGGAACACGAAGGTGCCCTTGGTGTGCCGGGCGTGGGCCCAGTTGAAGAGGGCGGTGCGGATCAGGCCGACGTGCGGGGTGCCGGTGGGCGACGGGCAGAACCGGACCCGCACGGGGGTGTCGGCGGTGACTTCGCGAATCACACGGGGGGCGGAGCTGGAGACGGCGTCGGGCGCAGTAGGAGTAGTCATAGTGACTCCAACTTTACCGCTTGCGGCCGGGCGCTTTACCGCTTGCGGGCGCGCGCCGGCTGCGGACGGGACAGCAACTTCAGGAGGTAGTACCCTGCCAGCGCCAGGCCCACCCCGAGGAAGGCCAGCGCCAGCCAGGGCGGCCCGTCCAACCAGTGGACGGCGCGGGCGGCCATGGCGAAGGTGCCGATGGAACCCAGGGCGAAGAGCAGGAACGACCGGCTGCGCCGGGACCCCGGCCGGGGTCCGCGCCACCAGCCGTTGCTCATGATCGGTCCCGGCGTTGCATTTAGCGGCGGACCACCGGGTTGGAGAGGCGGCCGATGCCCTCGATTTCAACCTCGAAACGGTCACCGGCTTCCACGAGTCCGACGCCGGCGGGGGTGCCGGTCATGATGACGTCGCCGGGCAGCAGGGTGAAGGCCTGCGACACGATGGAGACGAGTTCGCGGACGCCGCGGATCATCTGGCTGGTGCTGCCGTCCTGGCGCAGCTCGCCGTTGAGGCGGCCCTGGATCTGCAGGTCTTCGGTGTTCAGTTCGGTCTCGATCCACGGTCCCAGCGGGGCGGAGGTATCAAAACCCTTGGCCCGGGCCCACTGCAGGTCCGTCTTCTGGACGTCGCGGGCGGTGAGGTCGTTGCCGCACGTGTAACCGAAGATGACGTCGTCGACGCGCTCCTCGGGGACGTCCTTGCAGATCCGGCCGATCACGACGCAGAGCTCGGCTTCGAAGGACACTTCCTCGGAAAACTCCGGCAGGACGATTGGATCGTTGGGCCCGATCACGGAGGTGTTGGGCTTGAGGAAGAGCAGCGGCTGCGCCGGGACTTCGTTGCCGAGTTCGCGGGCGTGTTCGACGAAGTTGCGGCCCACGCCGATGACCTTGCTGCGCGGAATGATCGGGGCGAGCAACCGGACGTCCTCCAGCTTGTGCCGGACGGTGGTTCGCTCCACCCCGTGGAAGAAGGGGTCGCCGTGGATGACAGTGACTTCCTCACTGCCGGACTCACCTTCAACAATGCCGTAGAGGGGATCAGAATCGACTACAAACCGGGCGATACGCATGGCTCCTAGCGTACCGTCTCCGGCGCGCCCGGCCGGACCTAGCCGGCGCCGCCGCCTGAGCGCAGGTAGTGCAGCTGCGCGGCCACGGACAGTTCAGCCGCAGGCCGCACGGCGGGATCGACGGCGGCGTACACGGCGTCGGCTACCGCAGCCACCCCGGCGTCGGGGCCCAGGTGGTCGAGGGCGGACCGGATTTGGGCGAGGCGGTCCTGCCGGTGGTCCTGGTAGGACCGGACGATCGTGTCCAGCGCCGGCAGCAGGGGGCCGTGGGCGGGCAGGACGGTGGCGGGGCCCAGACGTTTTAACTTCTCCAGCGAGGCCAGGTAGTCCCCCAGCGTGCCGTCGGGGAAATCCAGGACCGTGGTGCCGAGGCCCAGGATCGTGTCGCCGGTGAGGACCGAGCCGCGGGCGCCGTCGTGCGGCAGGTGGAAGCAGACCGAGTCCGAGGTGTGCCCCGGCGTCGCCACCACACGGATGTCAGTGCCGGCGGCCTGGATGACTTCCCCGTCCACCAGGGGGCTGCCGCCGACACAGTGGGCGGGATCCATGGCGCGCACGGGCGCCCCGGTCAGTTCGGCGAACCGGGCCGCTGCCGCGGTGTGGTCCGCGTGCCGGTGGGTGATCAGAATGAGTTCGACGGCGCCGGCGCCGGCCAGGTCCTGCAGGTGCGGTTCATCCAGCGGGCCGGGATCCACCACGACCGTGCCCGCCGCTCCGGGCGCGGAAATCACGTACGAGTTGGTCCCGTTCAGGCTCATCGGTCCCGGGTTGGGGGCGAGCCGGAAGCGGGTCAGCTCGGTGCTGCGCAGCACGGCGCGGGAGTCATCGGGGATCACCTGACCATCCTGCCACCGACGTGGACGGGAAACGATCGCCCGCTCCGCCGCCCACGGCCGTGGCGCGGCATCGCCCGAGAATGCACGACGGCGGCCCCGCACCGGAAGGTGGGGGCCGCCGTCGAACGCTGCGTGCTGCCGGGAACTGCTTAGGCGAGGCGGGTCAGCCAGCCGTGGGTGTCCTCGATGGCGCCGGTCTGGATGCCCAGGAGCTGCTCGCGGATAGCCATGGTGGTCTCCCCCGCTGTGGCGTCCTCGGAGCCGATGAACTCGGTGTCGTCCTTGAGCACGCCGATGGGGGTGATGACGGCGGCGGTGCCGCAGGCGAAAACTTCGGCGATCTCGCCGGACGCCACGCCGTCGCGCCATTCATCCAGCGTGATCTTGCGCTCGGAGACCTCGCGGCCCATGTCCCGGGCCACCTGGATGACCGACATGCGGGTGATGCCCTCCAGGATGGTGCCGCTCAGCGCGGGGGTGACCAGTGAGCCGTCCTTCATCACGAAGAACACGTTCATGCCGCCGAGTTCTTCCACGGCGTTGTCGTTGAACTGGTCCAGGAACAGCACCTGCTTGCAGCCGTGGGATTCAGCTTCCTGCTGGGCGATCAGCGACGCCGCGTAGTTGCCGCCGCACTTGGCGGCGCCGGTGCCGCCGCGGCCGGCGCGGGCGTATTCGCGGGAAATCCAGATGGAGACGGGCTTGAGTTCGCCGCCGAAGTAGTTCCCGGCCGGGGAGGCGATGACGCGGAAGGAGACTTCGCGGGCGGCGCGGACGCCGAGGAAGGCCTCGGTGGCGATCATAAACGGGCGCAGGTACAGGGCTTCACCGTCGCCGGCGGGAACCCATTCCTTGTCCGCGGTGACAAGCTCGCGGATGGCGCCGAGGAAGTACTCCTCGGGGAGCTCCGGAAGCGCCAGACGGCGGGCGGACTTGTTCAGGCGCGCGGCGTTGGCTTCCGGGCGGAACGTCCAGATGGAACCGTCGGAGTGGCGGTAGGCCTTGAGGCCCTCGAAGATTTCCTGGCCGTAGTGGAGCACCGCGGCGGAGGGGTCCAACGAGATGGGACCGTACGCCTCAACCCGGGCATCGTGCCAGCCGCCCGTGCCCTCGGCGTCGGCGCTGTAGTCGACGATGGCGGTGTGGTCGGTGAAATAGTTGCCGAAACCCGGGTTCGCCAGGATGGCAGCACGTTCGTCAGCGGACTTCGGGGTTGCCGAGAGCTGCTGGGTGAATTCGACGCCATGGGCAGTCTGAGTCATGGTTCCTCCACGGTCGGCTGCCGGGCGTGGGACGTGGTTCATCCCCGGACCACGGCAGCATTTTGGTGATTCGGATCAAGTTTACGCCCGATGACGGCCCGCCCGGCCCGTGCCCGGAGGGCCCTACAGGGCGGCGGCGATGGCGTCACCGATGGCGCTGGTGCTCCGGGCCGTGGCGCCGCGGCCGGCAACGTCGGCAACAACGGCGGCTTCGATGTTGCGGGCGGCGGTGCCGTACCCAAGGTGGTCCAGCAGGAGGGCGGCGGAGAGGATGGCCGCCGTCGGGTCCGCCTTCTGCTGGCCGGCGATGTCCGGCGCCGAGCCGTGGACAGGTTCGAACATGGACGGGGCGGTGCGTTCCATGTTGATGTTGCCGGACGCGGCGAGGCCGATGCCCCCGGTGATGGCCGCGGCGAGGTCGGTGATGATGTCGCCGAAGAGGTTGTCCGTGACGATCACATCGAACCGGGCGGGATCGGTGACCATGAAGATGGTGGCGGCGTCAATGTGCAGGTAGTCGTGCGTGACCTCGGGGAACTCCTGGGCCACGGCTTCCACGGTGCGTTTCCACAAATGTCCAGCGAAGACCAGGACGTTGTGCTTGTGCACCAGGGTGAGCTTTTTGCGCGGGCGTCTGCTGGCCCGGCGGAAGGCGTCCCGGACCACGCGCTCCACGCCGTAGGCGGTGTTCAGCGAAACCTCGGTGGCCACTTCCTGCGGGGTGCCGGCGCGCAGGGCCCCGCCGTTGCCCACGTACGGGCCCTCGGTGCCCTCACGGACCACGATGAAGTCGACGTCGCCGGGGTCGGCGAGCGGGCTGGCGACGCCGGGGTAGATCCGGGAGGGCCGCAGGTTGACGAAGTGGTCCAGGCTGAAGCGCAGCTTGAGCAGCAGTTCGCGCTCGATGATGCCGGAGGGGATCCGGGTGTCACCCGGAGCCGCCCCGACGGCACCAAAGAGGATCGCGTCGCGGGTGCGGAGATCGGCGAGGATCTCCGCCGGCAGGGTCTCCCCCGTCTCGAGCCAGTGCTGCGCCCCCAGGGTGTAATGGGTCTGCTGCAACACGATGCCCTCCGCGGCTGCGGCCTTCTCGAGAACCTTCACGGCCTCGGCGGTGACCTCGGGGCCAATGCCGTCGCCGGGGATAACGGCCAGATCAATCGTGGATGCACTCATGATGTCAGCGTAGCCAAGGCATCCACATACTGGTCAAGTTGTCTCACTATCCGAACTCCCGGCGCAACGGTTACGCCTCGGCGGGCTCCTCGTACTTCGGAAACACCGGAGCCGGGGCCGGCAGCGCCGTTCCGGCGTCGAGCGGTGTGCCCAGGGCGGCGAACTCCCGCGCGTCACCCTCCGGCTGGCCCAGGGTGCGCAGGATGGCCGCCGCGGCAGCCGGCATGACCGGCTGGGCGAGGATGGCAACGATCCGCAGCACCTCAAGGGTGACGTACAGGACGGTGTTCATGCGCTCGACGTCGGTCTTGCGCAGCACCCAGGGTGCCTGCTCGGCGAAGTACGCGTTGGTGTCACCCAGGACGGTCCAGATGGCCTCCAGCGCGCGGCTGAACTCCTGCTTCTCGAACGCGGCGCGGGCGATGTCCAGCAGCCCGTTCGCCTGGCCCAGGAGCGCGGCGTCCTCGGCGGTGAAGCCTCCGGGGACGGGGACGGCGCCGTCGCAGTTCTTGGCCACCATGGACAGGGACCGCTGGGCCAGGTTGCCGAAGTTGTTGGCGAGGTCCGAGTTCATCCGGCCCACGATCGCGTCATGGCTGTAGGAGCCGTCGGCGCCGAACGGCACTTCACGCAGCAGGAAGAAGCGCACCTGGTCCAGCCCGTACTGCGCCACCCAGTCCGCGGGAGCCACCACGTTGCCCAGCGACTTGGACATCTTCACGCCGTTGTTGTGCAGGAAGCCGTGGATCATCACGCGCTTGGGCAGTTCCAGCCCGGCGGACATCAGGAAGGCCGGCCAGTAGACGGCGTGGAAGCGGGAGATGTCCTTGCCGATCACATGCACGTCCGCCGGCCAGTATTTCCGGAACGACTCCGATTCGGTGTCCGGGAAGCCGACGCCGGTCAGGTAGTTGGTCAGGGCGTCCACCCAGACGTACATCACGTGGTCCGGGTTGCCCGGGACGGGGACGCCCCAGTCGAAGGAGGTACGGCTGATGGAGAGGTCTTCCAGGCCGCCCTTGACGAAGCTGACCACCTCGTTGAAACGGTTGTGCGGGGCGCCGAACGACGGGTGGTCCGCGTAGAGCGCCAGCAGCCGGTCCTGGTACGCGGAGAGCTTGAAGAAGTAGCTCTCTTCCTCGGTCCAGGTCACCTCGGTGCCGGTTTCGGTGGCGTAGCGGAGGCCGTCGGCGTGCACCTCGGTCTCGTCCTCCACGAAATAGCGCTCGTCGCGGACGGAGTACCAGCCGGCGTACTTGGAGAGGTAGATGTCGCCGTTGGCTTCCATCCGCTGCCAGAGGGCCTTGGCGGCCTCGTAGTGGTCCTCGTCCGTGGTGCGGATGAAACGGCTCAGGGAGATGCCGAGGTCGTCGCTCATTTGGCGGAAGGCACCGGAGTTGCGGTCGGCCAGTTCCTTGACCGGGATGCCCTCCTTTTCGGCCGTCTGCTGCATCTTCAATCCGTGCTCGTCCGTGCCGGTCATGAAGAAGACGTCGTAGCCGTCCAGGCGCTTGAAGCGGGCCATCGCATCGGTGGCGATGACCTCGTAGGCGTGGCCGATGTGCGGCACGCCGTTGGGGTAGCTGATGGCGGTGGTGATGTAGAACGGGGTCTTTTCGGAAGTTGTCACAGTTTTCAGCCTAAATCAGTTCGGTGAGGGTATCGCTCTGGCGGACGAGTTCGTGGTCATGTGAAGCGACCAGGACGGCGATGCCGTCCGAGGTCGTGTCCTTGAGGATGCTGATGATGCGGTTGGCCGAGGACCGGTCCAGGCTCGCGGTGGGCTCGTCGACCACCAGCACGCGGGTGCCCAGGATCAGGGCCCGGGCGATCGCCACGCGCTGGCGTTCGCCGCCGGAGAGCTGGGCCGGGCGGTGGCGCATGCGCCGGCCGAGGCCCACGAGGTCCAGGAGGTCTTTGGCCATGTCGCGCCGCTCCGCCACCTGGCCGTCGGGCACGGCGGGCAGCAGCACGTTCTCGAGGGCGCTCATGCCGTCGATCAGGGCACCGCCCTGGTCGACGTAGCCGATGAGGGCACGGCGGCGGTCGGCGATTTCATCCTCGCCCATAGTCTCGAGCGCGTCGCCCTCCCAGAAGACCCGGCCCGACGTCGGCAGGGTCAGGCCCGCGCCGACCGTCAGGATGCTGGTCTTGCCGGAGCCGGAGCGGCCGGCCACGCAGTGCATCTCGCCGGCGTGCAGGGTCAAGTTGAAGTCATCCACCACGTTGACAGGTTCGGCGCCGCCCTGGCCGCCGCCGCCGTAGTGGATGGTGATGTTGCTGAGCTCCAGCGGTGTGGCGTGGTCCGCGGCCTTCACGATCGTGTTGGCACGGGTCTGGTGGACACCGCGGCGGGTGCTCGCCGCCATCCGCTCGTGCGCCTCACGGTCAAGGTTCGGGTCGTTGTTCATCGGACCACTTTCGTTGCAATCGGAATCCAGCAAAGTACGGCCACGAGCCCGGCGACAGCGGCCCAGAGCGCGGCATAGGGGGCCAGGATCAGGCCCACGCCCAGGGCGCCCAGGACACCCACCGGCAGCGCCACAGCGCCCACCACGGCGTTTTCAAAGAACCGGACCTGGCCCAGCATGTCCGGGTTCCAGCCCATGGCCTTCAGCGTGCCGAGATACTGGCGTTTGGCCTGCAGCTCGAAGCGGCCGGTGACCATGGTCAGCAGCAGGCCCACGGCCACGCCGGCGAGTCCGAGGATGATGCTCGGCACGGCGATGGACGCGGCAGCCACGCCGCCGAGGGCACTCGCTCCGGCCGTGCGGGGAATGTCGATCAGCAGCGCCACCATCGCGCCCACGGCGGCTCCGAAGACGGCGACGGCGACGGCCAGGGAGATGGTGTTGAACTTGTTGGTGCTCAGCTGCCGGGTGGCGAAGGTCAGCGGGGAGTCCACGGAACGGAGCCGCTCATCGTGCTGCGGTTCCTGGTCCACCACGTCGCGGTGGCGCAGCTCCCGGGCCGCGAAGAGGGCCGCGGCGACGTACAACGCCAGCACCAAGGCCGAGACGATGGCCGTGGCAAGGCTCCAGCTGAGCAGGCTGAGGATGATGCCTGCGGCGGCGATCACGCCGGCACCCACGCCGAACTCGGCCAGCACCCAGGAGCGGATCCGTCGCTGGGTCCAGCCCATGGCACGCAGGGTGCCGGCCTCGGTGCGGCGTTTCCGGACGTAGCTGACAGTGGAGGCGCCGGTCAGCAGGGCCGCGCCGCACAGGGTCAGGAACAGCAGGGCCAGGTTGGTGCCGGCGAGGGAGCCGGAGACGGCGTCTGCGGCGTTCTGGCGGACCCAGGACTGCTGCACGGTGCCGAGCGGGAACTCCTTGCCGGCGTCGTCCTTGGAGTAGCCGGGGACGAAGATGCTGGTGTCCTCGCGTGCCGAGCCGGCCACGACGGTGGCCTGCAGGCCCAGGTCCCGGATCTCGTTGGCGAGCTTCTCCACCTCGGGCTGCGCGTCCTTCCAGCTGCCGGGGACGTTGGCGCGGACACGCACGGCGTCGATCACGGCGCCGTTCTCCGCGTAGCCGCGGGCAGCGGCCAGGCCGGAGTAGTCAGTGATGGCACCGGCGGACTGGCTTACCAGGCCCGTGGCGCTGAGCGAGGGCTTGAGTTCGGTGTTTCCGGCGTCCTTGCCGGAGCCGTCCTTGATGAGCGTGAACGGTGTGGGGTCATAACCCCCCAGCGGCAGGCGGTTGACGTCTCCGGCTGCGTCCTGGACGGCGGCGGCGTCGAACGTGCCGTACACCATGGCCAACGGAGTGGCAGGTTTCTTACCGGTTTCCAGGGACTCGCGGTACGCGCGCTCGTCGACGGGCGTGCGCTGGGTCTGGTCCACGGCGGCGCCGTTGGCTGCTTTCTCGGGCAACCGGTTCACGGTGATCCAGTCACCGGGGGTGGCGGTCTTGGCGACGGCGCCGTTGCCAGCGGTTTTCCCGTCCCGGTATTGCGGGGCGGCCGCGAAGTCGGTGCTCCAGGTGGCGGGGTTGTAGAGGCCCTGGCTGAAGCTTCCGGCGTCCCCGAGGAGCTGCGAGAGGTCCGTGGATCCGGGCCAGTCGAGGGCGAACGGGGACTTGGAGACGAACGGGAGGTAGTCCTTGTCCAGCGAGCGGGCGGCGGTGCCCACCTCCCTGGTGACGTTCCCGGCGGCGTCGATTTCCTCAATCTTGACGGAGTACGTGAGGTCAACGGCGGTGCCGGAGCGGACGATCAGCGGGATGGCCTGCGAGTCCTCGGTCAGCGCGCCGTTGCGCTTGGCCTGCTGGTACTGGCTCATCAGCGGGGCCCAGTATTTGAGCTTGACGCCGAGGAAGTCCGGGCCCTCCTTGAGTTCGTCCATGCCGATGCCGGTGGTGAAGAGCTCTTCCAGCTGCTGGCCGATGGCGCCGGCGTTGCGGGCGTCCGCGGCGGGCGCCTTCTCCAGGGGGGCGAGGAAGTCACCGGCGGGTCCGAGCAGGGCTCGTTCGGACGCGGGGTCGACGGCGACGACGGCTTCTGTCACCTGGGGCGCGGAGGGCAGCGCGACGGAGAGGTTGAAAAGGTTGTGCTCGGAGCCGCCGGCCGGGGCCGGGAACTTGATGCCGGTCTCCCCCGCGGGGCCGGCGATGCGGACGTTCTTACCCCCTGCGACCTCTTCCTCGATGAGTTTGGCCTTGCCGAGGGAACCTTCGGCGGTGGTGTTGAAGAGGGTCTGGTCGGAGTGGCCGTCGGAGCTGACGGCGCTGGCGGTGAGCCGGTATTTCTTGGGCGTCTCGGACAGGACCGATTCGGCGGCCGGCCATTTGCCCGGGTCCGTGGTGCTGGGGTCCCCGGCGGTGCCGGCCAGCGCGGCGTTGTAGCCCAGATAGTCGGTGGCTTCCAGCCGCGGGGACTCGAGGTTCTGGGTGACGCGGGAGACGAGGCTGATCGGGGCCGCCACGGACGTGCCGGAGAGCTCGCGGAGGGAACCCAGCTGCTCGAAGCTGATGCCGCCCTGGCCGGTGGCGATGTCCGGCTGCACGAGCCCGCCGTTCCCGCCTGCCCTGGCCTGGACGAGGATGTCGTAGAGGCCCCGGGAGTTCTGGTCGACGGTCCGGTTCAGCGCGGCCTGCGACTGGCTTTGCACGAGAACCGAGAGGCACATGGAAGCGATCAAAATGGACGCGGTCAGCAAAAGCACTCGGCTTCTGATGAACCTCTGGACGGCGTTCATTTGGCTCCTGAAAGCTCGGTTGCGTGCGCACACCGAAGTTCATTTCCTGCGGAAGTGAAGGCGTCCCCTGCCGGGTGTGCAAAAGTAAAGGCCGGGCTGCGGGCCGGGATCCGATAATCGGACGTTGCCATTGTACGCAGACCGGCCATGTG
Organism: Micrococcaceae bacterium Sec5.8; assembly: GCA_039636775.1. NCBI lineage: Bacteria > Bacillati > Actinomycetota > Actinomycetes > Micrococcales > Micrococcaceae > Micrococcaceae bacterium Sec5.8. The sequence goes on from CP143429.1 coordinate 2,518,174, forward strand.
ATTGCGGCCACCCGCGGCGGTCGAAACCGCCGCGGGTGGCTGCCGCCGAAACCTCAGTCCTCGAGGTCCACTTCACGGACCATGTCGGCGCCGATTCCGGCCTTGATGGCGTCCAGGACCTGCTGCGGAACCGAACTGTCGATGGTCAGCAGGGCCAGGACCTGGCCGCCTTCGTCCTGGCGTGCCACCTGCATGCCGGCGATGTTGATGTTGTTCATGCCTAGGATGTGTCCGATGGTGCCGATCACGCCGGGGCGGTCCGCGTAGGCGACCACCACAAGGTGTTCGCTGATGGGAATTTCCACCTCGAAGCCGTTGATGCCGACGAGCTTCTGGATCTGCTTGGGCCCGGTCAGGGTTCCGGCCACGGAGATCTGCGTGCCGTCACTCAGTGCCCCGCGCAGGGTCAGGACGTTGCGGTAGGACTCCGTGTCCGGCGTCGTGATCAGCCGGACGTTGATGCCGCGCTGCTCGGCGATCACGGGGGCGTTGACGTAGGAGACCTGCTCGGTGACGATGTCGGCGAAGATGCCCTTAAGCGCGGCGAGTTCGAGGACCTTGACGTCGAGGGAGGAGATTTCGCCGGCCACTTCGACGTCGAACTGGGTCAGCGAGGCGTGCGTCATGGCGGTGAAGATCCGGCCCAGCTTTTCCATCAGCGGGATGCCGGGGCGGACGTCCGGGGCGATCACGCCGCCGGCGACGTTGACGGCGTCGGGCACCAGTTCCCCGGCCAGGGCAAGGCGGACGGATTTGGCGACCGAAACGCCGGCTTTTTCCTGCGCTTCGTCCGTGGACGCGCCCAGGTGCGGGGTGACCACCACGTTGTCGAGGCCGAAGAACGGCAGGTCGGTGCTGGGTTCCTGGACGAAGACGTCGACGCCGGCGCCGGCGATGTCGCCTGCCTCCAGCGCAGTGTAGAGGGCTTCCTCGTCGACGAGGCCGCCGCGGGCGACGTTGACGACGTACGCGGTGCTCTTCATCTTCTTGAACGCCTCGGCGCCGAGCATGCCCACCGTTTCCGGCGTCTTGGGCATGTGGATGGTGATGAAGTCCGATTGTGCGAGCAGCTCATCCAGGGTCACCAGCTGCACGCCGAGCTGGGCGGCGCGGGCGGAAGTGATGTAGGGGTCGTAGGCGAGGATCTTCGTATCAAAGCCCTTGAGGCGGGCCGCGACGAGGGCGCCGATCCGGCCCAGTCCGATGATACCGATCTTCTTTTCGAAGAGCTCGATACCGGTGTACTTGGAGCGCTTCCACTCGCCGTCCTTGAGGGCCGCGGACGCCTGCGGGATGTGGCGGGCGAGGCTGAGGATGTGGCCCACCGTGAGTTCCGCGGCGGAGACGATGTTGGAGGTGGGGGCGTTGACCACCATGACGCCGGCCTGCGTGGCGGCCTTGATGTCGACGTTGTCGAGGCCGACGCCGGCGCGGGCGATGACCTTGAGGTTCTTGGCGGCCGCAATGGCCTCGGCGTCCACTTTGGTTGCGGAGCGGACCAGGATCGCGTCGACATCGGCGATCGCAGAGAGCAGCTGGGAACGGTCGGCACCGTCGGTGTGGCGGATTTCGAAGTCCGGGCCGAGGGCCTCGATCGTGGCGGGCGAAAGTTCCTCAGCGAGGAGTACTACAGGTTTGGTGCTTGTCACCGGTGACCTCTTTAGCTCTCTTGTATAACAGGCGGGGATTTTGGTGAATCGGGTGGGTGCGGACCTCACGCAACAGCAGGGAAGCCGGACCCCAGAAATGGTGTCCGGCCTCCCTGCCGGTCAGTGCCTAGCGGGCCACTGAACCTTCGGTGTAGTCGTCTTCGTTCTTGATCCAGGAGAACAGCTTGCGCAGTTCGCGGCCGGTGGCCTCGATCGGGTGGTCCTCACCCTTCTTGCGCAACGCCTTGAACTCGGGGGCTCCGGCGTCCTGGTCGTCGATGAAGCGCTTGGCGAAGGTGCCGTCCTGGATGTCCTTCAGGACAGCCTTCATGTTTTCCTTCACCTCGGGGGTGATCACCCGCGGGCCGGAGACGTAATCGCCGTACTCGGCGGTGTCGGAGACGCTCCAGCGCTGCTTGGCGATGCCGCCTTCCACCATGAGGTCCACGATCAGTTTGAGCTCGTGGAGGACCTCGAAGTAGGCCACCTCGGGCTTGTAGCCGGCCTCGGTGAGCGTCTCGAAGCCGTACTGGATCAGCTGGGAGGCGCCGCCGCAGAGGACAGCCTGCTCGCCGAAGAGATCGGTTTCGGTCTCTTCGGTGAAGGTGGTCTCGATGACGCCGGCGCGGGTGCCGCCGATCGCCTTGGCGTAGGACAGGGCCAGTTCCTTGGCCTTGCCGGACGGGTTCTGCTCGACGGCGATCAGGTCCGGCACGCCGCGGCCGGCCTCGAATTCGCGGCGGACGATGTGGCCCGGGCCCTTGGGGGCAACGAGGGCGACGTCGACGTCGGCCGGGGGCTTGATGTAGCCGTAGCGGATGTTGAAGCCGTGGCCGAAGAACAGGGCGTCGCCGGCCTGCAGGTTAGGGGCGATGTCCTCGGCGTAGACGTGGCGCTGGACCTGGTCCGGGGTGAGGACCATGATGAGGTCGGCCTCGGCGACGGCGTCGGCGACGTTCAGGACGCGCAGGCCCTCGGCCTCGGCCTTGGCGCGGGACGTGGAGCCTTCCTTGAGGCCGACGCGGACGTCAACACCGGAGTCGCGCAGGCTGAGGGCGTGGGCGTGGCCCTGGGAGCCGTAACCGATCACGGCGACGGTGCGGCCCTGGATGATCGACAGGTCGGCGTCGTCGTCGTAGAACATTTCAGTCACTGGGGTGTCTCCTTATTGATGGATTCGTAGATGGTGCTTGGTCAGGAAAAAACTTGGGGGTGCGGCCGTGGCATCTTTGGTGTTCGGGTGCCCTGGGTCCTGCTCCGCTGCCTTAGGCGCTGCGCAGGGCCCGGTCACTCATGGAGCGGGATCCCCGTCCCACGGCCAGGGTGCCGGACTGGACGATTTCGCGGATGCCGAATGGCTCGAGCACTGAGAGCAGCGCCGTGAGTTTCTCGGGGTGGCCTGTCGCTTCAATGACCACCGACTCTATGGAGACGTCGACCACGGCGGCGCGGAACAGGTCTGCAGCCTGGGTGACCTGCAGCCGGGTTGCGGCATCCGCCCGTACCTTGACCAGGATGTGGTCACGCTGCACGGACAATTCGGAGGTGAGCTCCACGATTTTGATCACGTTGACCAGCTTGTTCAGCTGTTTGGTGATTTGTTCGATGAGCTCCTCATCGGCGTCGACGACGACGGTCATCCGGGACATGCCCGGAACTTCCGTCGGTCCGACGGCCAGGGAGTTGATGTTGAAGGCCCGGCGGGCGAAGAGGCTGGAGACGCGGGTCAGCACGCCGGGTTTGTCTTCGACCAGAACGGACAGTGTATGGCGGGTCATGTTCAGTCCTCCTCTTCCCATTCCGGGGTCATGTTGCGGGCCACCTGGATTTGATCGTTGCTGACTCCGGAGGGGACCATCGGCCACACCATGGAGTTGGGGCTGACCACGAAGTCGATGACCACGGGGCGGTCGTTGATCTCCAGGGCCTTCTGGATGGTGGCGTCGATGTCCTCGTCGCGTTCACAGCGGAACGAGGCGCAGCCGTAGGCGTCCGCGAGCTTGACGAAGTCCGGGATCCGGACGGTGTCATGGCCGGTGTTCAGATCGGTGTTGGAGTAGCGGCCCTCGTAGAAGAGGGTCTGCCACTGCCGCACCATGCCCAGTGAGGAGTTGTTGATGATGGCGACCTTGATCGGGATCTTGTTGATCGCGCAGGTGGCCAGTTCCTGGTTGGTCATCTGGAAGCAGCCGTCGCCGTCGATGGCCCAGACCACGCGGTCCGGGTTGCCCACCTTGGCGCCCATGGCGGCCGGCACGGCGTAGCCCATGGTGCCGGCTCCGCCGGAGTTCAGCCAAGCGTGCGGGCGTTCGTACTTGATGAACTGCGAGGCCCACATCTGGTGCTGCCCGACGCCGGCGACGAAGACGCCCTCGGGGCCGGTGAGCGCGCCGATGCGTTCGATCACCCGCTGCGGTGCGCTGAGGCCGTCGTCGGGTTCGGTCCAGCCCAGCGGGTAGGTCTCCTTGAGGTTGTTCAGGAAGGTCCACCAGTTGGTGATGTCCGGGGTTCCGGAGGCGGCGAACAGGGTCCGCAGAGCCTCGCTCAGTTCCGGGATGATCTCCTTGACCGAGCCGACGATCGGCACATCGGCGGTGCGGTTCTTGGAGATCTCCGCCGGGTCGATGTCCGCGTGGATGACCTTGGCGTTCGGGGCGAAGGACTTCAGGATGCCGGTGACCCGGTCATCGAAGCGCGCACCGAGCGTGATCAGCAGGTCCGACTGCTGCAGGGCCGTCACGGCGGAGACCGTGCCGTGCATGCCCGGCATGCCGACGTGCTGCGGGTGGGAGTCCGGGAAGACGCCGCGGGCCATCAGGGTGGTGACCACGGGGGCCCCGCAGAGTTCCGCGAGCTCCAGCAGTTCCGCCGAGGCGTGCGCCTTGACGACGCCGCCGCCCACGTAGAGCACGGGCTTGTTGGCCGCGGCAATGAGCCGCGCGGCTTCGCGGACCTGCTTGTTGTGGCCGCGCAGCACCGGGTGGTAGCCGGGCAGGTCGATCTTGGGCGGCCAGGAGAAGGTCATCTGGCCCTGCTGGGCGTCCTTGGCGACGTCCACCAGCACCGGGCCGGGACGCCCGGTCGAGGCCAGGTGGAAGGCCTCGGCCATGACGTGCGGGATGTCGTTGGGGTCGGTCACCAGGAAGGAGTGCTTGGTGATCGGCATGGTGATGCCCACGATGTCCGCTTCCTGGAAGGCATCGGTGCCGATCACCCCGCTGGAGACCTGGCCGGTGATGGCCACGATCGGCACGGAGTCCATGTGGGCATCCATGATGGCGGTGACGAGGTTGGTGGCACCGGGGCCGGAGGTGGCGATGCAGACGCCCACCCGTCCGGTGACCATGGCGTAGCCTTGCGCGGCGTGGCCGGCTCCCTGTTCGTGACGGACCAGAACGTGGTTCATTCTCGAAGCCATCAAGGGGTCGTAGGTGGGCAGGATCGCGCCACCGGGCAAACCAAAAATATCGTCCACGCCGAGTTCTTCGAGCGAGCGGACAATAGCTTGTGAACCGGTCATCACCGTCGGGGGTACGACGTTGTTCGGTCCAAGGACAGGAGAGACAGCAGCAATGTCGACGCCGGCGTCAGCCGCGCGTTCGACGCGGTCCGAAGCCTTGGGGGCTCCAGCGGACTTAGTGGCCATCAGCGAGGGGCTGATCGGCGATCCTTTGCTCATCGGACTCTTCCTTAGTGGATCTTCGGTGGATCATCAGTGATCTTGCGGTGCGGAAATAAAAGAACCCCTCAGCCGGAGGCTCTTCGAGGGGTTCGCGCGTGACGGTTCGTTACCGGTGCAGGCTATGGAGCCACGCGCTTGGTAAGGACGACGGAGACACCTGCAGCGGCGCCGACGGTAACGGATGCGATCATGCAATCAGTTTTCCCTCTGAGTGAGACACGTGTCAACGAGCCCACGCACTGTCTCACCATATGGACTTCACTGTCCACCTGTTGAACTTCACATTTCCCTGTGACCTGACAGCCTCCGGCGGCAGGCGGGAGGCTCCTTCCCCAAACGGACGGCGCGGACGCCGTCCGCTTGGGGCCCCTCGGAGTCTCCCTTATTAAGCCTGGTTACCCCTGCTTAGAGAGAATCACCCGCAGTAGGCGCCGGTGGAGGCGCTGTGGACGAGCTTGGCGTACTTGGCGAGCACACCCTTGGTGAACTTGGCCGGGAGCGGTTCCCAGCCCACCTTGCGGGCGTCAAGCTCGGCCTCGTCCACGAGGAGGTCGAAGCTGCGCGCGGCGATGTCCACGCGGATCCGGTCGCCGTCCCTGACGAAGGCGATGGGGCCGCCGTCGGCCGCTTCCGGGGCGACGTGGCCGATGCACAGTCCTGTGGTGCCGCCGGAGAAGCGCCCATCGGTGAGCAGCAGGACGTCCTTGCCGAGGCCGGCGCCTTTGATGGCGCCGGTGATGGCGAGCATTTCGCGCATGCCCGGTCCGCCCTTGGGGCCTTCGTAGCGGATGACGACGACGTCGCCGGCCTTGATCTGGCCGTGGTCGAGTGCGTCCAGGGCACCCTGCTCGCGCTCGAACACGCGGGCCGTGCCTTCGAAGACGTCGGCGTCGAAGCCGGCGCTCTTCACGACGGCGCCTTCCGGGGCCATGGTGCCGTGCAGGATGGTGATGCCGCCGGTCTTGTGGATGGGGTTGTCCATGGCCCGCAGGATCTTGCCGTCCAGGTCCGGCGGGTTGATCGCCGCGAGGTTCTCCGCGACGGTCTTGCCCGTGACGGTGAGGCAGTCGCCGTGGAGGAGGCCGGCGTCGAGCAGGGCGCGCATGATGACCGGCACGCCGCCGATCCTGTCGACGTCGGTCATGACATAGCGGCCGAAGGGCTTGAGGTCTCCGAGGTGCGGGATCTTGTCGCCGATGCGGTTGAAGTCCTCGAGGTTCAGCTCGACCTCGGCTTCGCGGGCGATCGCGAGGAGGTGCAGGACGGCATTGGTGGAGCCGCCGAAGGCCATGGTCACGGCGATGGCGTTTTCGAAGGCTTTCTTGGTCATGATGTCGCGGGCGGTGATGCCCAGACGGAGGAGGTTCACCACCGCTTCGCCGGACTTGCGGGCAAATTCGTCGCGACGGCGGTCTGCCGAGGGCGGTGCGGCCGAGCCGGGAAGGGACATGCCCAGCGCCTCGCCGATGCAGGCCATGGTGTTGGCGGTGTACATGCCGCCGCAGGCGCCCTCGCCCGGGCAGATGGCCTTTTCGATCCGGGTGAGGTCTTCCATGCTCATCTTGCCGGCCGCGCAGGCGCCGACGGCTTCGAAGGCGTCAATCAAGGTGACTTCCTTCTCCGAGCCGTCCTCCAGCTTGACCCAGCCCGGCATGATGGAGCCGGCGTAGAGGAAGACGCTGGCAAGATCCAGGCGGGCCGCTGCCATCAGCATGCCCGGCAGGGACTTGTCGCAGCCGGCCAGCAGGACCGAGCCATCGATCCGCTCAGCCTGCATGACGGTTTCCACGGAGTCGGCAATGACTTCCCGGGAGACCAGGGAGAAGTGCATGCCCTCATGCCCCATGGAGATGCCGTCCGAGACGGAGATGGTGCCGAACTGCATCGGGAAGCCGCCGCCGGCGTGCACGCCTTCCTTGGCGCCCTGGGCCAGCCGGTTCAGGGAAAGGTTGCAGGGAGTGATTTCATTCCAGGAGCTCGCGACGCCGATCTGCGGTTTGGCGAAGTCGTCGTCGCCCATGCCCACCGCACGGAACATGCCGCGCGCGGGGGCCGCATGGATGCCGTCGGTGACCACCCGGCTGCGGGGCTTGATGTCCGGTTTGGTCGCTGTCGCTGTCTGGATGTCCTCACTCATGGGTCAAAGTCTAGGGCTCCGCGATGAGGCGCAACGACCCGAAATGGCGCATTAAGCGTAAAACCGGGAATGTTTCGGTCAAATAGTGGACAGCTATCTCATTAGATGGACAGTCCGGTCCGGGTCATCGCTCCGGGCGGGCGGCGATCCGCAGCTCCGGTGCCGCCGCGACGGACTGCGCCTCAGCCTTGAGAAGCGTCAGGACCTGCTCGATGGTGGTGCGGGCAGCGACGTCCGGGCGGGCCAGAGCGACGATGCTGCGGCGGGCTTGGACCCCGGCGAGCGGTCGCAGCACAAAGCCCCTCCCCTGGTTCTTCAAGGCCGTGTAGCGCGGCAGCAGGCTCAGTCCGTGCCCCGCGCTGACCAGGGCCTCGAGCACCCTCAGATCGGGGAACATCTGGGCGCGGTCCGCCGGGGAGTCCGCCTGGACCTCGATCTGGCGGAGGACGGTGTCGAACGGAAATCCTTCGGGCACACCCATCCACGGGAAGCCGATGACGTCTTCGGCGCGGAGCTCCGCCTTCCCGGCGAGCGCGTGACCGGCGGGGAGGGCCACATCCAGGGGTTCCTCCAGGAGCGGCACAACCGTCAATCCCAGCCGGGCAAAGACGTCAGGCCCGTCAACACTGTGCGCCAGCACGATGTCGTAGTCGGCGGTCAGCCCGGCGAACCCGGCGACGTTGGGATCCTCAAAGTGGGCCTGGAAACGGAGCCCGTCAATGGCTTTGACCCGGTGCAGGAGGCCGGGGAGGAACATTTCGGCGGCGCTGGGAAAGAATGCCGCCTTCACATGTGTCTGCCAGCCCTGCCGATAGGTGTCGATCGTGGCCTCCGCGCGGGCCATGGCGGTGGAGACCTCGGCGGCTGCCCCCGCCATGGCCAGACCGGCCTCCGTGAGACGCACCCCTCTGCCGGACTTCTCCACCAGGACGACCCCCAGCTCCTCCTGGAGGGTTTTGAGCTGCTGCGACACGGCGGAAGGGGTGACCTTCATGGCCTCCGCCGTGGCTCCCACCGTCCCCCGGTCGGCGAGCTCGCGGAGGATGCGCAGTCTCTTAAAATCCATGATGCGAGGCTACAGGCCGGATTCCGGCCGGCTGGACAGTCCCCTCACGGCAGACGTACCGTCGAGCAACGGCAACCTTGCCCTCTGGACCGAAAGGCTCTGCTATGGATTGGATCATCTGGCTTGTCGTCATCGTGGCGATTGTCGCCATCGTCTGGTGGCTGCTCAACCGCAACAGTTCCCGGCGCAATTCCGGGTCCACGCGCGTCGGGACAGCTGCCACCGGTACGGCTTCCACCTCCCCCACGGAGCACGACGCCGGCCACGCCGCGTCCCACGCGGAACCGGAATCCCCCGCGGAGCCGGAGCGTGAACCGGAGCGGATTTCCGAGCCCCGACGTCCCGCGGCAGCTGAGCCCGCGCCCACGGCGGCCGCCACCGAGGAGCCTATTGCGTCCGGGACGCCTTCCGCCGCACCGCAGGCCGCTTCGAACGTCCCCGTGCACCACCGTGAATACACGCAACCCCAGGCGCCCACCCTGCCGGGCGCAGAGTCCGCTGCGGCAGAAGCCGGCCCCGACGTGTCGGCCACGGATGGCCGGGTGACGCCCTCAACCGCGGCGCCGGCGCTGACCGAAGCTGACAGCCGGCACTCGGCCATGTTCCTCGATACGCCACAGACCGCGGCACGCCCGGAAGCCGAACCCGCCGGACATCTCGCCGCCGCCCAGCCCTATGGCGAGGGGTCGGCAGCACCCGCCGCTGATGGCAGCGGACCCGACGGTTTCACGGTCAAGGGCGACGCGGCCTCCATGGTCTACCACGACGAGACCAGTTCCGCGTTCGAGGACACCCGGGCCGAAGTCTGGTTCCTGTCCACAGCCCATGCCGAAGCCGCAGGATTCCGGCCGCCGCGGCGGACCCGGCAATAGGGCCAGCTGTGCGGGCCACCCGAGGACGCGGCACGTTCCGGGCCGGTGCGGGGGCGGCCGCCGTCGCGATCCTGCTGTCCGGTTGCACTGCCGGCGCGGGCGGCGCCCCGCCCCCTGCAGGCAGCGCCCCGCCGCCGTCAAGCCAGGCAGCGTCAAGCCCGGCACCGGCCAGCCCGGCAGCCCCCAGCTCCGCCGCCACCACCCAGGCGGCCGCCACCGGAGCGGGGGTGGACCAGCCAACCGTCACCGGCCAGATCAACGCCGAGCTGCAGGTGCCCTGGTCCACGGTCTTCCTGCCCGACGGCACCGCCATCATTTCCGAACGCGAGACCGCCCGGCTGCGCATCATTCCGCCGGGCCCAGTGACCGGAAAAGCCGGCTCGCTGGGCAAGGTGCCCGGCGTCGTTCCCGGCGGTGAAGGCGGCCTGATGGGCCTGGCCCTGTCGCCGGACTTCGCGAGGGACCGGTTCCTGTACGCCTATCTGACCGCCGCCAGCGACAACCGCATCGTCCGGCTGCGCCTCGAGGACGACGCCGGAACGCTGCGGCTGGGGACACCGGAGGTCATCTTTACCGGAATCCCCAAGGCAGCCACGCACAACGGCGGCCGGATCCGGTTCGGGCCGGACGGCCATCTCTACGTCGGCACCGGAGATTCCCAGCGCCGCGGGCAGCCGCAGGACCCGAACGCCCTGGGCGGCAAAATCCTGCGCATCACCGCCGAGGGCCAACCCGCGCCTGGCAATCCCATCGACGGCAACCCGATGTACAGCCTGGGCCACCGCAACGTGCAGGGACTTGCCTGGGACAGTGCCGGCCGGCTGTGGGCGAGCGAATTCGGACCCGACGTGGACGACGAACTCAACCTGATAGTTCCCGGCGGCAACTACGGTTGGCCGGCCGTCACCGGCGCGCCGCACCGCACCGGATTCCTGGACGCGAAAGTGGTGTGGCCCTCAACTGCCGATTCTTCGCCCAGCGGGCTGGAAATTGTCGGCGACCGGGCGTACCTGGGCGCGCTGCGCGGGCAGCGGGTGTGGCAGGTTCCCCTCAACGGCGAATTCGCCGGCGATCCTGTGGGCTATTTCACACGGATGTACGGCAGAATTCGGAACGTCACGCTGGCCCCGGACGGACGCCTGTGGGTGCTCACCAACAATAAAAACCCCGACTTTGTGCTGGTTTTGGAGTTGCCGGGATAGGTGCGCCCCGGCCCACCGCCGCCGATTTCGCACTCCGCAGAATCTCGTGTAGAGTTTCATGTCGTTGCGGAGAACAACGCGGGAACAAGAAGACCGCGATGAACCAAACAACAGCTGCACCTCTAGCTCAACTGGCAGAGCAATTGACTCTTAATCAATGGGTTCCGGGTTCGAGTCCCGGGGGGTGCACCACTCAGAGGAAAACCCCGTCTTCACTGGCTTATCGCCAGGAAGGCGGGGTTTTTTGCGTGAGGAAAGCAGCGATGCGCCGGCGGACGGCACACCCGCCCCGGTGGACGGTAACGCCCAGGCGATTGCGGGGCACAGTTACTTCCAAAGCGGATAGCCGCCCATCGTCCGGCGCCCAGCAACCAGACGGGTCTTCCCGCACGGTAACTTCAGTGGAACGATGCCAGTATGAGCGAGAAGAACGACGGGCCGGTGCGGGACCGGCGACAACATCTTCATTCCCATACGGCATCAACGACACAACAACTCCGGACCATCGGACAGCGGCGGCGGGAAGCGGAAGAAAAGCTGGAGCATCACCTGGACGCGGCACGCCACAGAAACGAACACCATCATGACGGTTGGAAGGCAGAGCCGGAGCCGGCCGCCGTGGCGGCTCCTCCGCGTGGAGCGGGCCCGGAAGGTCCTGGCGGGGTTACGGGCCGTCCGCGGCAAGGGTCCTGACCCATTCCGGGGTTTGCTTGTTGAGGCGGCGGTCGGTGACCAGGCGCAGCTGCGCCGCGGCAATCCACACCGCTCGCAGGTCACCGTCTGATGCCCCGGGGGCGAGAACGTTGGGCAGGGCGCGGGCTTGCGCCCCGTGACCCTCCCACGCTGCCTCGAGGACGGCGAGTTCACCGGCGCCGGCCAACTCACTTTCGCCCAGGACCCGCAGGACTTTCAGCCCCACGGTGGCCTGCTTCTTGTTGCCCGAGTGGACAGCGTCCAGCGCCCATTGGGCCCGCTTCCACCACTCGGCCCGGTTATCGGCGACGGACTTCTGCTTCAGGGTATTGATGCCGATGACCGCGGCGATGGCGGCGCTGACCAGGACGGCCAGGGGTCCCAGTGCGGCGAGGACCTGCCACCACTCGGCCGGGCCGGAGTGAACCAGGACCTCGACGGGCACGGGCGCCGGTGACGGTGTGGTGGTCATGCCTCAAGGGTAATCCTGCCCCGTGACTCGGGGCATAAGGAAGGCCCCGTCGGACGACGGGGCCTTCCTTATGGTGCGCTTAGTGTCCCGGGTACGCAGGCACGCCTTCCGGGCGGTCGAACCGCTGGCCCTCCGGCTTGGAACCCATCGCGGTGAGGACGATCAGGATGATGCCGCCGGCGAACGGCACGAGCACGAGCAGGTACATCCAGCCGCTGAAGTTGGCATCATGCAGGCGCCGGACGGTCACTGCCAGGGACGGGACGATAACTGCCAGGAACCAGATGCCGGCCAGGATCAGACCAACGGTGAAACCCGGGCCCGGGACGGTGGAGCCGTCTGCGGCGCGCGTGGCACCGGCGGAGCCAGCCACCAGCATGATGAAGTTCAGGACCATGGAGACGATGAAGGCCACGAGGGTCCACCACCAGTACTCGCTGCGGCTGGCCCGGCCGGAGAACGTCGCGTACTTCTTAAAGAACCGTGAGACGGCGACCGGCAAGGACGCGCCGTACAGAGGCGCCCAAAGGGGAACCGGTCCGGTGGATTGCTGTTGTTGCTGCGGTGCGTATGTCATGTGAGTCTCCTCGAAGGTTGCGTGTTGTAAACCCTGGTGCCGGGATCGGCAACGGGTTGTGGTTGATGTGTGAGCCCTGGCGGGGAAGTCCCCGTCCGCAGGCGCAGTACCGGCGCCACACCAAAGTGAGGCCTCAGGCGTGCTTGAGAGGGAGCCGGGGAAGCGTGGGACGGGCGGCCGCAATCGGGACCGCCGGCCCGGTGCTGTGAACAGGCAGCCGAGGTGCGGTAACAGACGGCCGGACCGCCGCTACGAGCAACGCTCGGGCCGCAACCGCGCCGGAAGTCTTGCCTGTGAAAGGGCGTGCGTACGCCATATGTCCCCCAATACCGGGCACCCCCCAATGGGCCCCGGTGACACTGTACTTGCGTTTTACTGGCAGCAGCACTGTGCGGCGACGGGCGGCGTGTCTGGTGGGCCCGCGCGCCCAGGGCGAGAAGTCGTTGGAGGACGAAAGTCTAGAGCCCGCTCCGGACCGCGGCGGCTAGCTGAAAGTGAATGGGCAACAACAGTTGAACCGGTGAGGCGCCCACGGGCTCGTCAAGCAGCTCATTGATCGAGGTCTGCCCTTCCAGCTCCTCTGTGGGGTGCGCATCCATCCCTTGAGCCTAGATGCAGCCGGCACTCCGTCCGCTGAGGGACACGGAATAGCCGGCCCCTAAGGATGCAGGAGCCGTGCGCTAACCGCTGTGCCGGGTTTACTCAGTGCGCGGGGTGCGGCAGGATTCCCGTTCCGGAATCTGCCGGGCATTGATCGTGAGGATCGCAGGCTTCACAGAAGACGGCTGCTGCAAACTCACCACAGCACTGACAATGGTGCTCCAAGGACCGGGCTTCCAGGATGTAGCTTGTCATGAGGATATGCTCCCCCACCGCCGCCCGCGGGAACCCAGTAGTTTGTACTCGTTTTTGGAGCGGGACAGCCCTTAGGGACCAAATTATTGCGCACCGGCGCGGCATGGCGGGGAAAAGCTCCGCGCGGTGAAGGGTGAGCTGCTTAGTTGGCGTCCACGGGCAGCACGGGCGCCGGGGCGGTGACGATTGCCTTGGCGTCGGTGGAGGAGATCCGCGTGGCGAGTTCGGTGACAACCGCCTGGAGTTCCTGGCGCAGGACGTCAGGGTCGATGGAAGCGGCGGCGAGAACTGAACGCTCCATATCTGCCGCTTCAACAACAGCTTCGCGGCCCCGGTCCGTTAAAGACACAACGTGGCTGCGCCGGTCCGAGGGGCTGCGTTCCCGGGAGATATGGCCGTGCGCCTCCAGCCGGCTGAGCGTCTTGCCCATGGTCTGCGCTTGGACTCGCACCAATTGGGCGAGCTGGGCCTGGGTCATCGGTCCGTTGACGGCGAGCACTTCCATGGCGATGACTCCGGCATGGGTCAGGCCAATGGCCCCCAGCTTCTCGTTCCAGGAGTGTTCAACAAGGCGCGCTGCCGTGGACAGTAGGCGGCCCGTGGGCCAGCGATCCATATCAGGCATACCACCGAGTATAGCGAGCCTAGGATTCTGCGCTGCCACCACCGCTCATTAGGCTGGGATGGAGCAACCCTGCGTCCACCCTAAGAAGGAGCACCCCTGTGCCTGAACGACTCATCTCCGGCGATCCAGCGCCCGCGTTCACCCTGAAGAATTCCGATGGGAAGGATATGTCACTCGAGGACTTCCGAGGCAACAGCACAGTGGTCTATTTCTACCCCGCGGCCTCCACCCCCGGCTGCACCAAGCAGGCCTGCGATTTCCGGGATTCCCTGCCCGCACTGCAGCAGGCGGGCTACGCGGTGGTCGGCATTTCCCCCGATCCGGCGGAAAAGCTCGCCAAGTTCGCCGCTGCTGAAGGGCTGACGTTCCCCCTGCTCTCGGACCCGGACCACGCCGTCGCTGAGGCCTACGGCGCCTGGGGAGAGAAGAAGAACTATGGCAAAACGTACGACGGACTCATCCGGTCAACGGTGGTGGTGGACCCCGACGGGGTGGTTACGGTCGCACAATATAACGTTCGGGCCACCGGGCATGTCGCGAAGCTCCGCCGGGACCTCAAGGTGGACAGCTAGCCGCACGCCGGCCACGGACGGGGGTCGCCCCAGGGCGGGCGGTGAAATGTACAATGGAGCCTGGCATGCGCCGCTGACTGTCCCAGGACGGGCCGGGCGACGCGGCCGAGCGCGAGTGGTGAAATTGGCAGACACGCAGGATTTAGGTTCCTGTGCCTTCGGGCGTGGGGGTTCAAATCCCCCCTTGCGCACAATTCGATATACACAGTGGAAGAGCCCCGGTCGTTGGACCGGGGCTCTTTTTTGTTATCGGCTTTGTTATTCCCGCGAGCTGTGTGCCCCGCCGTATCGAGACAAAACCGCAGAAAACCGGGCCGTCGGGGGGCCCGGAAAGTTTTTTCCATCCTCCACCCATCCGTCTCCACGCAGCCCCCGAATACACATTGAGACACCAACCAAGGGTCGGTGCCCAACCAGTCGTAAAAGGGCCAGAGCGGAATAGTTCGCCGCTGGCAACAATCGGCACAACAAAGGAGAAACCGAAATGCAGAACATCAAGCGCACGACACTTTCCGTTGCTGGTATCGCTGCTGCAGCCATGATCAGCCTCACTGCCTGCGGCGGATCCACCACAACCGCCGCCCCCAGCTCCTCCGCTCCGGCGTCCGCGCCGATGGAATCCAGCATGGCACCGTCGCCGTCCACCAGCACCTCGGCAGCAGCGATGGACCCGGCCGCCAACCTCGTCGGCAGCGGTTGCGCCGCTTACGCCGAGCAGGTGCCCAGCGGCGCCGGCTCCGTCTCCGGAATGGCCCTTGACCCGGTAGCGGTTGCAGCGTCCAACAACCCGATCCTCACCACCTTGACGGCCGCTGTGTCCGGCAAGCTCAACCCGAAGGTTGACCTGGTGGACACCCTGAACGGCAGCGAGTTCACGGTCTTCGCACCGACGGACGACGCCTTCAAGAAGCTCGACCCCGCCACGATCGAAACGCTGAAGACGGATGATGCCCTGCTCAGCAAGATCCTGACCTACCACGTGGTCCCGGGCAAGATCAGCCCGGACGAGATCGTCGGCACGCACAAGACCGTCCAGGGCGGTTCCGTCACCGTGACCGGTTCCAAGGACGCGCTGAAGGTTGACGAGGCCAACGTCGTCTGTGGCGGCGTCATGACCGCCAACGCCACCGTGTACATGGTCGACTCGGTACTGATGCCCAAGTAGGCAGCACAAAACGCTCCCGCACCGGCTCCAGCCTGACTCACTGGACCACCTGGGAGAAAACAAGGCCCGCACCTTCGGTGCGGGCCTTGTTTGTGTGGCGGCCCTCTGGCACTGCACCCGTCTGCGGGGTCCGGAGGCGGAGACCAGCCGACAGCGCCCGGTCACAGCTTTCGTCCGGACTGGTCATCTAGAATGGGCCTGTTCCGCAGCCGGCGGTCCACCAGTCCCCCGAGGTGATGCCCGAAGTGCCCAGACGAACACTGCCCAGCCGTACCGCGCGCCCCAGCACTGCCAGCGGCATGCAGGCCCGCGGGCCGCGGTCCAGTGCGGTGCGCCGCGTTGCAGCCGGTCTCGGCGCTATGCTCCTGATGCTGCCTCTGGCCGCCTGCACCGGAAGCCCCGGCCCGGGGCCGGGCTCCGCCACGGCGTCGGGCAGCCCCACGGCGGCCGCCCCCAGCGCCGTCTTCACGTTCGGCACCGCCTCCCGGCCGCTGGGGCTTGACCCCGCCGTCGTCTCGGACACCGAGTCCTACCGGATCACGCGCCAGGTCCTGGAAGGGCTCGTCGGCGTTGACCAGACCACCGGGCAGCCCACGCCGCTGCTGGCCACGGAGTGGAGCTCCAGCGAGGACGGCCGCGCCTACACATTCAAGCTCCGCGACAGCGTCCTCTTCCAGGACGGGACAACCCTCGACGCCGCTGCGGTCTGCAGCAACTTCAACCGCTGGTTCAACTTCCCCGAATCCCTGCGCCAGCAGGCTCCGGGAACCACCTTCAAGGGCGTTTTCAAAGCCCACGCCGACCAGGCCTCCCTCTCCATCTTCAAGGGCTGCACCGCGTTGGCCCCGGACAACGTGCGGATCGACCTGACCCAGCCCTTCACCGGGTTCCTGCAGGCCCTCACGCTGCCCGCCTTCGCCATCTCTTCGCCCCAGGCCCTCACGTCCCAGACAGCGGACCAGCTCAACCAGAGCCGCGACGGCCAGCCGATCTCCGCCTACGGCCTCCACCCCGTGGGAACCGGTCCGTACGTCCTGAGCTCCTGGGATCCGGAAAGCATCACGCTGTCCAGCAACAAGGACTACTGGGGGGACAAGGGCCAGATCGGCACCATCAAGTTCGTCACCTACGACCACACCCAGACCCGGATGCAGGCCCTGCTCGACGGCAAGATTGACGCCTATGACGCCGTGACCGTCGACAACTTCGACCAACTCGTCAAGCGTGGGCAGCAAATCATCCAGCGCGATCCTTTCTCCGTGATGTATCTGGGCATGAACCAGGAAGTGCCCATCCTGCAGAACCTTAAGGTCCGCCAGGCGATCGAAATGGCACTGGACAAAGACACCGTGATCCGCCGGTTCTTCATCGACAACACCGCGCAGGCGACGCAGTTCGTTCCGCCCAAGCTCAGCGGCTTCAACAACAACGCCCCGGCCCTGGGCCACAACCCGGACAAAGCCAAGGAGCTGCTGGCCGAAGCCGGTTACAAGGGGGAGGAACTGAAGTTCTACTATCCCCTGAACGCCACCCGGCCCTATCTGCCGACGCCGGAAAAGGTGTACGCGGAAATCAGCAAACAACTGACCGCCATCGGCCTCAACATCAAGCCGGTACCGGTCGAGTGGTCGGACGGCTACCTGCAAAAAGTCACCTCCCCCGGCGACCACGCCCTTCACCTGCTGGGCTGGAACGGTTCCTACTCCGATCCGGACAACTTCGTGGGCCCGCTCTTCGGCGAAAAAACGGGCGAATTCGGGTACCAGGACCCGCAGGTCTTCTCCAAGATCGCCCGGGCCCGGGGCCTGCCCGAGGGCAAGGAACGGACGGAGCAGTACCAGACCATCAATGCGCAGATCGCTGCCACGGTACCGGCTGTGCCGATCGCGTTCCCGATCTCAGCCCTGGCGCTCTCGGACCGGGTGCTGAAGTATCCGGCGTCGCCGGTCCTGAATGAAGTTTTTACGAAGGTCGAGCTGAAGCCTTGACGGGTGGAGCCAATTTCAGTTAGAGGGCTGTGCGGGGATATTCTGTGACAGCCAGACCCGCTGCTATCGGAGACTGATTGTGACTTTCATTTCCAAGACCCAACATGCCGACGTCGTCCTGATTGGCGGCGGCATCATGAGCGCCACGCTCGGTGCCTTCCTCAAGCAGCTCGAGCCGAACTGGACCATATCCCTGTTCGAGAAGCTGGACGAGCCGGGTCTGGAAAGCTCCGACCCGTGGAACAACGCCGGTACCGGACACGCCGCGCTGTGTGAGCTTAATTACTCCCCCGCAGCCAAAGACGGCTCGGTGAACCCCGCCAAGGCACTCCTGATCAACGAGCAGTTCCAGCTCTCGCGCCAGTTCTGGTCCCACCTCGTCACGAACGGCATGATCGGCTCCCCCAAGGGCTTCATCAACACCGTTCCGCACATGAGCTTCGTCATCGGCGACGAAAACGCCAAATTCCTGCGCACCCGCTACGAGGCCCTCAAGCCGAACCCGCTGTTCCGCTCGATGGAATACTCCGAGGACCACGCACAAATCGCCAAATGGGCCCCGCTGATCGTTAAAGGCCGGGACCCGAAGCAACGGATCGCCGCCACCCGCGCCGCGGAAGGCACCGACGTCGACTTCGGCGCCCTCACCCGCGAGTTGACCACCTACCTCGGGAACAACGGCGTAGAGGTCAACTACGGCCACACCGTGGCCGACATCAAGCGCGCGTCCGACGGCGGCTGGGACCTCGCGCTCAAGCACCCCCAGTCCGGAGAGCGCGGCTCCATCCACGCCAAGTTCGTCTTCGTGGGTGCCGGCGGTGGCGCCCTGCACCTCCTTCAGGCTTCGGGCATTCCCGAGAGCAAGGGGTACGGCGGATTCCCGGTTTCCGGGCAGTTCTTCCGCTGCACCGACGAGTCGCTCGCGGCCCAGCACGGCGCCAAGGTCTATGGCCAGGCGTCCGTGGGCGCCCCGCCCATGTCCGTCCCGCACCTGGACACCCGTTACGTCAACGGCAAACGTTCCCTGCTGTTCGGCCCGTACGCCGGCTTCTCCACGAACTTCCTGAAGCAGGGCTCGTATTTGGATTTGCCGCTGTCCATCCGCCCGTCCAACATCATCCCGATGCTGGCCGTGGCCAAGGACAACATGGACCTCACCGCCTACCTGGTCAAGGAAGTCGCCAAGCGGCACGGCGCCAAGGTCGAAGCCTTGCGCGAATATTACCCGGCCGCGCAGGACGGCGACTGGGAACTCATTACCGCCGGCCAGCGTGTACAGATCATCAAGAAGGACCCGAAGAAGGGCGGGGTGCTGCAGTTCGGCACGGAGGTCATCGCCGGCCGCGACGGCTCCATCGGCGCCCTGCTCGGCGCGTCCCCCGGGGCGTCCACGGCGGTGCCGATCATGATCGAACTGCTGCAGAGGTCCTTCCCGAGGCAGTTCAAGGGCTGGCAGCCCAGGTTCAAGGAGATGATGCCCGGTTATGGCGTCAAGCTCAACGAGAACCCGGACCTCGCTGCCCAGCTCGAAGCCGCCACGGCCAAGACGCTGCAGCTGGAAACGGTTTCCACGCGCAACTGATGCCCGCTCCGGGTTGCGGCAGGTTTGATCGCTTAGAAGAACGTCCGTCGACCCACCAGGAGAGCATCAGATGTTTCGGCTTGCAAAGTTGTCGCTGGCCAACCGGGCCCTGATCGCGCTGATCACCGTCTTTGCGTCGGTCTTCGGAGTGATCACCATGTCCTCGCTGAAGCAGGAACTCATTCCGTCCATTGAGTTCCCGCAGATCACGGTGATCACGTCCATGCCAGGGGCCTCCCCCGAAGTGGTGGACAAGCAGGTCAGCGGCCCGCTGGAAACGGCGCTCAACGGCGTCGAGGGCCTGGAGTCGACGTCGTCGACCTCCCGCAACGGCGTATCCCAGATCAGCATGGCCTTCACCTACGGATCGAACCTGGACCGCGCCCGGAACCAGATCGACCGGGCCATCTCCAATGCCAAGCGGACGCTGCCCGACGACGTCCAGCCGCAGGCAATCGCAGGCAGCATCAGCGATTTCCCGATCGTTTTCCTCGCGGTTTCCTCGGACAAGCCCCTCAGCGAGCTCAACGCCGACCTGGCCCGGCTCACCGTTCCGCGGCTGCAAAAGCTCGACGGCGTCCGCGGTGCCGAGGTGACCGGCGGCGCCACCCAGCACATCAGCATCCTGCCCCGCCCCGACGCCATGACCGCCTCCGGTGCCAGCATCCAGTCCATCAGCGACGCGCTGAAAAACAACGGCGCCCTGGTTCCGGCCGGCACCATCGAGGAGCAGGGCAAGACGCTTTCGCTGCAAATCGGCAGCCCCGTGGACTCACTTGACGCCATCAAGGCTCTGCCGCTGGGCGGCGCCAAGAACGCCGCCACCATTGGCAGCGTCGCGGACGTCAGCATCGCCGAGGACGCCCGCACCTCGATCACCCGGACCAACGGCAAGGAAACCCTGGCCCTGTCCGTCACCAAGAAGCCCGAGGGCGACACGGTCGGGATTTCGCATGCGGTGAAAGACTCCATCCCCCAACTGGAAGCCGAGCTCGGCTCCAACGCCCGGTTCACACCGATTTTCGACCAGGCCCCGTTCATCGAGAAATCCATCAAGGACCTGACCACCGAGGGCCTGCTCGGACTGGGCTTCGCCGTCGCCGTGATCCTGCTGTTCCTGATGTCCGTCCGCGCCACCCTCGTCACCGCCATCTCCATCCCGCTGTCCCTGCTGATCACCTTCATCGGCCTCTCGGCCACGGGGTACTCGCTGAATATCCTGACGCTGGGCGCGCTCACCATCGCGATTGGCCGGGTGGTGGATGACTCGATCGTGGTGATCGAAAACATCAAGCGCCACCTAAGCTACGGCGAAGCTAAGATCACCGCGATCCAGACCTCCATCCGCGAAGTTGCCGGGGCCATCACCGCATCGACGCTCACCACGGTGGCGGTCTTCCTGCCGATCGCGTTTGTGGCCGGGCTCGCCGGTGAGCTGTTCCGGCCGTTCGCGCTGACCGTCACCATCGCCCTGCTGTCCTCGCTCCTGGTGTCCCTGACCATTGTCCCGGTGCTGGCCTATTGGTTCCTGCGGAACCCCGCCGACAAGGCGGGCATAGCCGGGGTAGCGGTTTCGCAGGGATCCGCGGTGCAGGGGAGGTCAGCCCGGGAGGTTGCCGAGGCTGCCGAGGAAGCGGAGCAGCGCACGGTCCTGCAGCGCGGCTACCTGCCCGTCCTGACCAAAACCCAGAAGCACCCGGTGGTGACCCTGATCGCGGCCCTTCTGGTCCTCGGCGGCACTGCGGCCATGACGCCGCTGCTGGCCACCGACCTGCTGGGCAACTCCGGCGAAAACAGTATGACCGTGCGGCAGGCACTCCCGGCCGGCACCAGCCTGGCCGAGGCCGGCGCCTCAGCCATCAAGGTCGAGGAAGTGCTGCGCGGGATCGACGGCGTCAAGGACGTCCAGGTCACCACCGGCAACGCCCAGTCCGGCTTCTCCGCGCTGCTCTCCGCCGGAGCCTCAAGCTCCAGCTTCACCGTGGTCACCGAGTCAAAAGCCAATCAGGGCAAACTCAAGGAAGCCGTCCGCAGCGAACTCGCCGCGATTCCGGATTCCGGCAAAATCACCGTGGGTTCGCAGCAGGGCGGTTTTGGTACGTCCTCCACGGTCGACATCACACTCAAGGCGGCCACCACGGCGGACCTCCGCACCGCCAGCGACGCCATGGTTAAGGCCATGGACGGCGTCCCCGGCTCTTCTGAAGTGGCGACCAACCTCGCCGCCAGCCAGCCGGTGGTGCAGGTCAAAGTGGACCGCGCCAAGACCGTTGCTGCCGGGCTGTCCGAGCAGCAGGTGGCCGGCGTACTCGCCTCCACCATCAGTCCCGTCCCCGCCGGAACGGTCCGCATCGATACCAACGACTTCCCGGTCCGTATCGGCGAGGGTACCCGCTTCGCCAGCATCGATGCCGTCCGGCAGACCCCGCTGCCGACGGCGGCCGGTCCCGTGCCGTTGTCCAGCATCGCGACCGTGGAGCAGGTGGACGTCCCCGTCTCGATCACCGCCAGCAACGGACAGCGGACCGCCCGGGTGTCCATCACGCCGTCGGGCGCCAATCTCGGCGCGGTCAGCACCGAGGTCCAGGCCCGGCTCAAGACCGTCCAGCTGCCCCCGGGCGTCACCGCAGAGATTGGCGGTGCCACCACGCAGCAGGCCGAATCCTTCAGCCAGCTGGGCCTGGCCTTGCTCGCTGCCATCGCAATCGTCTACGTGATCATGGTGGCGGCGTTCAAATCGCTCATCCAGCCGCTGATCCTGCTGGTCTCTGTCCCCTTCGCGGCCACCGGCGCCATCGGGCTGCTGCTGATCACGAAGGTGCCGCTGGGCCTGCCCTCCCTGATCGGCATGCTGATGCTGGTGGGCATTGTGGTGACGAACGCGATTGTGCTGATTGACCTCATCAACCAGTACCGCCAGCCGCGGAACGGCTCCCCGGGAATGTCGGTGGCGGACGCGATCACCCACGGCGCCCGCCAGCGCCTCCGGCCGATTTTGATGACGGCCCTGGCCACCGTGTTCGCCTTGACGCCGATGGCACTGGGGCTCACCGGCGGCGGCGGCTTCATCTCCCAGCCGCTCGCCATTGTGGTGATCGGCGGCCTGATTTCCTCCACGGCCCTCACACTGGTGCTGGTGCCGGTGCTCTACCGCCTCGTGGAGGGGCGGCGGGAACGCAAGACGCTGGCCAGGGCGGCAGCGGGGGCCGGATCGGATGCGCAGGACGGTGCACGGACAGGTTCCGCCCCGTCCCGCGGCCGCCGGGCCGCGCCGGGTGCCGTCCCGGACGACTTCCCGGATGACGTCCCCGACGGCGCCCGGGTCCCCACCGGCTCGCACTGAGCCTGCGGGGACCGGCGCAGGCCGCCGGTCAGCTCCGGAGTGTCAGACCCGGATTTCAGACCCTGACCGTGCTGTGGCGCCGTTGCTGCTGTGGCGCCGTTGCGTATGGGCGCCGTGGCGGGGCCTCGAGGACTTCAGGGGCCGGCCCGAGGCATCGGTCAAGGCCCGGTGCTTGGGCCCCCGGTTGGCCCGCGTGGGACGCTTGCCGCCCGGGGACAGGACCTCGCGGGCCGGGTTGCCGACGTAGGAGGTGCCTTCCGGAACGTCCTCGCCCTTCATCAGGAGAGCGTCGGCCCGCAGTGTGGATCCGTCGTGCATGGTCGCCCCGTAGTTGATCCAGACATCCACCCCCAGGCTGCAGCGGTCGCCGATCATCACATAGTCGGACTTGAACGTGCCGTCTTCCATGGAATGGCCCTGGATCGTTGCTCCTTCGTTGAACGTACAGTCATCGCCGATCGTCACGAGGGTTTTTTCCGGGATGGTCGCCCCGGCGTCGTACAGCCGCTTACCGACCTTGACGCCCAGGAGTCTCCACATCAGGGGTTTGAACGGTGTCCCGTTGAACCGGGGCACGACGAGCAGTTTCCAGAGCCGTTCGTGCCGCCAGAAGTAACCGTCGTAGATGGAGCAGAATTGGGGCCTGAGTCCGCGGAAGCCCATCACTGACCGCTCCACCAGGGCGGTGACCAGGATCCGGAACACCAGCAGCGCCAGCATGGCCAGGGCAACCGCCAGGACGCCAAGGAAGCTGTAGGCCGTCACCGCGACGGCGGAGGCTATCGTGGCCGTAAACAGCAGGACCCAGCGAACGGCCAGGAAATACACCATGCTCATAATGTTGTGCCGGTTCTTGGCCGGAAGCTCCCGGTTTTTTGCCTCCTCCATGGCCTTGTCATCGAATTGGGCGTCCCGCTGCACGGACCGGGGAATTTCAAACGGGGGCGAACCGAGCAGACCCACGTCCCGCCGCGATGGTCCGTCGATCGGCACCATGACTTTCGTCGCGAGCAGGACGTTCTGCCCCACATGCGCACCGATGGGAAAGGTGATGTGGTTTCCGAGGAAGTTCCGGCCGGCGATGTGGACCGTGGACAGGCGGAACGATGAGCTCGTGTAATCGGCGTTCATCATATTGAGCCCGTCCGCGACCATGGTTCCCGTTCCGACGTCGCACAGGAACGGTGACTCGTGCCCCAGGGTGGGTCCGAAGTTTGATCCGGTCTGTTCCACCTTGTTCAGGTTCCAGCCGAGGGCCAACAGGTAAGGCACGATGTAGGAGCTGTCGCCGAAGAGATCCTTGTAGAACCGGACGTTGGAAAGCCGGGCAATGAGCCGATGGACCGAAAAGTGCCAGCCGTAGAGCGGATACACGACATCCGGCGTGAGGAAGCGGCGCAGGATCCGCGGAATGCAGACCACGGCCACCAGGCCAGTGAACAGCCCGACGATGAACAGCACCAGCGACACGGCCAGCGCATCGGCGAAGAACGACATCGCACCCAGCTGCAGGTGCCCGGTGGCCAGGTATGGCTGCAGCAGTACTGCCAGCCCCAGCACGGCGGCCGGTACCACCAGCACCAGGCGGTTTGTCAGTTGCAGCAGGCTGTAGATCACCCGCCTGCGGGTGCTGCAGTCCGCTGCGGGAACGCGCCGGTAATTGGTGCTGGTGCGCACAGCCGGCGAGCCGTGCCAGACCTGGCCGGCTGGGACCGCCTGCGCGGCCTGCAGTGAGGAGGCATGCCCGAGCTGGCTGTCGTCGCCCATGGTCGTACCGATGTCCAGCGTGGTCCGCTCCGACACGTAGACGTTGCTTCCCAGCGTCACGGTGCCCTTCTCAATCATTCCCGAACGCGCCCGGTAGCACAGGAACGAGGCGTTCTTATTGATGACGGTGTTATCGCCAATGGTGAGCAGGTCAGGGCACGCCGGGACCATCCGGGAAAGGATCACCACGCCTTTGCCGATCTTGGCCCCCATGAGCCGCAGGTACAGGACATACAACGGCGAGCCGGCAAACAGGACGAGCGGATTGGCCCGGGTGAGGGTCTTGACCGCCCAGAACCGCAGGTAATCCGGACTCCAGATCCGGATGGTGCCCGGCTTCCACCGGCCAACGAGCAGCCATTTGGCGATGATCGGGGTCACGGACAGCACCACGAACATGGCTACACCGAACCCGATGGATCGCAGCCACATCTCCAGGAGTCCGTTGCCTCCCGAAGTCCACTCGTATCCGATAATCAGGATCCAGGCGGCGTACATCATGAAGCCCAGAAAGCACAGGAACTGGACAGCCCCGCAGAAGGCGTACTGGAACGAACTGACCGGCGGCGGCGGTACCGGCAGCACCACGTCTGCCTCGGGCCCGGTGGTGCCCAGGGCGGCTTCGAGGTGCCGGGCTTCCAGGCACGCCGCAAGTTGCCGCACGGTGGGGCACTCGTAGATGTCCTGCATGGCTGCCGGCGGCAGGGCGGTCTCTTTCCGGATGCGGGCGCAATAGTGCGCCATCAGCAGGGAATCGGCACCGAGGTCGTTGAAGAAATGGGCATCGGTGGACACCTTCTCCAGCCCCAGCACGGCCTGAAGCTGCTCGGCCAGGGCTTCTTCAGCCGCGGTCACCGGTGCGGTGAACGCTCCGGAAACCGTTCGGCTGATCCGGTTTTCCGGACGTGGCAGGCTCTTCCGGTCCACCTTGTCGCTGGCCATCATGGGAATGGTCCGGAGTTCCTCAAAGTAGGCGGGGACCATGTACCCGGGGAGCCTGGTGCGCAGCATCCGGTGGAGCTCATGGACATCGACGTCCATGACGTCCGGGCGGAGGGTGAAATAGGCGGCGAGTTCTACGGATCCTTGCTCGGGTTCAAACGTTTGGACCACGGCCTGTGCGATGCCCGGCAGCTGCACGAGAACGGACTCTATTTCGCTCAGCTCGATGCGGTAGCCCCGGATTTTGACCTGCGTGTCGATCCGGCCAAAGTACTCAAGTTCACCGGCGTCGTTGATCCTGCCGAGGTCCCCGGTCCGGTAGATCCGGCCGGAGGGGTTGTTCTCGATGCCCAGGAAATCCGGGATGAACGCCCGTTCGGTGAGGTCGGGCCGGTTCACATACCCCCGCGCCAGCCCCACCCCGGCAAGACCGATTTCGCCCATTTCACCGGGCGGCAATGCCCGGAGCCCGTCGGCGTCGACGATGATGGCGGTGTAGGTGGGCAGTGGCACGCCCAGGGACACGGGCGTGTCCGGATCGAGGAGCGACCAGGTGGCCGTCACGGTCGCCTCGGTCGGGCCGTAGACGTTCAGGAAGCGAAGGCCCGGCCGGTGCCAGCGCAGAACGAGGTCCCGGGGGCATGCCTCGCCCGACACCAGCAGGAACCTCAACCCGGGCAGGTCGTCGTCGAGGGTGGCCAGCAGCGTGGGAACGCAGCACAGCGCCGTGATCCGTTTCTCCACCAGGTACTCCGCGAGCTCGGCACCCAGCAGGCTGGAGCGGCCCGGTTTGGGCACCAGCGTGGCTCCGACCATCCAGGCCACCCAGATCTCCTCCACTGAGAAGTCGAAGGCGATGGTCATGCCCTGGTACACACGGTCCGTCGACTCAATGCCGTAGATGGCGGATGCCACCCGGACAAAGTTGCAGATGCTGGCCTGGTCCACGGCGACGCCCTTCGGACGGCCGGTGGACCCCGAAGTGTAGATAATGTAGGCCAGCTCGTCGTCTGGCTCACCCAGGTCCGCGTCCTGAAGGCGGGACGGATCCGCTGCGTCCACGTGCCCCTGGACGTGGTCCAGGCACACGGTCTGTGCGGCCACTTCCGGGAGCAGATCCTTCAGGTGGGTCAGGGACAGAACCATCACGACATCGGCGTCCTCGACGATGAACTTAAGCCGGTCCGGCGGGAATCCCGGGTCCAGGGGCACATAGGCTGCGTGGATCTTGAGCACCGCAAGCATTGCCACGTACGCGCGCCACGGCTGGTCAAAGAGCAAGGCAATACGGTCTCCGGGCCGCGCACCGCATTCCAGAAGGTGGCGGGCCAACTGATTGGCCCGGGCGTCCAGTTCCTGATAGCTCAGGACGACGTCGCCGGCGTCCACCGCGATTTGTGTCCCTCTCCCCTGTTCCTGCAACCGGTCGCAACTGTCTTCAAACAGCTGGTCCAACCGCTCGCCCTGGCGCCAGCGGGCCGAGTGGTCCGCGGCGGCGGAGGTCAGGACGGCCCCCTCCCCCGGACCGGCGTCGGGCATCATTTTGCCGCGCAACTCAGCGGGGGCGGTGGCATGTGACCGGGACCTGACCTTCTTGCTCATACTCTGTCTCCTCGCAAAACCTTGGTGCGTGCCGGGCGGATCGCGGCTTCCTTAACCGCCGTCCGGCCCGTGGCACTCTCCCGGCGGCATCCCATGCCTGTTACCGGCCCCGGGATGCAGGGCTGGCCGCCATCCCCCGAAGGACGTGGCCCCAGCGGAAATCGCTGTCCGCCTCCTCAGCGTGGGAGGTGGGCCTACGAGACGGGTTCGCATCGCCGGGGGCAAGGGCCACGCCAAAGGCGGACCGGACGGCGCGTTCGGCCTCCTCGAGCCGCTCCGCCCGGGTGATGGCAGCGACGTAGGTCTCCGATATTTCGACGAGGTCGAGATCGATGCCCGCTTCAGACAGCGTCCACAGAAATGTGCAGAAAACCTCGGGCGAGGACCGCATTCCGACGCCCGTGATCGACACCCTGCCGACCTCGCCGTCGTGCAGCAGGCCCTGGAACCCGATGCTCCGTTGGGCGGCACCCAGGACAGCGAGGGCGGGGGCCGCTTGCGTCGCGGGAACAATAAGGGCGACGTCGGACCGCCGTGCGCCGGCAGCGTTCTGGACAATGGTCTGCACGTTCACGCCCGACTGGGCCAACACCTGGAACAGACGGGCCATGCTGCCTTGCCCGTCGGGTACTCCGATAACAACGACTTTTGCGGCGGAGTTCACCCCGGTCACGCCGGTGACCACGGCCTGCTCCCGAACAGGCTTCTGGAAGGGGTGGCGGTCAGGTTCGGGCAGGATCAACGTTCCAAGGTCCGGCACGAACGAGGACCGGACGTGGATGGGAATCCCGAACCGTCGGGCGTATTCGACGCATCTCAGGTGCAATACCTTGCAACCGGAGGCCGCGAACTCAAGCATCATCTGGCTTGAAAGTACGCCGATTTTGCGGGCCTTCGGAACGACTCGCGGGTCCGCGGTGTAAACACCGTCCACATCGGTGTAGATCTCGCAGATACCGGCGCCCAACGCCGCGGCGAGGGCGACGGCCGTGAGGTCGGAACCGCCGCGGCCGAGGGTGGTCACCTTCTTGCCCTTCTTTGTCCTGCCCTGGAATCCCGCGACAATCGGGATTTCGCCACGGGCCAGGCAGGTGCGGATGCGGTCAGGCCGCACGTCGGTGATCTGCGCTTTCCCGTGCACGTCATCGGTGATCAGCCCGGCCATGCTGCCCGTAAATGTCACGGGGGCCTGACCGAGATCTGCCAGTGCGATTGCCAGCAGCGCGGACGATATGAGTTCCCCGGTGCTCAGGAGGGCATCGAGGTCGCTGGGCCGCGGCCGGGACGAAACACCGGCGGCGAGATCGCACAGTTCATCGGTGGTATCGCCCATGGCTGATACCACCGCCACTACCTGGTATCCGTTTTCCCGCGTTTTCGCGATTCGCTGGGCGGCGCGGAGGATGCCTCCCGGGTCCGCCAGGGATGAGCCGCCAAACTTCTGCACGATCACGCTTCCCCGCGGGATCGACTGGTCTGTCTCGTCTAGCATGCGCCGGACCCTGTCAGTCCGGCCGGCCGCTGCTTCGCGGCGCGGGCTCCGCGGAAACCATCCTGCTCAGCAGTTGTTGCCTGTTGGGTGCTCATTGCCGTCCCTAAAATCTGATCGGTCTGCTGTAAAGGTCAATTCCTTCTGCACCAATTCCTAGGCAATGGACTTCACCGCGACCTTTCCGCCGGTCACAAACTCGGCGGCGTCGGCAAGAATGTCGAGTCCTCTCATGAGCTCGTCAGCACCAATGGTCAGGGCAGGCATGGTCTTGATGACTTCGCTCTCCGGACCGGACGTTTCCACCAGCAGGCCGCGGGCAAAGGACGCGGCAGCGATCTTTCCCGCCACCTCATGGTCGGGGTAGTAGATGCCGGCCAGCAGCCCCCGTCCCCGAACCCGTGCACCTTCCGTGCCAGCTGCAATCTGGCTGAGCCCTTCGTGCAGCTGCGAGGTGAGCCCGGCAATCTTGGACTCGAAGCTCCTTCCGGCCCAGTAACGCTCGAGGGCGGCAGTCCCCGTGACGAAGGCCGGGTTATGCCCGCGGAAGGTTCCGTTGTGCTCGCCAGGCTTCCAGATGTCGTGTTCGGGTTTGAACAACGTGAGGGACAGGGGCAGCCCGAACCCGGAAATCGACTTGGACAGGCAGACGATGTCAGGGGTGATGCCGGAGTCTTCAAAGCTGAAGAAGGTGCCGGTGCGTCCGCATCCGGCCTGGACGTCGTCAACAATGAGCAGCATGCCGTGCTGCCTGCACAGTTCGGCCAACTCGCGGAGCCAGGACGCGCGTGCGGCACGGAGTCCGCCCTCGCCCTGGACGGTTTCCACGATGACCGCGGCGGGTTTATCGACGCCGGAGCCGCTATCCTCAAGCGCCTGGCGAAGCCACGAGGACTCCGCCGTCTGGTCGGCAAGGAATCCGTCGTAAGGCATGCTCGTGGTGTTCAGCAGTGGAACGCCGGCCCCCTGCCGTTTCATCGAATTGCCCGTGACGGCAAGGGAACCCAGAGTCATCCCGTGAAAGGCATTGGTGAAACTGAGAATTTGGGTCCGGCCGGTGACTTTGCGGGCCAGCTTCAAAGCCGCCTCCACCGCGTTGGTACCGGTGGGGCCGGGAAACATGACCTTGTAGTCGTATTTCCTGGGCTTCAGGATGAGCTCGTGGAAGGTCTCCAGAAAACGCCGCTTAGCAACGGTTTTCATGTCAAGGGAATGCACAATCGCTCCGGAGAGCAGGTACTCCACCAGGGGGCGCAGCAGTTCAGGGTTGTTGTGCCCGTAATTCAGGGCTCCGGCGCCAGCGAAAAAATCGAGATAGTCCCGGCCATCCTCACTGTAAAGCGTGCTGCCGGACGCACGGTCGAAGACCGTATCCCAGCTGCGGCAGTACGTGCGGACTTCTGACTCAAGGACGTCGAATATATCCATCAGTAGCTTTCCTTCGTTCAATCCCCGGCCCACATACGGCTAAGACGTCCGGAAAAACGGCCACGGAACAAAGCCTGGCGGCAGAAAGGAGACGTCAGGAAGTGTGACCGGTGATGCTTCCAAGCTATGGAACGCAGGGGGCTGAGGGACCCGTAACCCGTACTCGAATACTTTGGGGATATCCGGCGCGCATCTACTTAGCAGTACTCAGGTGGCCGGACGCCGGAATCAAGTAGTCCGAAAGCCTCTATTCAAGTGTCCAGCGCCGCATCACGCGTAGCTGGCCCGTCCTCCTACTCACGGATTCGACCGGCGTCCACCCTTCGCGTCCGGCGTGCCGGGGACGCGCACTCTTGCACGTAGGCTGACCGGCATGCACACGTCCCGTCACGCGAACTGCGCCGACCAGCCTCAGAATGTCCGGACCCAGAGCAACTGGGTGGGCGCGCCCACGCCGTATGCGCGCAGCTTTGCGCATTTGTGCGCCGGCGCCATCACACCGTTGCTGGCTGCGGTCGAGGACATCGTGGGCGCGCTCGCTGGCAAACAGCTGGCTGACGTGGGCTGCGGCACCGGGACCCTCGCCGCCCAAGCCACCGGTCGTGGTGCCAGGGTCACCGCCGTAGACCCGGACGCTGCAATGATTTCCCTGGCCCGTGGGGTGGCACCGGAGGCAGCGCTGCGGGTGGGCGCCGCGCCCGGCCTTCCGTTCGAGCCCGGGACGTTCGACGCCGTCGTCGCCAATTTCGTCATCAACCATGTGGCCGATCCCCGCGCGGCAGTGGCTGATCTCAGGCGCGTTTGTGCGCCCGGCGGTGGCGTTGGCGTTGGGGTGACGGTCTGGCCGACGGTTCCGTCGGCCATAAACGCCCTGTGGGCAGAGGTCGTCAAGGCAAGCCGCGCCGCAGCCCAACCCCCTGCCCGTCTGGCGGTGGATAAAGACTTCAGCCGCACTCAGCTCGGGCTTGCGGAATTGCTGCTGGAGGCGGGCTTGACCGGTGTTGAATCGTCGACGATCTCGTGGAACTTCCGCATCGACGCCGCTGACCTGTGGTCCGGTCCGGCAGGCGGGGTAGCCGGAATCGGCAGGATCGTAACCAGCCAAACGCCCGAGACCCAGGCCCGCATGCGCCGGGAGTACGAACGGCTCGTAGCCCCAATGATCCGCGGCGGGAAGGTCGTCCTGCCCGCCGTCGCGCTCCTGGCGACCGGGCGGGCGCCCGCGGCACGCCGCTTCCCCCGCTAGGAACCCGGGGCCGGGGTGGGGGGTCGTATTAGGCGGGGGTGTCAGCGCCGGGATGCCAGGGCGTAGGTTGCGGTGGCGTAGGCCAGGGCGGCGGCCATGTCCTTGAGCAGGTCCGCGTCGATATTGCCGGTCGTGTCGCAGGCCTCGTGGTAGCAGGAATCCAGGACCTTGCCCGCAACCCCGCCAAAGGACTGCACCTGGGCGCGGGTCTTCTCCTCCACATCGCCGCTGAACAACCCGCCGGCGGGAATACCGGCCTGCAGGAACGGATCGTAATCGGACCCGCCATCAAAGACCGTGCTCTCCGCCGGCAGCGAATTCGCCTGGAAGAACCCGAGGAACACCTCCTCGATCTGCTTCGACCCGGCCGGGCCCGCGTCACCAAACTCCGACCCGTCACCATCATGCACCGACCGCACCCCGTTCGGGGACGCCATCATGTCCACGTTCAGGTTCGCCATGGTCTGGCCCTTTTCCGCTGAACTCAACTCATCAACGTAGTGCTCGGACCCGTACAGGCCATCCTCCTCACCGCCCCAGAACGCGAACCGGATCCGGTTCGCCGGGGTAAACCCGGTCTCCTTCATCCACCGGGCAATCTCCAGGATCGCCGCGACCCCGGAGCCGTTATCGTTAATGCCCGGCCCCTCCCGCACCGAATCCAGGTGACCGCCCACCACCACCGTGTGCTCCGCGCTCCCACCGGTATCGGCAATAATGTTGAAACTCTCCACCTGCTTCCGGTTCCTCCCCTCACCCCGGAACGAGAACGTCTGCCGCACCGGGGTGAACCCGGCAGCACGCAACTGCTCCTCCACATACCGGCCCGACGCCTCATACCCCGACGTCCCCGACGCCCGGTTCCCGCCATTATCATCGGCAATGCGCTGCAACGCCTCCAGATGCACCCCCATATCCCGGCCCCGAAACGCCGCCAACACCGCCCCCGCATCCACCCCACCCGCAGGCTCCAACCGCGAACCCGAAGCCGTGCACCCGGACAGAAACAGACTGATGGCAACCAGGATTGCGGCGGCAGTACGTCCGGGCCTTCTGATCATGTGGGCATCCTCCAGGCTACGAAGATAACGTTCCTGGCGTGCCAGCGAAAGACCCTGTCGCGGATGCGGACACCGTCCCGCCGTATTGACTGGATTCAGGTCCCGGCGGGTGGCCCCCCTAGTGGGGCGCGGCGGGCACGGGAACGGCGACGGGAGCCGGGTCCGAGAAGGCCAACTTCGGCACGAGGACCAGGGCAACGGCTGCCGCCAGGCCCGTCACGCCGCAAATTGCCCACACCGTGAGGTACCCGGCCAGGGGCGCCGCGGTTGCGCTGCTCTCTGCCGCAACCGCGCCCGCCTCACCCAGGACGTGGCTCAGCAGGGCGATGCCAAACACTGCCGAGGCAAAAGCACCGCCGATGGTCTTGGTGGTGTTGGTCAGGCCAGTGGCCATAGCCGTCCGGTTTAGCGGAGCAGCGGCCGCGGCCGCCGAAGGCAGCGCGGCCACGAGAGCTCCGGAGCCGATGCCGGCTACCGCCATATTGACCAGGGTCTGGGCGAGGCTGGCGTGGAAGGGCAGGAACAGCAGGTATCCCGTGCCAACCAGGGCGGCCGCGCAGACGAGCGTCCAGCGCGGGGTCAGGCTGCGGGTCACCAGCGGGTAGAGCAGGGCCCCTACCAGCAGTGCCAGCACGTAGACCCCGATGATGATGGAAACCTGGCCTGCGCGCAATCCCAGCCCGTAGCCGTGGAGGGCAGGGTCAGTGCGGGCGAAGGTGGACAGCGGCGCCTGCGCGCCCAGCACCGAGACGCCGAACAGGGCTGCAGTCAGCTGGATGGGCCACATGGCCTTCGCGCGCAGCATCCGGATGTCCACCAGCGGGTCCTCCCGGCCCAGCTGGTAGCGCGTAAATGGAACGAAAACCAGGATCCCGGCGGTGACGAGCGCCCAGGGCCACCACGCGGCCGGCCCGCTGAGCCGCATGAACGTCAGCCCCGAGGTGATCAGCAGGAGCCCGACCGCGAGGAAGGTGAAGCCCCGCGTATCCACCCGGCCGCCGCTGCGCGCGGTGGACTCCGGCACGCCCAGGCGGATGGCGAACCAGCAGGCGGAGACTGCCACTGCCGGAATCATCAGCACCAGCTGCAGCTGGCCGGCGAACGCCTCGACGAGGGACCCGGCGGCAAGCGCACCGGCAATGACTCCAAATTCGAGGGCCCCGACCAAGAGCCCGGCTGCGCGCCTGGTGCGGGCAGCGCCGTCCGGCAACTGGTGGACCCGGCTGAAGATCAGCGCGATTTCCAGCGGCAGCCAGACCACGTAAAAGCCCTGCAGAGACCAGACCGCGAGGAAGGTCCAGAAGTCCGGGGCGAACGCCACAGCCCAGGACGCCGCCGCGGTGAGCGCGGTGGACACCAGCAGAATTTTCCGGTGGCCGTACATGTCGCCGAGCTTGGCGAGCACCGGCACAGCCAGGGCGCTGACCATCAGCTGCGCGGCCTCGAACCAGTTGACGTCGCCGTCGCGGATGTTCAGGTGCCGGGCGATGTCGGTGAGGATGGGCGTGTAGTAGCCCTGCAGGATGCCGCTGGTGATCTCCACCAGACAGAGAAAAGCGACGACGCGGCGCATGGCAACCTTCCGGGCGGGCTGAGCACCGGATGGCCAGCCGATTGCTTGCATCCTAGGGCAGCGTCCGCGCCACGGGCGGCAACCCGACGGGCGCCGGGGGAATATTCGGACGGGGCGGCGGTTATACCGGTCGATAGATGCAAATGCATCTATCTCGGCTATACTGGAAGCAGCTCCCGGAAGACTCCGGCCACGGAAAGGCACATTATGCAGATCGGCGTATTCAGCGTCAGCGATATCACTCCCGACCCCACCACAGGCCGCACCCCTTCGGAGCACGAGCGCATCAAGGCGTCGGTGGCGATTGCCAAAAAGGTCGAAGAAATCGGCATGGATGTCTACGCTCTCGGCGAGCACCACAACCGGCCCTTCTTCTCTTCTTCCCCCACCACCACCCTGGCCTACATTGCTGCCCAGACGGAGCGCATCATCCTCTCGACGGCCACCACACTGATCACCACCAACGACCCGGTGAAGATCGCCGAGGACTTCGCCATGCTGCAGCATCTGGCCGACGGCCGGGTGGACCTGGTCCTGGGCCGGGGCAATACTGCTCCCGTCTACCCCTGGTTTGGCAAGAACATCCAGGACGGCATCGAGCTCGCGGTCGAGAACTACAGCCTGTTGCGCCGGCTCTGGGAAGAGGACACCGTGAACTGGTCCGGCAAGCACCGCACGCCGCTGCAGAACTTCACGTCCACGCCGCGCCCGCTCGACGGCGTCGCCCCCTTCGTGTGGCACGGCTCCATCCGCACACCGCAGATTGCCGAGGTAGCGGCCTACTACGGCGACGGCTTCTTCGCGAACAACATCTTCTGGCCCAAGGAGCACTACCAGCAGCTGATCGGCCTCTACCGTGAACGCTACGAGCACTACGGCCACGGCACGGCAGACCAGGCGATCGTGGGCCTCGGCGGTCAGTTCTTTATGCGGAAGAATTCGCAGGACGCCGTCAAGGAGTTCCGCCCCTACTTCGACAACGCCCCGGTCTACGGCCACGGCCCGTCCCTGGAGGACTTCACGTCCCAGACGCCGCTGACGGTCGGCAGCCCGCAGGAAGTCATCGAAAAGACGCTCTCCTTCCGTGAATACTTCGGTGATTACCAGCGCCAGCTGTTCCTGATCGACCACGCGGGGCTGCCACTGAAGACCGTGCTGGAGCAGCTGGACCTCTTCGGCGAAGAAGTCCTGCCGGTCCTGCGCAAGGAATACGCCGAGAAGACCCCTGCGCACGTCCCCGAACCGCCCACCCACGCCGGACGCGTGGCCGCATCCCTGGCCGCGGCCCGGGAGCCGTCCGCCGCGACTGCCGGCGTTCAGGGGGTGTGATGCCCGCCAGGACGAGCACGTCGCCGGTGCGCCTGGCCGCGGAAACCTGGGAGTCGCTGTTCCGCGCCCAGGTGGCGGTGATGCGCCGGCTCCAGGCCGGCCCCGCCTTCAAGGCCATGGCCGTCAACGAGTACGACGTGTTGTTCACGCTGTCCCGCTGCCCATCCGGGTGGCTCCGGCAAAATGAGCTCAACGACCACGTGCTGTTGAGCCAATCCAGCCTGAGCCGGCTTGTGGAACGCCTGGAAAAGCGCGGCCTGGTGGAGCGCATGCCGGCACCGGACGACGGCCGCGGAGTTCTGGTCAAGCTCACCGACGCCGGCTGGGAGCTGCAAAAACAGATCGGCCGGGAGCACGTCCGTGACATCGCCGCCCTGGTGGTC
This sequence comes from Micrococcaceae bacterium Sec5.8, assembly GCA_039636775.1. Taxonomy (NCBI): domain Bacteria; kingdom Bacillati; phylum Actinomycetota; class Actinomycetes; order Micrococcales; family Micrococcaceae; species Micrococcaceae bacterium Sec5.8. Next base: position 2,553,474 of record CP143429.1, read on the forward strand.
CCGGCCCTGACGGCGGCCGAACAGCAGGAGCTGCTGCGGTTGACCGAGAAGCTGCGGGCCTCGGTCACCGCCCGCTGAGCGCCCGGCGGCGGGTTGGGGCTGGCGCCCCCCTCAGCTACCGGATGGTGGCGGGTTTGGCCGGGTCCTCGTCCGGCAGGGCGCCGTCGACGACGGCGGTGACGGTCAGGTGCGTCAGCGACAAGCTGCCGGCCACTGTCGAGAGGAATGCGGTATCGGAGGAATCCCGGCCGGTGGTGATCCGAAGAAGACTGTCCCGCGGGGCCAGGCCGGTGGGATCGATGACCTGCCAGGTGCCGTTGATGTGTGCCTCGGCCACCGCATGGAAGTCCATCGGGCTCAGGCCGGGGGCGTAGACGGCGGCGAGCCGGGCCGGGATGTTCCTGGCGCGCAGCAGCGCGATCGCCAGGTGGGCGTAGTCCCGGCAGACACCGCGGCGGTGCAGGAGCGTTTCGACGGCGCCGTCTGTCCCGCGGGAGGATCCGCTGATGTAGCGCAGCTCGTTGAAAACCCAATGGCGCACTGCGAGCACCAGCTCCGCGCCCTGCAGGGCGCCGAATTCAGCGTAGGCGGTGGGCAGGAGCCGGTCGGACTCGGCGTAGCGGCTCGGCCGCACGTAGCGGATAAGTTCCATCAGCCCGGGCTCCTCCGGCACTGCGGCACCTGCCACCGTGGCCGTGTACTCCACGAGAACATCGGCGGGATCCGCGAACTGCATGTAGTGGAAGCGCCCGCCGTGGTGGTCCGACAACTCCGTCACCGGAACGTCGTCGCCGCCGGAAGTAACAGACAGCGTCTCAACAAAGCTGCTGTAGCCGGAATTGCGGGCCACGGACACCGCCAGGGCAACCTTGGTGCCGGCCACGGTCTTGAAACCCATGCGGGCAGCGACAGAGCGTTCCATGTTTCTCCGGGGGTGTGAGGTGAGGGCAGGGACGTCCCCGGTCCCGGCCCTGCGGGTGCGGGCAGAGCAGGACTAGGTGTTGATCTTCAGAGACAGTAGCATCCGCTGGACGTTGGCGAATTCCGAGCCCTCGTTGACGTATGCGGCGGCCTGGTCGAGGGTGTCGAAAGCCTTGGCCGGGGCCACCTTCTGGTCCGGGGCGACCGCCAGCAGGTCCGTCAGGTCACCAAAGGAGTAGTCGCCCTTGCCGTCGGGGCCGCGGACCAGGTTCTGCAGCACGCAGGCTTTTCCCCCGGTGCCTCCGACCACGTTGGTGATGCCGTACGAGCCGAAATACTTGTAGCCCTGGATTACCCGAAACACCACGCGCGGGTCGATGGTGCCCTCTCCGCCACGGTGCGGCAGGTCCACGGGAACGCTGCTGACCACGACGTACGGCTTTGCGGCATCAGCCTGGCAGGCCGCCGCGGGCGGGGGCTGAAGCCCGGTCTGCAGGGTGGCGAGGTAGCCGCCGTCGGCGTCCTTGACCTCGATCTTCAGCGCTCCGGGCAGGGTTCCCGGCCCGGGGGTTGCCGATTGGACGATCCATTCCTGTGGCAGATCGAAGCTGATGGTCTTCCCCGGATCGGTGAAGACCTTCCAGCCCGCCGCCGTCGAACCCGGCGATGCGGAGAGGGAGGGTGCGGCGCCCGGCGTCGTGCTGCCCGCGGACGGTCCCGTCGGGGAGGCAGCCGGGCCCGAACCGGTCGCCCCGCCCGCTGTCCATGCGGGGACTTCCGGTCCCGCAGCGCTGCAGCCGGACAAGGCGGCCGCGGCGAGCACCAGGGCCGCGGCGATGCGAGCGCCCTGTGCCCCCCGGCGGGTTTCCATCCCAGTCATGGTGCCAGCGTAACGGGACACCGGGCTGCTCAGAGTTCCCGGATCAGTGTTTCGTAGAAGCGGACGCCGCGCTCCAGCGTCTCCAGGAGGATCTTCTCGTCAGCGGCGTGGATGCTGCCCCTGGCCGCGGCGTCCATGAAGAACGGGGCGAAACGGTACACGGCGCCGCAGATTCCGGTGAAGCGGCGGGAATCCGTGCCGCCCGTCATGATGTAGGGCGTCACGAGCGCCTCCGGAAAGACCCGGGCGATGCAACCCTCCAGCAGATCCCACTGCGCCCCGGAATACGGTGAGACCGGCGAGGGGTCATTGCCCTCCACGACGCGCAGTTCCACTTTCGGGTCCCGGATGATCCGCCGCAGCCGCGCCACGGTCCCCTCGACGGTGTCCCCCACAGCCACCCGGATGTTGGCGTTGGCCCGGGCCGTCGCGGCCAGGACGTTGGCGGCGGTGCTGCCCTCCAGGGTGGTGATGGCGACCGTGGTCCGGGTCATCGCGTTGGTCTCGTTGCCCAGCCGGCCAAAGACCAGCGTCACGGGGGTCCGGAACAAGGACAGCCGGCCGAAGACGGCCCGCAGGGGCGCCGGAGCATGCGGTCCAAAGCGCCGAAGCATCTCCACGGTCACGTCCGGCAGCGACGGTGGGAAGGGGCTGCGCTCAATCCGGGTGATGGCGCGGGCCAGCCGCGCTGTTGCGCCCATCCGGGGAGGAGTGGAGGCGTGGCCGCCGGGGTCCCTGGTCAGCAGTTCCACGTCCAGGATCCCCTTTTCCGCGACGCCGACGACGGCGGCCGGGCAGGTCACACCGGGGAACGCCCCGCCCGCGACTGCGCCTCCCTCGTCCAGCACCAGCCAGGGCTTCACACCGCGGCGTGCCAGCAGTCCGGCCGCCGCCGCGGCGCTGTCGCCGGCCGTCTCCTCGTTGTCGCCGAACGAGAAGTAGAGGTCGTGGGCAGGGGCGAATCCTGCCCCGACCAGGGTTTCGGCGGCCTCCAGGATGGCGGCCAGCTGGCCCTTGTCATCGAGGGTTCCCCGGCCCCACAGGTACGTGCCGTCGTTGTGACCGGAAAAGGGCGGGCGGGTCCAGGCATCGGGATCGCCCGCCGGAACAACGTCGTAGTGGGCCATCAGGACAGCCGGACGGGCCGCCGGGTCGGCGCCGGTGCCCGGCCAGCGGAACAGCAGCGCGTGGCCGTTGACGCGTTCGAGCTCCAGTGTGGCGTGGACGCCCGGATACAGCCGGGCGAGAGCCGCGATAAAGCCCTCGAACTCGGCGGGATCCGCCCCGCGCTCCAGCCGGGACGAGACCGTGCGGAACTGCACGAGTTCGGCCAGGGCAGCGGCAGCGCGGGTAACGGGCGGTGCGGGAGTGCTTGGCATGCGCGAAAGTCTACGGTCCTGCCGGTACTGGAACCGGGCCACCGGACGCGCGATTCGCTGCTGTTAAAGCGGGATACGCTGGAGATATGGTTGATCAGGATTTTGGCAACGGGGATATCAGAACCCAGGACAACGTGGCGGACATCTCCGCCGTCGACATCGCGGACTGGCGCATCCGGACCTTCGCGCTCTACGCCCATGTGCGCACGATCGCGGCGGAAGATCCGGCCGAGGCGCATTCATACTGGCGCCAGGAGCGGGACCGGATGTTCGGGACGCACCCCGCCTCACCGCTGACAGCGGCTGCGAAGTCCAGCTTTGGCGGGCTCAAGACGGCGGACTACGATCCCATCTACCGTTTCCACATCCCGCTGACGGGCGAGGGCGCGGGGCGGGAAATGAACGTTGAGACGGGCACCGACGGCGTGGTCCGGTTCGTCCGGCTGGGCACCTTCGATTTGCCGGAGCTGGGCCAGCTCGCCGTGTGGAAGCTCCACGGCTACGGCGGCGGCATCTTCGTGCCGTTCCGCGACGCCACGGCCGGTCAGCCCGGCGGCAGTTACGGGGCGGGCCGCTACTTGCTGGACACCATTAAGGGCGCCTTCCATGGCGGGCACGGAACAGGGCCTGCCACTGAGTTTGTGGTTGATTTCAACTTCGCCTACAACCCTTCCTGCGCCTACAACGAGGCCTGGGCCTGCCCCCTCGCCGGCCCGTCCAACCGTCTGGCTGTGGAAATCCCTGTCGGCGAGCTGTACTGAGCGGATGGATGCCCAGCTCGAACAGCACGCCCCTGCCCCGGACACGTCACCCGGCACCGCCCCTGCCCCCGGCCGGCCGCCTGCCGCGCCGGCGGCCCGGCCCGCTGACCGGCGGCGGCGCGGCCTGCTCCGGTACCCGCTGGTCCGGCAGCTGCTGCGGTTCACCGCCGTCGGCGTTCTCTGCACAGTGACGTCATTGGCCCTTTATGCCTTCCTCCGCCCGTATCTGGGTCCGCAGCCGGCCAACGCGGTGGCGCTGGTGCTCACTTCCCTGATGAACACGGCACTAAACCGCAGGCTCACCTTCAAGATCACCGAGCGCCACCGGATGAAGCGCGACCACCTCAACGGATTAATCGTGATCCTCGTGGCTTTGCTGATCACCGGCGGCAGCCTCGCCGTCCTGCACTGGATCAACCCGGACGCCACGGTCGCCGCCGAGCTGTGGACCACCACCATCTCCGGCTTCGCGGCCACGGCCGTGCGGTTCACCATGCTGCGGCACTGGATTTTCCGCCGGGCACGGCACCGCTAGCTCCCCGGCACCACCAGGTCCCGACCCCCGTTGCGCTATCAGATACCGTCCCTCTGGAGGCCCGGGAGCAGCATCAAGTGACAGGGCAACCGGGTCAGGCGCCGGGGCGGAGGGACTGCACCCTGCCGACGGCGGTGCGGACCGCGGCCGCCGCTGCTTGCAGGTCCGCCGCCGTGACGGCGGCGTCGAAGCTGAAGCGGACCGCGGTCTGGGCGGTTGCGGCGTCGAAACCCATGGCCAGCAGCACCGCGGAGGGCTCGTCCGAACCCGCGGCGCAGGCGGACCCGGAGGAGCACATGATGCCCTGGCGTTCGAGCTCCAGCAGCACGGATTCGCCGCTGGTCCCCGGAAAACAGAAGGACGCCACGGAGGGCAGCCGTTCGTCCGGATGGCCGGTCAGGACCGCGCCCGGCACTCCGGCCTGCACGGCGCGGATAAAATCCTCGCGCAGAGCCGCGACGCGGGCCGCCCGGTCACCCTGTGACGCCTGCGCAAGCGCCAGCGCCGTTGCTAAAGCCACGGCCCCGGCCACGTTTTCGGTGCCGGACCGGCGCCCGCGTTCCTGTCCGCCGCCGTGGATGACCGGTTCCAGCCGGATCCGGCCCCGTACAAACAACACCCCGTTGCCTTTGGGCGCCCCGATTTTGTGCCCGGAGATGCTCAGGGCGTCGACGCCGAGCGCGGCAGTATCGAGCGGGAGCCAGCCGGCGGCCTGCACGGCATCGGTGTGGAATGGAATTCCGTGTGCACGGGCGAGCGCGGCCAGCGCCGCCACCGGCTGCACCGTGCCCACCTCGTTGTTGGCGTACATAATGCTGACCAGGGCTGTCTCGGGCCGGAGCGCGGCTGCCAGGGCCGCTTCGGTGATGCGGCCGTAGGAATCCACCGGCACCACGTCCACGCTGAAGCCGTGCATGCGTTCCAGGTAGCGGGCGGATTCCACCACAGCAGGATGTTCGACGGCGCTGATCACCACCCGGTCCAGCCCGGGGTCGGCTGCGTGGCGGGCGAGTGCGATGCCCTTGACCGCCAGGTTGTCCGCCTCCGTGCCGCCGGAAGTGAACACCACTTCGCCGGGCCGGCAGCCCAGGGCCCGGGCCGTCGCCGCCCGCGCCCCGGCGAGCGCCGTGGCGGCGGAGTCCCCGAGTGAGTGGTGGCTGGAGGGGTTGCCGAACTCCCCCGTGAGGAACGGCCACATGGCCTCGATGACCTCGCGGCGGACCGGTGTGGTGGCCGCAGCGTCGAGGAAGATCACGGCGCGCCGGGACCGAGGTCGATGTCGAGGCCCAGGTCCAGGGCGGTGACGCTGTGGGTGAGGGCGCCGATGGAGATGAGATCCACCCCGGTGCCGGCGATACCCGCCACAGTGGCCAGGTTGACGTTGCCGCTGGCCTCAACCCGGGCCCGGCCGGCGACCAGGGCCACCCCGGCGGCGAGATCCGCCAGGGGGAAGTTGTCCAGCATGATGGTGTCCACTCCGGCGGCCAGCACGGGCCCGATCTGGACCATGCTGTCCACCTCCACTTCGAAGTGCGTGGTGTGGCCGAGGCGCGCTTTGGCTTCCCGCAGGACGGCGGTCAGTTTCGCGGGGTCTCCGCCGGTCAGGACGGCCAGGTGGTTGTCCTTGGCCAGCACGGCGTCCGAAAGGCCAAAGCGGTGGTTCGCACCGCCGCCGCACCGGACGGCGTACCGTTCCAGCACCCGCAGGCCCGGCGTCGTCTTCCGGGTATCGGTGATCCGGGCCCCCGTGCCGTCGACCAGGGCGACGAACTCGGCGGTCCGGGTGGCGATGGCGCTCATCCGCTGGATCAGGTTCAGTGCCACGCGTTCGGCGAGCAGCACGGCGCGGGCGTTGCCGCTGACCCGGGCGAGGACCGCCCCGGCGGCGAAGGCGGAACCGTCCGGGACGAGAAGTTCGACGTCTGCGCCGGGGTCCGTGAGCTTCATCGCGGCCGCAAACACCTCCCCGCCGCTGAGCACGCCGGGGACGCGTGCGGCCAGGACCGCCGTCGCGCGGGCCTCCGCAGGGATGAGCGTCTGCGAGGTGATGTCTCCGTAGGGTGCGTCCTCCAGCAGGGCCGCCCGCAGGACGGCGTCCACGGCGGCGGCCGGCAGCGTTCCTGCGAGCGCCGTCACCGGGAGGGCGGGGCGGGCTGCGGCGGGTGCGGTCATGAGGAAATCCTTTGTTTCGTTCGGATGGCGGCGTGCGGGTGGGCGTGCGGCGCGGCGGGCGGAAAAGCACGGGCGGGCGCGGCCAGAACGGCGGGTGGAAGGGCGGGGACTTCCGGGTGGGCGGCGTCCGCCCGGTAGTGGGCGCCCACCGAGAAGGCCCGGTTCCGGGCGGCTGCGACGAGCAGCCGGGCGGCCAACAGCAGGTTCCGGTCCTCGTGCTCCGTCGGGTCTGCTGCGTCCGTCACTTCTTCGGGGCGGACGACGGCGGCCCACGAGGCAAGCACGGACTCCGCCTCCCGCAGTTGCCCGCCGCTGCGCAATATTCCGGCGTGCGCGGTCATCAGCCGCCCCAGTGCATCCCGGGAGAACGGCCCGGGACCGGGCCCGGTCGTCTCGACACCCTCGGGCGGACCAGCCTGGTAATTCTTCCGGCCGGCACCCATGGCTGCCTGCCCGCTGCCCTTGTCGTCAGTGAAGAACGACTCCACCGCGCGGCGGCCGAAAACCAGCCCTTCGAGGAGCGAATTGCTGGCCAGGCGGTTGGCTCCCTGCGCGCCGGTGCAGGCGACCTCACCGGCGGCGTAGAGTCCCGGCACGGAGGTGCGCCCGCAGAGATCGGTGGCCACCCCGCCCATCCAGTAATGGGCCGCCGGTGACACCGGAAGCACCTCCGTGGCCCAGTCGTAGCCGGCGGCGCGGGTGGCGGCGGTGATGGTGGGAAACCGCCGGGCCAGGAATCCGGGGCCGCGGGCGGCTTCTATTCCCCGGGCGTCCAGGTATACCGGGCTGTCTGCGGGCGCGCCGGTGGCGGCGAGGTGCAGGGCGATGCTGCGGGAGACGACGTCGCGCGGGGCCAGCTCGGCGTCCGGATGGTAGTCCGGCAGAAAGCGGTGACCGGCGCCATCAAGCAGGACGGCACCTTCCCCGCGGACAGCTTCGGAGATGAGCAGCGCGGGCGGACCGCCGGGGGTCTCGTCGGCCGCAAGGGTGGTGGGGTGGAACTGGAAGAATTCGAGGTCCCGGACCGTTGCGCCCGCCCGCCACGCGAGGGCCAGGCCGTCCGCCGTCGCGACGGCGGGGTTGCTGGTCCGGGCGAAGAGCCGGCCGGCGCCGCCGGTGGCAAGCAGCACCGCATCGGCGTTCAGGTGCTTCAGCTGACCGTCGGAGAGGTAGCTGACGCCGGTGACCCGGGCGGGCTCACCCCGGGCGGGCTCACCCCGGGCGGGCTCACCCTGTGGGGGGACGCCGGGGTGGCCCGTCAGCAGGTCGGTCACGAAGGCGTCCGTCTCGACCCGCAGCCGGCCCTGCGCTGCGCGCTCCCGGACCGCGGCGGCCAGGGCACGTGCGAGGCATGCCCCGGTCGCGTCGCCGCCGGCGTGCAGGATGCGGGCGGCGGAGTGGGCTGCCTCGAGGCCCAGCGCCGGTCCCCCGCCGGGTCCGGCGTCGAACTCCACACCGAACCGCTGCAGGCCCGCAATGTCCCGGACGGCCTCGGTGCACAGCACCCGGACGGCCCCGGGGTCGTTAAACCCGGCGCCGGCGGCGAGGGTGTCGGCGATGTGGGCGGCCACGGAATCACCGGGGGCGGCTTCCTCCGGCAGAAGCACGGCCGAGATCCCGCCCTGGGCGTAAAAAGTGTTGCTCTGCTCGAGCGTGCCTTTGGTCAGAAGGACCACCTCGGTGGCCGGACCGCCGCCGCCCACCACATCGGCCGCGGGATCGGCCCGCTCGGTGGCGACCAGGGCGGCGTACAGTCCCGCGATGCCGCTGCCCACGACCACAAGCCGCCTGGTCACGGCCGCGCCGCCAGCATCCGCTCGAGGGCCACCCGCGCCGGGGCGGCGACAGTGTCCGCCACGGTGATGCGGTTGACCACCTCGCCGCGCACCAGGGCCTCCAGCACCCAGGCCAGGTAGCCGGGGTGGATCCGGTACATCGTGGAGCAGGGGCAGATCACCGGGTCCAGGCAGAAGATGGTGTGCTGCGGATACTCCGCTGCCAGCCGGTTGACCAGGTTGATCTCGGTACCGACGGCGAACGTGGCCGGTTCGGTGGCGGCGGCGATCGCTTTGCGGATGAAGTCCGTGGAGCCGGCGGAGTCCGCGGCGTCCACCACCTCCATGGGGCACTCCGGGTGCACGATGACCTGGACGCCCGGGAACTCGGCGCGGGCCTTCTGGATCTGGGCCACGTTGAAGCGTTTGTGGACGGAACAGAAGCCGTGCCACAGGATCACGCGGGAGTCCTGCAGGGTCCGGGCGTCGCTGCCGCCGAGGTCCTTGCGCGGGTTCCACAGGGGCATCCGGTCCAGCGGTACACCCATAGCCTTGGCGGTGTTGCGGCCCAGGTGCTGGTCCGGGAAGAACAGCACCCGCTGCCCGCGGGCGAACGCCCATTCCAGCACGGCGGCGGCGTTCGACGAGGTGCAGACGATGCCCCCATGCTCGCCGCAGAAGCCTTTGAGGGCGGCGGAGGAGTTCATGTAGGTGACGGGGATGACCGGAACCCGGCCGTCGGCGTCGGGCTCGGAGCCGAAGAGTTCCTCCAATTGTTCCCAGCACTCGGTCACGGAGTCGATGTCCGCCATGTCCGCCATGGAGCAGCCTGCAGCCAGGTTGGGCAGGATGACCGCCTGGTCCGGGCGGGACAGGATGTCGGCCGTTTCGGCCATGAAGTGCACGCCGCAGAAGATGATGGCCTCGGCGTCCGGGCGGGTCAGCGCCGCGTTGGCCAGCTGGAACGAATCGCCGACGAAGTCCGCGTATTCCACGACTTCGTCGCGCTGATAGAAGTGGCCCAGTACCACGGCGCGGTCCCCGAGTGTTGCCTTGGCTGCGCGGATGCGTGCGCCGAGTTCGGCGTCGCTGGCCCTCTTGTACTCCTCCGGGAGCTGGCCCTGCCTAGGGGTCGATGCGGGGGCGACGTCCGCGATGGAGGCCCCGGGGCCGTAGGCGGGCACGCCGGCGAGCGCTTCGGCGAGGTCGTAGTCCCAGGGCCCGCGGGCGAGCCCCGGGCTGCAGGTGGCGGCCGCTGCAGTGCCCTTGGCGTTGCGGGCGGCCTGCTCGCGCGAGATCAGCTGGATGGCTGTGTTGACGCTGCTCATGGTGTGCTCCTGTTGTCCGGGTCAAGGCCTGGGCGGCCGGTAAAGCGGTAAAGGCGGGGCGGGCGGTGTTTGCCGCCCTGCAGGTACTGGTCGGTTTCTTCGATTTCGGGTGTGGCTTTGACCTGGCGGCGGAAGTTGGCCGGGTCAAGTTCCCGGTCCAGGACGGCCTCATAGACCTCCCGGACCTGGGCGAGGGTGAAGTACTCGCCGAGCAGGTGGTACGCGATGGAGCCGTAAGCCATCTTGTTGCGCAGCCGCCAGAGCGCGTAGTCGATGATGGCGTGGTGGTCGAAGGCGAGGTCACCGAGCCGGTCGGCACGGAACCAGCGGACGTTTTCGGATTCGTCCGCCAGTGCGGCCTCGGTGGGCTGGACCAGAGCCCAGTAGACGATCGAGACCACGCGCTGGGTGGGTGAGCGGTGCAGGCCGCCGAAGGCGTACAGCTGCTCAAGGTAGCTGGGAGCCAGGCCGGTGGTCTCCTGCAGGTTCCGCGAGGCCGCGTCCTGCAGGGACTCGGCATGGGTCAGCGGCCCGCCGGGCAGGGCCCACATTCCCTTGAACGGTTCGCGGATCCGTCGAACCAGCGGGATCCACAAGGTGGGGCGTCCGGAGCGTGCGCTGGGGCGCAGCGCAAAGATCACCGTGGAGATGGCCAGCGACGGCGGCGCGACCTGCCGCTCCGCGACGTTGGCGGCGGTAGTGTACATGGCGGGTCACCCCGGCTTCCCGAGTTGCGGTCCGGCCGTCGGGCAAGGTGCGCGGCCGGTTCCGGCAGGACCGCCGGACTAGTTATAGTCAGATTGACTAGAACTAAGTTTACGACGATCCGGGCCGGGCGCAAAATGGTTCCGGTTCCGCCCGGGACCGGAGTCAGCGCTACCCAATAAAGCTCATCATGCTTACGATTGAGGCTCCGGGTGCTGGGAACCCAGCACTGCCGGATCCCCCGACCCAAGGAGCACCGATGTTGTTGACCAAGGGAACAGCCGTGGAATGGAACACCCCCCAGGGCCCTACCCGCGGCGAGGTCGTGGAGAAGAAGGTCAGTGATTTCGAGCTGGCTGGCCATACCCACCGGGCCAGCGAAGACGAGCCGCAGTACGTGGTGGAATCCGCCAAGTCCGGCGCCCGCGCGGCGCACAAGGCCTCTGCCCTGACCGTTAAGAACTAACGCCGTGGCCGGCCAGCACCACGAAGTACTCATCATCGGCGGCGGCAATGCCGGCGTCTCCCTTGCGGCGCGCCTTCACCGTTACGGGGTGAAGGATGTGGCTGTGGTGGAGCCCGCGGACCAGCACTACTACCAGCCGCTGTTTTCCCACATCGCCGGCGGACGGGCGCAAGCCTCCGAAGCCGTCCGGCCCGAGGGCGCCGTCCTGCCCCGGAGCGTGAAATGGATCCGGGACGGCGCGGTGGACATCGACCCGCACGGCAGAACCGTGTCGTTGGCTTCCGGCGGCCGGCTGGGGTTTGACCACGTGGTGGTGTGCCCCGGCCTGCAGCTGGATTGGGACGAAATTCCGGGTCTGGGCGAGGCCGTTCATTCCCCGTCGGGCGCATCCCACTACGAGTTCGGCCTGGCGGCCAAGGCCTGGACCCTGCTCAGCGCCCTCACGGCGGGAACCGCGGTTTTCACCATGCCCGCCGGGCCGATCAAGTGCGGCGGCGCCGCGCAGAAACCGATGTACCTGGCCTGCGATTACTGGCGGGAGCAGGGAGTGCTGCAGGACATCCGGGTCATCATGGTGCAGCCCTACCCCACGGTCTTCGGCGTGGCCGGAGTTGACGAGGAGCTTAACCGCAAGGTTGCCGAGTATGGCATCGAACTGCGGTTGAACAGCGAACTGGTCGCAGTGGACCCGAAGGCCCAGACGGCGCTGATCCGCAACCACACCGCCGGATCCACCGAGGAACTGCCTTACGACGTGCTCAATGCCGTCCCGCCGCAGTCGGCCCCGGACTGGCTCAAGGCCACGGAGCTGCCCGCCCGGGGCGACGCCGGCGGCTTTGTGGACGTGGATCCGCAGACCCTTCGGCACGTCCGGTTCCCGGCAGTCTGGTCCTTGGGGGATGCCGCGGGGACCCGCAATTCCAAGTCCGGCGGCGCGCTGCGGAAGCAGACAAAAGTCCTGGCGAAAAACCTGGTCGCGGCCCGGCAGGGAAAACCCCTGACCGACAAGTACGACGGATATTCGGTGTGCCCCTTCACGGTGTCCCGCTCCACGGTGGTCTTCGCCGAGTTCGATGACCAGTACCGGCCCATGCCCACCGTCCCAAAGGTGCCGACGTGGACAGAGAGCCGCGCATCGTGGGTGGTGGACCGCGACATCTTCCCGCAGGTCTACTGGAACCTGATTCTCAAGGGCCGCGCCTAGGTCTGGAAAATCCGCCCCGGTGTTACTGCCCGGCGGCGGCCTCCAGCAGCGGCAGCGTGCGGCCCTGAAAGTGGGTGTTGAGCACAATCACCGAGGACGAGCGAAGAACTGTCCGGGTGGCAATCATGGCATCCAGCACCCGTTGCAGGTCCGGGTTCGAACGCGCGGCGATCCTGGCCATCAAGTCCGAGCTTCCGGACACCGTGTGGATTTCGATCAGCTCCGGAATCTCCGCGAGGGCAGCGACCACCGCATCGTGGCCCAGGTCCTGGTTGATGGTGAGCGAACAAAACGCCACCACGGGAAACCCGAAGCGGGCCGGGTCCGGGTGCGGCACCCAGGAGCCGATGACGCCGCGCTCCTGCATCCGGTCCAACCGCGACTGGACGGTGGCGCGGGCGACCGTCAGCACCCGGGAGGCCTCCAGCACCGAGGCGCGGGGCGAGTCGGTGAAGAATCGGACAATCTTTGCATCCAGGGGATCCACATCCATCGAAAATCCCTTCTCCCGGCGGACGGGCAGTACAAGGCGCTAGGGATGGCGCGGTGTTGGCTAACAATCTGTTCCCATGATCTCACGGCCGGTGTGCGGGGCGCCCGCCAGGTGGCGGTAAATTCAATAGGTCCCAGAAGGACGTACAGATCCACACCACGCAAAGGTTCGCCAGCATGACAATGAAGTCCACCGCGGAGCGCCCCGGCCTGAAACTCGGCCGCAGCATGAAGCCGCGCCAGCTCACCATGATGGGACTCGGCAGCGCCATCGGCGCCGGCCTGTTCCTCGGTTCCGGCGCCGGAGTCCAAGCCGCCGGGCCGGCCGTTTTGATCTCTTACCTGGTCGCGGGCACCCTGATCATCCTCGTGATGTGGGCCCTCGGCGAAATGGCTGCGGCCAACCCCAACAGCGGCGCCTTTTCCGTCTACGCCGCCAAGGCGATGGGCAGGACCGCGGGAGCCACCGTAGGCTGGCTCTGGTGGCTCCAGCTGGTGGTTGTCATCGCCGCCGAAGCCCTCGGCGCCGCCGCGCTGCTGGTCACGGTGTGGCCCGTGCTCCCGGTGTGGGCCCTGTCCCTGATCTTTATGGTGCTCTTCACAGCCATCAACCTCGCCGGCGTCAAGAACTTTGGTGAGTTCGAGTTCTGGTTCGCCATCCTCAAAGTGGCTGCCATCCTGTTGTTCCTCGGCATCAGCGCCGCCCTGCTGCTGGGCTGGCTGCCCAATGTCCCCTCCCCCGGGCTCGGCAACTTCACCACAAACTTCGCGCCCGCGGGCCTTGGCGGCATTGCCACCGCCCTCTTCGTGGTGATCTTTGCGTTCGGCGGCACCGAAATTGTCAGCGTGGCCGCCGCCGAAACCGAGAACCCCCAGCACAGCGTGGCCCAGGCGATCCGCACGGTCGTGTGGCGCATTCTTGTCTTCTACATCGGCTCGGTGTTCGTCATCGCCGCGGCCCTGCCGTACACCTCGGACGCCTTGGCCTCGCCGTTTGCCGGCGTTCTGGACCTGGCCCGCATCCCCGGCGCCGGTGCCGCGATCACCCTGGTGGCCGTCGTCGCACTTCTCTCGGCCCTGAACGCGAATCTCTACGGAGCGTCCAGGATGGTCTTCTCACTGTCCGAGCGCGGTGAGGCACCCCGGTTCCTCTCCACGGTGAACAAGGCACGCGTGCCGGTGGTTGCGGTCGGCGTCTCCGTCGCGTTCGGTTTCCTGGCCACCGTGCTGGAGCTGCTCTTTCCGGAACGGATCCTGCCCGCATTGTTCCAACTGGTCGGCTCGACCTGCCTGATGGTCTGGGGCTCCGCGCTGGTGTCCCAGTTGATCCTCCGCCGCCGCGCCGACCGCGAGGGCACCGACCTGCCGTTGCGCATGCGGGGATTTCCGGGGCTGACCATCTTCGGCCTGGTGCTCCTGGCCCTGATCTTCGCCGTCGGCTTTAGCAGCCCGGAGAGCAGCAAGCAGCTAGTCAGCACCCTGGTACTTGTCGCCGGTATCGCCGCGGCCTGTTGGATCGGCGCCCGGATCTCCCGCAGCCGGGCGGGCAAGCCGCAGTAATCCGGAGCCGGCGGGGACGGCGCGGGGCTGGACAAACTGCCACTCCCCTTGGCGCTCTGACCGAGACTCCTGTGCAGGCTGACCAGTGTTTTCCAAACTGATTGCCCACCATGCGCCCGGTGACTAGGGTCACAACCATGGACACACTTCCGCTGGCTTCCGGCGACGCCGCCAAGCCACTGACCCCGGCTGAGCTCCGCGAGCTCTATTCGCTGATGGTGGCCGTCCGGCACCTCGATGCCTCGGCCATCGCCTGGCAGCGCCAGGGCATCATCCCCGGCTACGCCCCCGAGCTGGGCCAGGAGGCGGCCCAGGTGGGCAGCGGCTACGCCGTTGACACCACCCGGGACTTCGTCTTCCCCACCTACCGTGAGATGGGCGTGGCCCGCACCATGGGCGTGGACATGGTCGCTTACATGTCCACCCACAAGGCAACCTGGCACGGCGGCCTTTATGACCCGCAGCAGACCCGGCTCGCTCCGATCCAGGCCGTGGTGGCCGGGTCGGTGCTCCACGCTGTGGGCTGGGCCCACGGCCAGACCCTGGCCGGCACCGCCGACGGCAGCCTCGGCGTCGCCATGACCTACTTCGGCGACGGCGCCTCCTCCCAGGGCGACGTCCACGAGGCCCTGAACTTCGCCGCCGTGATGAAAGCCCCGGTGGTGTTCTTCGTGCAGAACAACGGCTGGGCCATCTCAGTGCCGACCGAACGCCAGGTGGCCGGCGGCTCCGTTGCCGCCCGCGCCGCCGGTTACGGCATGCCTGCGCTGCAGATCGACGGTGACGACGTCGTCGCCGTCGTTGAAGCCACCCGGCGCGCCTTCGCACACGCCCGGTCCGGCCAGGGCCCTGTGCTCATCGAGGCCATGACCTACCGCCGGGGGCCGCATTCGACCTCCGATGATCCGGGACGTTACCGCTCGCTCGATGAAGAGCGCGACGGCGCAGGCCTGGATCCGCTGGAGCGCTTCCGGCAGCGCCTTCTTGCCGAGGGCATCGCCGACGGTGTGTTCTTCGCCGAAGCCCTCGCAGCGGCCAAGGCCGAGGAGGAACACCTCCGCATCGGCATCCAGGCGCTCGGGTCCCGCCCCGGCACCGAGATGTTCGACCTGGTCTTCCAGGAAACCACCCCTGCCCTGCAGGCCCAGGCCGCCAACTGGCGCGAGGAGTCCGAACATGTCTAACTCGATACTCGAAGGCGGCACCGCGGCACCGGTCACGGCGCCCTCCACCATGATGTCCATGCAGCAGGCGTTGAACCGCGCCCTGGACGAGGTCCTCGCGGAAAACCCCAAGGCCGTCATTTTCGGCGAGGATTGCGGCCGGCTCGGCGGCGTTTTCCGCATCACCGACGGGCTGCAGGCCAAACACGGTGAACAGCGCGTCTTTGACACCCCGCTCGCCGAGTCCGGCATCCTGGGGATGTCCGTCGGCCTGGCGATGGCCGGCTTCCACCCCATCCCCGAGGTCCAGTTCGACGGTTTCGCTTACCCGGCCATCAACCAGATCGTCTGCCAGGTCGCCCGGATGAACTACCGCAGCCGCGGCACCCTGCCGATGCCCATCACCTTGCGCGTGCCCAGCTTCGGCGGCATCCGCGCCCCCGAACACCACGGCGAAAGCCTTGAGGCACTCTTCGCCCACGTGCCGGGGCTTAAAGTTGTCTCGCCGTCGAACCCGCATGAGGCCTACCACCTGCTCAAGTACGCCGCCACGCGGCCGGACCCGGTCATCTTCATGGAACCGAAGTCCCGTTATTGGCAGAAGGGTGAGGTGGACCTCACCAGGCACGACGCCGCCGACGGCGGTGGTTCGCCCACCGGCGCGAAGGTGATGCGGGCGGGCCGGCATCTGACGCTCGTGGCGTGGGGCGCCATGGTGGCCCGCTGCCTGCAGGTGGCCGAGCTCGCCGCCGAGGACGGCATTGACATCGAGGTCTTGGACCTGCGCTGGCTCAAACCCGTCGACGCCGAGGCGCTGGGCGCCTCCGTGCGCAAGACGCGGCGCGCCGTCGTCGTCCACGAAGCGCCGCTGACCTCCGGGCTTGGGGCCGAAGTGGCGCAGCTGATCACGCAGAGCTGCTTCGACACGCTCAAGGCCCCCGTGGAGCGGGTCACGGGCTTCGACGTCCCGTACCCTTCGGGAGACCTGGAAGACGAATACATCCCGAACATTGACAGGATCCTCTTCGGGATCCAGCGAGTATTGGAGTACAAACGTGGCTGAAATTTCCTTCCCCCTCCCCGACCTCGGCGAGGGCCTGATCGAGGCGACGGTGCTGGAATGGCTCGTGGCGGCAGGTGACCAGGTGGAGCGGAACCAGCCCCTGGTGGAGGTCGAGACCACCAAATCGGCCGTCGAATTGCCCAGCCCGCAGGCAGGTAAAGTGGTGCGTATCCACGGCGGGCCCGGCGACAAAATCAATGTCGGCGAGCCGTTGATTGTGTTTGAGGTGCCGGACAACACCGCCGGCATCGTGGGCACAGTCCCGAAGGAAGAGGCACCGAAGCGCCGGGTCCGCCTGAGCGCCGTACTTGATGAGGATTGACACCATGAGCGGCAGACACAGCGGCCAGCAGCACTCCCACACCGTCGAAGGGACCGACCCGCAGCTGGATGTCGGGGTGCATGAGCCGGCGGCCGACGCCGGGCTGCGGCCGGTGCTGCTGCTGCACGGCTTCTCTTCCTCCACCAAGCTCAACTGGGAGGACACCGGCTGGCTGACTGCCCTGCTGGAAGCCGGCCGCCGTGTCATCACGGTGGACCTGCCCGGCCACGGCCTCAGCGGATCCCCCGAGGACCAGGATTCCTACGCCCCCAGCCGGATCCGCGCGGATCTGCTGCAAATCGCGTTCGACGCCGGCGTGCGCCCCCTGCGCGACGGGGACCCGGCCAGCGGGCTGGACCTGATTGGTTACTCGCTCGGTTCCCGGCTCGCCTGGGAATTCGGCGCCACCCAGCATGAGCTGGTACACCGGATGGTCCTGGGCGGTCCGAACGTTTCCGATCCGCTGGCCGACTTCGATCTGGTGGCTGCGCAGCGCTACCTTGCCGACGGCACGCCGATCGGCGATGCGTCAACCGCCGGGCTGCTGAGGATGGCCCAGATGCTGCCGAGCAACAACATCTTCTCGCTGCTGTCCCTCGTGGAGGCCATCAAGAGTGAGCCGTTCGATCCCGCCGAGGCCGTGCCGCGCATGCCCATGCTGCTGGTGGCTGGGGAAAAGGATGAGCGCGCGGCCTCGCTGCCGGAGCTCGCAGCGCTGGGCGCGAAGGCCGGCGCCCTCGTGGAGCAGCTGGTCCTGCCGGGCCGCAACCACACCAATGCGATCACCAGCCGCGCCTTCAAACAAGGTGCCGTCAGCTTCCTCGGCGTCCGGCCTCCCGCCGGCTCAGACCAACGCGGGTCCGGAGTCTAGTAGTCGACACCAGGTTTGGGCTTTCCCTCCATCTGGAAGCACGCCGAGGAGGACAGGACGTTGAGCGCGTTCCGCTCCGGGTTGAACTCGATCGCGTGCCTGTAGCCTTCCTCACTTACGATCACCAGTTCCGGGTCACCGTTGACGCTCGTCTTGTCCCTGACGGTCCAGCCGCTCCTTGCGGACCAGTCAGCTTTGATCTGCTCCAGCAACGCCGCGCCGTCGGCGCCTTCGCTGAGGACAACATCCAGGGTGCCCGGCCAGTAATAGCCGCCGGCCTCACATTCGAAGAGGGCGCGGGAGGTCGCGGTTTGCTTCGTCCTCGATACGGCTGCCGGCGGGACCACCAACAGCAGTTCGTCCTGCTGGCTGCGGGTGGACTGTTTCGCGGTGTCAAGATCCATGCCGGGGTTCCGCGGTGCGGCGGCGGGTGGAGCACAGGCCGCCAGCGCGCCCGCCAGGCAGGAGACGGCGATGGCTGCAGGCAGGCGGGTGAGCAGCGTGGTGACGGTCAATGTCGGCTCCCAAAGATCGTGCGCGGTGTCCGCGCGGGCCTCCCGGTTCGGGGCAGGCGCGTTGGCTTAAAGGCAAGAGGGACGCGGACCTTTCGGCCCGCGCCCCTCCAACGTCTCAGTTGCTTTTTAGTGCCTTGCGGCTTCCGCCGGCGCGTGGTGAACGACGCCGAGCGGGCGGCCCTTGGTTTCCCCGGCCAGGAGAACGCCGACCGCGGAGATGACGCAGAGGATCATGATGTAAATGCCGATCGATCCGGTCCAGCCGGTGCCCTGCAGCAGGAGCTCCGCGATGGTTGCCGCGAACGCACCGCCCAGAATGGCGCCGAAGGCGTAGCCGATCGAGATCCCCGAGTAGCGCACGTTCGCCGGGAACATCTCGGCGTACATCGCGGACATCGGGCCGTAGGACAGGCCCAGGCCAATGGTCAGGACGAAGAGCGCGACGCCGTAGAGGACGATGTTCTTGGTGTCGATCAGCGCGAACATCGGAATCATCCAGACGAAGACGATGCCGTAGCCGATCAGGAACGTCTTGACCCGGCCGATCTTGTCAGAGAGCCAGCCGCCGACGAGGGTGAAGATCAACCAGCCGAAGGATGCCAGCGTGGTGGCGAGCAGGATCTGCGGGGTGGGCATCTTCAGGGTCTTGGTGGCGTAGGAGATGAAGAACGCGATCAGCAAGTAGCCGGCGGCATTGTTGCCAATGAAGATCATCGTCGAGTAGAGGACGGCCTTCTTGTGCTTGCGGATGAGCTCGCCCAGCGGCGCCCTGCTCTCTTCCTTGCGTTCCTGCATTTCCTTGAAGACGGGACTCTCGGCAACGGCCCGTCGGATCAGGTAGCCGACCACGATCAGGACGATGGACAGCAGGAACGGCACCCGCCAGCCCCAGGAAGCGAAGTCCTCCTTGGACATTCCGGTATTGAGGAAGTACAGCAGGCCGGTGGCGAGGATCATGCCCACCGGCACACCGATCTGCGGATACGCGCCGAACAGGCCGCGCCTGCTCATGGGCGCGTGCTCGACGGCCATGAGTGCGGCACCGCCCCACTCACCGCCGGCCGAGAAGCCCTGGATCACACGGAGCAGGATCAGCAGCACGGGAGCCCAGACGCCGATTTGGGCGTAGGTGGGCAGCATGCCGATCAGCGCCGTGGCGGCACCCATCATCACGAGGGTGAAGACGAGCATGGCCTTGCGGCCGAGACGGTCGCCCAGGTGGCCGGCCACGATGGCACCGAGCGGGCGGAACAGGAAGCTGATGCCGATGAGGGCAAAGGACAGGACCTGCGCCAGGCCCGGATTGGAGGCGTTCAGCGGTGCCAGGAACAGCGGCGAGAGCAACGTTGCCGTGAGCTGGGCGAAAATGAAGAAGTCGTACCACTCGATGGTGGTTCCCACCAGGGTGCCCGCGAGGACTTTGCGTTCCTCATGCTTACTGCTGGGGCCCGCCTCTGTATCGACACGTGAAGTTGCGGTCATTGGAACTCCGTTGCTGGGGGCAGAGGTGCTGCCCGGGGTGGGTGCGAGAGAATAACTGATTGCCTCTGGAATTACTGATCGAACGGTCAGTTAGTATTCAGAATACTACTATGAAATATGCGCCAGGTCACACCTTTTAGAAAAAAGGCATCCCGCCTTGACTGCAGAGTGCCTGCTTTGACAGCGGCGGGAGCCATAAAGTTCTATAATTGAACACAATGTTCACATATGGAACGCTAGCGTAGTGTGAGGCAGAGCACAAGGAAAGCCGGCACTTTCCCGCTGTTCCGCCGCCCGCACCCGGGGCGCAGCACACTTAGGATGGACCAATGACTCCGACCGCCGGCAGCGCCCAGGCTTCCCCGTCCCAGACGTTGTCGCGCGGGATCCGCGCCCTGGAGATTCTGGCCGACGCCCCGAACCCGCTGACCATCGCCGAGCTTGCCGACGCGATGGGGGTGCACCGCTCGGTGGCGTACCGCATTCTGCGCACCCTGGAAGACCACTCCCTGCTGGTGCGCGACGACGGCGGCCGGGTCCAGCCCGGCCCGGGCCTTGCCGTCCTGGCCCGGGGAGTATCGCGGAACCTGCAGACGGCAGCGCTGCCGGAACTCACCCTGCTCGCGAATTCGTTGGCGATGAGCGCCTTCGTGGCCGTCTGGGACCATGAGGAGTGCGTCACCCTGGTGACCGTGGACCCGCGGCACACCGGGGCCGCCGTCGTCCAGCATCCCGGGTCCCGGCACCCCATCAGCGCCGGCGCGCCCGGCATTGCGATCCAGTCTGCACTGACCGAGGAGGAATGGTCCGTGGCCGCACCCGGCATTCCGTACCGCGCCGAAGCAGCCGAGGCGCGCCGCCGGGGCTACGCTGCCAGCCACGACGAGGTCCTCGCCAACGTTTCCTCGCTCGCCGTTCCCATCCGGGTTCCCGGCGGGCGGCCGGCGGCCCTCGCCGTCGTTTATCTGCGTGCCGCCCAGGATCCCGGCGAAGTCGCAGCAGCCCTTGCCGCCAGTGCCGGGCGGATCGAGAGCCAGCTGGGCTAACCGGCGCCCGCGGCCCCGTTGCGCCGCCGGATCACGACGGCGGCTGCCGCGCCCAGTAGGAACAGCGCCGCTGCGGCGCACACGGGCACCACGAAGGCGGCAGAATATCCATGGTTCTGGGCCAGTTGCCCCGCGATCGAGGAGCCGACAGCTGTACCTGCCACGATGCCGCTGGCCAGAGCTGTCATGACAGTGCCGAGCTTCCCGGCCGGGGCGACGAGCCCGCCAATCGCGAACACCGTCACCATCAGCGGCCCGACCGGCAGACCAAGGACCAGCAGCACAACGATCATGGGAAGGGCCGACGAGGGCAGCAACAGCAGCAACGCCAGTCCTGTCATCAGCGCGGCGCAGGCGAGCCAGCGGACGTTCGCCGTGAACCGGGCCGGCCAGTACGCCACCGACAGGGCCGCAGCCGCGGAGCTCAGGCCCATCACCGCGTAGAGGAGTCCGGCCAGCTCGGAGGTGGCAAAACTGGCGGAGAAGGAACTCAGCGCGGTCTGCGTGGCGCCGAAAAACGTTCCCATGCAGACCATGGCCAGCACCGGAAGTGCCACGGCGGCAACGGCACCGATCCGCTGCCCGGCCGGCTGCGAAGCCCGGAGCAGCTTCGCTTGGGCGGCGCTTGCCGGAGTCCGCGCCGGCGTCCGCTCCACGGCGGAATGCGTGGGATGCACGGCGAAGGCCGGAACGAGGGTGAGGGTCAGCGCCGCCGCGAGGGCGAGCGGCAGCCAGGGCGCGATCAGGCTGGCGAGGATGCCCACCAGCGCCGGGCCCAGGACGAACGTCAGCTCATCGGCAGTGCTTTCGTAGGACAACGCCGTGTCCAGGTCTGCGGAATTGGCATCGCGTCCGCCCCGGGATGTCAGGGCCATCCAGCGGACCCGGGCGAGCGGCCCCACCTGAGGGCAGCTTGCGCCGGCGACGAAGGCGGCCGCGAGGACGGGAAGAGCAGCGCTGAGGTCCTGCCCGCCGGGAATCAGGTAGACGCTGAGGATCAGGGCGACCACCGCGACAGCGTTGAACACGGCGGCGAACACCAGGACCGGACGCTGGCCGCGGCGGTCCGCGAGCGCACCCAAAACGGGCGCACCGAGTGCCGATCCGATGCCCACCGCGCCGGCGGAGACGCCGCCGACGGCGTAGGAGCCGGTGACGGCCGTAACCAGGGTGAGGGCGCCGACGGTCAGCATGGCCAGCGGGAGGCGGGCGAAGAGTCCGAGCGGGATGAAGCCTCTCCCGGCGAGGAGCGGCAAGCGGGCGTAGCGGCCGCGGGCAGGAGTTTGAACAAGGTGGGGCGCCGCGGAGGTGGGCGCCTGGGAAGGAGTGGGAAGAGTCATGATTCCGGGTTCGTTCAAGGGTGCGCATCGTCCCTCCTCCCGATGCGCGCGACCCGGTAACAGCTCAAGTGTATCTGCCTCCGGGTCCTCCTTCGCGGCCCGGCTGCGCTGCGGCACCCGGGTTCGCGGAGGCGTCTCAGGCCCGGGCGTCGTCCGAGATGTGCAGGGTGGAACCGTTGCGTCCCTTGACCACCTGGAGCTGGGTGCTGATGCGCTGTTTCATCTCTCCCACGTGGCTCACCAGCCCAACCACGCGTCCGCCGTCCCGCAGGCCCTCGAGGGCATCCATGACCTGTTCGAGCGCCTGTTCATCGAGGCTGCCAAATCCCTCGTCGACGAACAGCGTTTCGATGTCCACGCCGCCTGATTCCTGCTGCACGACGTCGGCGAGGCCAAGGGCCAGCGCCAGCGACGCCATGAACGACTCGCCTCCGGAGAGGGTCGCGGTGTCACGACGCTGCCCGGTCCACTGGTCCACGACCTCCAGCCCCAGCCCAGACTTCTGACCGCGGGCTGCCTTGGCATCGGTGTGCTGCAACGTATAACGTCCGTCGCTCATGCCGATAAGGCGCTCCGAAGCTGCCACCGCCACCTGTTCGAGCCGGGCGGCGAGAACGTAACTGTTCAGGCTCATGCGGTAGGTGTTCTCGCCCGCACCACGGGCGGCGTCGGCGACGGCGGCCAGCAGTGCCGCCCGTTCCCGCGGTTCCCGTCCTGCCGCCGCCAGCTGCGCGTAGTTGGCGGTAATGGAGCCGAGGGTCCGAACTGTTTTTTCCGCGAGGCCGGCCGCGAGTTCTGCGTCCCGCGCCGAGCGTTCCGCAGCCACGGCGTCCGCGCGGAGCTGGTCCACGAGGTCTGCCACGAAGGGCCCGGCGGTGTCCCGTTCCTTTGCCGCCAGGACCAGGTCCTCGCTGGCGAACAGTTCTTCGATCCGGGCGGCCTCGTCCTGCGCTGAGCGGATGGCAGCTTCGAGAGCCGCCGCTTCGGGGGACGGAAGCAGGACGGCCCGGGCAGCGTCCGCGGACTCGAAGCCGGCGCCGGGAAGCGCCAGCTCCAGGTGTTGCCGGGCTTCGAAGGAGCGGGCGGTGGCCTGCTCCAGCCGGGTCCGGGCCTCGTCCGCGTGTTCCAGCACGGCAGTGGTCGCCTCCAAGGCCATGATGCGGGCTGCCAGGACCGGATGGCCGGCCCGGAGCTTATCGAGGGCCAGTTCCAGGGACTCGGCCTGTTCCCGGACTTCCGCGAGGGTCGATCCGGTCTGGGCGATACCGGAAGCCGCAGCCACCAGGCCCTGCTCCGCGCCCTTGATCTCTTCCTCCAGCTGGGCATGCCGTGCACGGTTGCCGACGAGGTCGGTCGCCGCGCGGCGCGCTTCCGCGGCACGTTCCTTGGCCAGAGCCGCCTCGTGCGCAGCGTCCTCGGACGCGGTGTCGCCACCCTGGGCCGCCAGCACGGCGATGCGCTGCTGGGCCTCGGACAGTTCGCGTTCCAGCGCGGCCAGGGCCGTTTCCGCCAGCTCGCAGGCGTGCTGCGCGGTTGCTTCGGCTTCTGCCACGGTCAGGGCAGAAGCCGCGGCCGGGGCGGGCGCCGGATGGTCGGGGCTGCCGCACACCGAACACGGGATGCCGGGCAGCAATTGCGATGCCAGCTCCGCGGCTGCGTTGGCCAGCCGTTCCTCGCGCAGGTCCAGCCAGCGCTGGCGAAGGTTTTGGTAATTCGTCCGGGCGGCACCATGGCGTTCCGCGACGGCCGACCAGGCCGTCAAGGCGTCAGCGTGTCGCCGGACCAGGACAAGCAGCTCCTCGGCGTCGGCAGCTTCCTTGGTCCGCATCTGCTCCTCGCTGGCCAGTTCTTCGAGCGGGCGAAGTCCTGCGAGCAGGCTTTCCGATTCGTGGCGCAGCACGGCCAGGGCGGCAGTTCCGGACGCGTGCTGGTCCTCCAGATGGGCCAGGTCGAGACGAAGCTGCGTGCTGCGGCCACGGAACCCGGCAAGCCTGGCCTCGTCCGGGAGTCGCTCCTCCAGCACCGCCCGTAGGGAGCGCAGTCCCCGCAACGCAGCGCCCAGGGCGCCGGAGTCCACACCGGTGCCGTCTCCGGGGACCAGACTGCCTGGGCTGCCGCCGGCCGCGGCTCCCGGCCCGGCGTCCCCCGTTCCGCCTTGCAGTACCGCGAGTTCAGGGTCTGTGTGCGCCGCGGTCTGTACTTCCTCCGCGGCAGCAGCCATGGCGGTGGCTGCTGCCTCCTCGGCTGCTCCGGCACTGTCCACGGCCTGCAGTTGGCCGCCAAGAACTTCGGCCTGGCGGTGCAGGCCCAGCTGCCGGATCCGGGTGGCCGTGGCGGGGGCCGCAGCCTCCGCCGTGGAGCGCCGGATTTCGGCCGCGGCAAGCCTGCCCACCCGTGCGGCGCGGGCCGTCGCGGCCTCACTGGCGGACAGGCGGTCGGCGCGCACCCCGTCCGCTTCGGCCGCCGCAGCCCGCAACTGCTCAGCGGCGCCAGCTGCTTGCGCTTGCAGCCGGGTCAAAAACAGGTCCGGATCCGCCTTGTCCGGAGCGCCCTCCGTGGCCAACTCCAGCGGGGCAGTTTCGGCCTCCGCCTGGGCGAGGAGGAGTTCCAGCTGCGCATTAATGGTGGCGACCTCGGCCCGGGCTGCCTGCGCTTTCCGGACCAGCTCCTGTTCCACGGCTTCGAAACGCTGGGTACCAAACAGGCTCTGGAGCAATTCGAGGCGGTCGGTGGCTTTGGAGCGCAGGAAGGCGGCGAAGTCGCCCTGCGGCAGCATCACCACCCGGGTGAACTGTTCCCGGTTCATGCCCAGGACGTCGGCGATCTCAGCGCCGGCCTCGTCGTTGCGTCCGGACTTCTCAATCCATTGCCCGTCCACACGTTCCCGGAGCAGCGTATTGGCCTGCTGGACGGTGAAGCCGTTCTTGCCCCGGGCACTGGGCTTGTCCCACGCCGGCGAGCGGGAGACCTCGAAGTGCCGCCCCCGGGCGGAGAATTCACACGTGACCCGGGGTTCCGCAGCGGCCTCGGCGTGGTCGCTGCGCAGCCGTTTGCCATCCTGCCGCGCGCCGGGCACCGAACCGTAGAGTGCAAAGCAGATGGCATCCAGGACGCTGGTTTTACCGGCTCCCGTCGGACCGTTCAACAGGAACAGGCCGTGGGCGCTGAGCCGGTCAAAATCGATGTGCTCGGTGGCGGCGAACGGACCAAACGCGGAAATCCCGAGACGGTGGATTCTCACAGGGACATTCCTTCCAGGCGCACGGAGTCCAGGGCTTCGGCGAGGACTGCGGCCTCATCAGCGCCGGCTGCACGGCCACGGACGTGTTCCAGGAAGCCGCAGCACACGGAGAGGTCGTCCTGGGCTGCGGCGAGCCTGCTGCTGTAGCTCATTTTCGCGGCGGCCCCGGCGCCTTCGGGATCGAAGCCCAGCACCAGGGTGTCAGGGAACCGCGAGCGCAGCCTTTCCATGGCCTGCGCCGGGCGCTGGGCGTCGGTCAGGGTGATCTGGCAGTACGCGGTTTCGGCCCAGGCGTGGTCCTCGTCCGTGAGCAGTTGCTCCAGCTTGCCGCGCAACACGGCCAGCGTCCGGGGGGCCTTCCAAAGGACCTCGCGGATCCCGCCGACGCCGTCCGCATCGACGTCCAGGAGCCAGCTGCCCTTGCGGTGCTGCGCTTCGGAGAAAGAGTATGCGAGCGGCGATCCGGAGTACCGGACAGTGGGTGAGAGTAGCTGCCGGCCGTGCAGGTGGCCCAGTGCCGTGTAACTGAAGCCGTCAAACAAATCCAGCGGCACGGCGCCGACACCGCCGATGCTGAGGTCCCGTTCGCTGTCGGAGCTGATCCCGCCGCTGGCGAAGGTGTGGGCAAGCACCACGGAATGGACCGTACGGTTTGCGGCCCGGGCGGTAAGGTCGGCGCGGACGCGGGCGGTGGCGGCCCGCGTCACCTCAAAGTGGCTGGCGGTGTCGACCCCAAGCTGTTCGGCCACAAGCCGGGGTTCCAGCCAGGGAACGCCGTAGATGGCGAGCACAGGCCCGGTGTCGGCGTCGGCGTCCGTCCCGGCGTCGAGCGGCAGCAGCACGGGCTGGTCGAGGTCGGTGAGCCGGGTGCGCAGGTGCACTCCCCCGCGTTCGAGCAGCCGGGAGGCAAACCCCAACCGGATGGCGGAGTCATGGTTGCCGCTGGTCAGGACCACCCGGGCGCCGGCGCCGGTCAGACCGACCAGGGCGTCGTCGAGCAACCGGATGACGTCGACCCCGGGCAGCGCGCGGTCGTAGACGTCGCCAGCGATGAGGACGACGTCCACGGCCTCCTCACGGACGTAGGTAACGAGCTGGTCGATGAAGGAGCGCTGGGCATCAAGCATGCCGACGCCGTGGAAGGACCGGCCCAAGTGCCAGTCCGAGGTGTGCAATAACCGCATGCTTCTACGGTATCGGCTGCCACCGACAGGATTGCGGCACCGCTCCGGCGCACGGCTACTTGCCGCGATCTCCGCGCTCTCCATCGAAGAACGCCCGGGCCTCATCGCTGCCGGCCGCAGGCGCCGAAGTCTTCTCGGGCCCAATCCGTTCCACCCCGTCAACGGTGGCGACAATGTCCACGGCGTCGTCGTCGTCCAGCTCAACCGCACCGTCCGCGGGGGCGGCCGTGCCGGCCGGTGTCATCAGTGCAACCCCGCGGAACACGAGTCCGGCGAGTGCAGCGCCCACCAGCGGAGCGACCCAGAAGAGCCAGAGCTGGCCGAGCACGTCAGGGTTGCTGAAGATCGCCGACGCGGTGGCCCGCGCCGGATTGAAAGGAGCATTTCCGGGCGCCTGGCCGAGCTGCAGGAGCACCGCCGTGGCCAGGCCGACGGCGAACGGCGCCGCCAGCCGCGAAGGGTTCCGCTCCGAGGTAGTGCCCAGGTAGACGGCCACGAGGAGGCCTGCGCCGAGCACCTCGATGAGCAGCACCCCGGCCAGGGGGACCTGGATGACGGAGTTCTCACCGAAGCCGGCGGCGACTGTGTCAAAGGCGGTCCTGGAGTCGGCGATGCTGGGAATGGTGCGCACGATGCCGAAGAGGGTGACCGCGCCGAGCAGCGCACCGGCCACCTGGGCACTCACGTACGCCGCTGCGGCTACCGGGCGGATACGGCCTGCAACAGCGTTTCCCGCGGTCACCGCGGGATTGAAGTGGCCGCCAGACAGATATCCGAACGCCAACATCGCGGTGGTGACCGCGAGCCCTGCCGCGAGCGACGCCGACAAGGGATTCGACTGCGGAAGGGTGAAGAGCGGAACGCCCAGGCCCGCGACCACCACAAAGAACGTCCCGAGGGCTTCGGCGGACACCCTCCGCAGCAGCCCGGGCGCCGGTTCCAACGAAACGGCCGGCCGGTGGGACGGCTCAAGGACTGACGCGGGCGTTTGCATGGTCGGGAATTCCTTTGTTTGGGTCGGTTCGTTTGGGTCGGCTGGTTGGGGTCGGCTGCTGGGGATCAGCGAGCAGTCTGTCAGCGGAATCTGGACGTTCGCTGGACTTGCGCCATGCTGGGGCCGGAAACGGGGCGGGGTAAAATTCTCTGTCATGAGCACTGAGCCCGCCCGCCCCGCCGCCTCGGCGCCCGGCCCGTCGCACGCCTCCCGGATCCATGGCTGCCTGCTGGGCGGCGCCCTCGGCGATTCGCTGGGCTACGCCGTCGAATCCGAGGACATTGCCACCATCCGTGGCGCGTTCGGTAAGGACGGGCTTCGGGATTTCGCCGCGCTCGACGGCGGCAGTTCGATTTCCGACGGCACGCAACTCACGCTGTATACCGTGGACGGGCTGCTGGAGGCGCTGGAATGGGCCAACTCGGGGGTAGCCGCGGACACGAACGCGTGCTTGTGGCTGGCGTACCTGCGCTGGTTCGCCACCCAGGGTACGCCGGTTCCGGAGGCGGCACCGTTCCAGCCGCCGCGCTGGATCGACTCCCACGGCGTCCTGAAACACCGCCGCGCGCCCGAGCAGGCCTGCCTGAGCGGTCTGGCGACCGGGGCGATGGGCACCTACTTCCGGCCGGTCAACCCCGAATCGAACGGCCCCGGAACGGTGATGCGGTCCGCGCCCTTCGGCCTGATCCCCTACATCGCCGCCGCCGAGGTCTACAAGCTCAGCGCCGACGCGGCCTCGTTAACCCACGGGCACCCCGCAGCGCGGCAGGGCGCCGGCGTCTTCAGCCTCGTCATCCACGCCCTGGTGGCCGGCCAAGGGCTGCGCCCGGCGGCGGAATACGCACTCGGGCAGCTAAACGCCGGCATGCTGCGCAAAGACGAAACAGTTGCCCCGGTCCTCGTCGCACGGCTGGACACCGCCCTCCGGCTCAGCGCCGAGGGCACGCTGCTGGAACCCGAGGACCTGGTCCGGGAACTCGGTGAGGGCCAAAGCGCGGAGGAGGCCCTCGCCGTCGCCCTCTACGCAGTGCTCGCCACCGAGCCGGACCGTGCGGCGCACCCGGGCCCGGAACAGCACTTCCGGGCGGCGATCGCCGTCGCGGTCAATCACAGCGGGAACAGCGGCTCCACCGCGTCGATGGCAGGAAACATCCTGGGAACGTTCTACGGCGAGGACTGCCTGCCGGCGGGGTGGCTGGAGCAGCTTGAAGCACCGGAGGTCATCCGTGGCATGGCCTCCCGCCTGGCGGCCGTCACGGGCGCCTGACCCGGGACCGGCGGGCACCTGCGGTGCCTACGCGCGGCGGACTGAAATGTTGTTGCAGGCCTCGCACACGTCCTCGGGGATCAGGCCGCGGCGCTGCAGGAACCCAAAGACGGCGCAGCCCAGGCAAAATCCTGCGAACGCTTCCAGGGAGGCCGCCACGATCAGGACCGTCAGCAAAATCCAGGCTGCGGGTCCCAGCCCGGCGGCCAGCAGGACGGCGGCGGCGGTGGACAGCGCAGCCCCGATGCCCTGGGCGAAGCGTTTCGGCGGACCCGGAACCAGCCGGGTCTTGCCCAGCCGCGGCGTGAGGACTTTGACGGACAGCTGGGCGAGGGGCGAGATCCGCGGGCCGAACAGCACGCGCAGCCAGAACCCGGCGGCAATGCCGGCCAGGCCCCAGCCGAAGCCGGTGAGCAGGGTCAGCACCGACACCAGCACCACCAGCGCCGCCGTGACCCGGGCCGCATATTCATTGACCGGGTTGGGAAACGCGAAGACCGTCCGCCAGGTGGGTGCGCCGCGCGCGGTGGTTCCGGGTGCCGGCGGCGCGGCGGTCGGCGCAGTCAAATTCCTCATTGTTCAAGGCTAGGAGCGGCGCTGCCGCCCGCGAAAATCTTGTTGCGCAGTATGACCGGCAGCAGGGTCAGGAAATCGCGGCGGAGGCCACGTGGCCGCCGACCATCTGCAGGAACTCGCCCTCGGAGAGGACCTCGATCCGCTGGCCGCGCTCGTGCAGTTCCAGCACCCGGCGCGCTTTGCCGGTGAGCCTGCCGGAGCGCAGGTCGGCGGCGTCGAACCCGTCTCCCACCACCAGGACGGTGGTGCGGGCGGTGACGCGGCTCTCGGGCCGTGCCCCGTGCTCGGCGGAACGGACCTTGGCCTCGGGACGGGGTATGGCGAGTTCTCCGGTGAACACCACGGTCTGGCCGAACAGGGGGTGGCCGGCCTCGGCGAGAAGGTTCGGCGGCGGGTTGGCGCCCTCTTCCGGCCAGCCGGGCAGGTAGGCCCGCACGGCGGCCGCCGCGGAGGGACCTGCCGCCAAGGCGTCGAGGGCTGACTGGCTGGCTTTGGAAAGGGGATCTCGCAGCGGGTGAAAGGCCTCCTGCCGGGACACCGCCAGACCCAGGGAAAGGTACAGCTCGGCGATGCTGGCGGCGCCGTTGCGGGCGGCGATATCGATCAGGATGCCGGCGCAGGCGCGGGCATCCTCGGCGGCGTCGTGGTGGTTGACCAGCGGCACGCCGGCCTCCTGGGCCGCGTACGGCAGGGAATTGGACACCAGCGAATAGCAGCGGCGGGACAGCATCACCGTGCAGACATAGTCATACGCCGGGCCGGGCAGGCCGGATACTTCCAGGCCGGAACGGATCACCCCGAGGTCGAAGGCGGCGTTGTGGGCGGCCAGCACGTCTCCGCCGATGAACGCCCCGATCTCCGGGAAGAGCTCCCCGAAGCGCGGCAGCCCGGCCACTTGCTCGGGCCGGATGCCGTGGATCCGTACGTTGTGGTGGTCAAAGCGGTCATGGTTTTGCGGCGGCCGCATCAGCCACGACGCTTCCTCAACCACGACACCGCCACGCACCTTGCTGAGCCCAACCGCACACGGTGAACCACGGAAGCCATTCGCGGTCTCAAAGTCGATCGCTGTAAAGTCCAAACCCACGCTCCAACATTACCGCCGGCTCAGGGCCTTACCGGTACCGGACGCGGCCGTGGCTGAGGCGGCCGTGTGACTTTTGCCAGGACTGTCTTGCAGCAGGCCTTGCCGCCCGCCCGCGCCCGACGTCGGGGGTCAAGTACCCTTGTCTGGTGAACCTTTTAGCTTTGAATGACCTCGCCGTGTCCACGCTCGGCGGTGCAGGCCCGGTGCAGCCGCAGCTTGCCTCGTTCCTGCCCGACTGGCTGAACCCCCAGGTCTTCCTGGCCGATCCGGCCCTGGCGCCGTGGGTGGTACTGCTGGTCTGCGGCATCATCTTCGCCGAAACGGGCCTGCTGATCGGCTTCTTCCTGCCGGGCGACTCCATGTTGTTCACGGCCGGTCTCCTGGTGGCCACGGGAACCATCAAGGTCAATCTCTGGGCCTTCGTGGTGATGATCATCATTTCGGCAATCGTTGGTAACCAGGTCGGATACCTGATTGGTTCCAAAGCGGGCCCGGCGATCTTCAACAAGCCCAATTCCAAGCTCTTCAAGCGCGAGAACGTCGAGAGCGCCCATGCGTTCTTCGAAAAGCACGGCGGCAAGGCCTTGATCCTGGCCCGCTTCGTGCCGATCATCCGGACGTTCGTCCCGGTGATCGTGGGCGTCGCCCAGATGAGCAAGCGCAAGTTCTTCGTGTTCAATGTGATCGGCGCCGTGCTGTGGGGTGGCGGCGTGACCCTGCTGGGCTTCCTGCTGGGCGACACCTTTCCCTGGGTCCGCGAGAACCTCGACATCATCTTCATCGCCATCGTCCTGGTGTCGGTGGTTCCGATCGCCATCGAGGTGGTCCGCGGCTTTGTGGCCAAGCGCCAGTCCGAGAAGTACGGCACCGACATCGTCGAGGAATTCATCGAGGAGCACGAACCCGAAGAAGACCGCAAGACGCCGTAAGCCCTGTTCCGGCCCGGCAGCACGGACCGGCGGCACGGATCAAGAGCGCAAGCAGAAGGCGCCCCACACTGTGGGGCGCCTTCTGCCGTATCAGCGTGCCCTCAGAACCCCGAGGGCCAGGCTACTTCCCGGCGAGCGCCGCGACGACGGCGGGGAGCAGCGCCCGGAACGCGTGTCCGCGGTGGCTGATCGCGTTCTTCTCCGCCGGGCTCAGCTCGGCGCAGCTGCGGTCCAGCCCGGTGGGCTGCAGCACGGGGTCGTAGCCGAAGCCGCCGGCCCCGCGCGGTTCGCGCAGCAGTGTTCCCTCCAGCTGCCCGTATTCCACCACTTCCCGGCCTTCCCCCGCCGCGTTTGCCGGCACGGCCAGTGCCGCGGCGCAGACGAAGGCGGCACCGCGGTGCTCATCGGGGACGTCGGCAAGCTGGTCGAGCAGCAGCTGCAGATTGGCGGCGTCGTCCCCGTGGCGGCCGGCCCATCGGGCCGAGAAGATTCCCGGAGCGCCGCCGAGGACGTCGACGGCGAGCCCGGAGTCGTCGGCAATGGCCACCAGCCCGGTGGCTTCCGCCACTGCCCGCGCTTTCAGCAGCGAGTTCTCGGCGAAGGTCACCCCGGTCTCGGCGACGTCGGGGGCGCCGACGGAGCCCGCGTCCACCACCTGGGTGTCGACGTCGAGGCCGGGCACCTGCCCGCGCAGGAGTTCCCGGAGTTCCCGGACCTTGCCCTGGTTGTGGGTGGCGAGCACCAGCACCGGCGCCGGGCTGTGCGGCGCTGCAGCTTGCGGGGCGGCGTCTGCGGTCACGGAGCTTCGGCCAGGGTGTCGCGCTGGATGGCGGCGAGCTGCTCGGTCCCCAGCAGGGCCAGGTCCAGCAGTTTGTTGAGCTCAGCACGGTCAAAGGGGGCGCCTTCGGCGGTGCCCTGGACTTCAACGAACTTTCCGGAGCCCGTAACCACCACGTTCATATCGGTTTCCGCGCGGACGTCCTCGACGTACGGCAGGTCCAGCATCGGAATGCCGTCGATGATGCCGACCGAGACAGCGGCGATCGTGTCCGTGAGCGGCTGGGCGTTGCGGGCGATCATCTTGTTCTCGCGGGCGAAGCGGAT
The DNA here is from genome assembly GCA_039636775.1 of Micrococcaceae bacterium Sec5.8. Taxonomy (NCBI): domain Bacteria; kingdom Bacillati; phylum Actinomycetota; class Actinomycetes; order Micrococcales; family Micrococcaceae; species Micrococcaceae bacterium Sec5.8. The sequence continues at coordinate 2,585,836 of CP143429.1, forward strand.
GGCCTCGGCCAGCGCCACATAGGCGCCCGTGATCGCTGCGGTACGGGTGCCGCCGTCGGCCTGCAGGACATCGCAGTCCAGCACGATGGTGATTTCGCCGAGGGCCTTGGTGTCGATGATGGAGCGCAGGGACCGGCCGATCAGGCGGGAGATCTCGTGGGTGCGGCCACCCACCTTGCCCTTGACGGACTCACGGTCGGAGCGGGTGTTGGTGGCGCGCGGGAGCATGGCGTACTCGGCCGTGACCCAGCCGCGGCCTTCGCCCTTGAGCCAGCGCGGGACGCCCTCCGTGAGCGAGGCCGTGCACAGCACCCGGGTGTTGCCGAACTCGATCAGGGCCGATCCCTCGGCCTGCTTGGACCAGCCGCGGGTGATGCTGATCGGACGGAGCTGATCGGGGGTGCGGCCATCGGCGCGGATAACGGGGGCAGTAAGGGCTTCGGAAGTCATGCCCCTAGCTTATCGACCCTGGCCGGGCCGGCCGGGCACACCGTGCGGGCCGGGTCGGCTCAGATGGTGTAGTGCACTCCCGCTACGGCCACGGCCACGTGCTGTCCGAAGACTCCCCTGGCTTCGGCCATGACGGTGGTCGGGGACGTCCAGACCGGGATGTGCGTGAGCAGCAGCCGGCGGGCACCCGCGGCCACGGCGGCTTCCCCTGCACGCTTGCCGGTCAGGTGCACGTCCTTGATGCCGTCGTCGCGTCCTTCCTCGAAGGCCGCCTCGCACAGGAACAGGTCCGCGTCCCGGGCCGCGTCCTCCAGCCCGCCGCAGGAATCGGTGTCCCCCGAGTAACTCAACACCCGGGTGACGGGGTTGCCGTCCTTGTCCGGTTCGGTGACCTCGACGCGGAGCGCGTAGGCCTCCTCCACCGGATGGTTGACCGCATACGGCGTGACCGTGAACGGTCCCATGGTCACCGGTTTGCGCTCGGACCAGTTGCTAAAGTCGAATTCCTCATGCATGCCCGGCTCCAGCGCCAGGCCGTAGGCCGTAGCCATCCGGTCAGCGGTGGCGGCGGGCCCGCAGACCGGGATCCTGCCGCGACCCCAGCCGCCGGGTTTCCACCGCACTGCGACGTGGAGCCCGCACAGGTCCATGCAGTGGTCCGGATGCAGGTGGGTAAGGAAAATCCCGTCGATGTCCTCCAGGTCCGTGTAGCGCTGGATGGCGCCGAGCGCACCACTCCCGAGGTCCAGGACGATCTTCCAGTTCCGTTCGCCGTCGTAAGCGGTCAGCAGGTAGCACGACGCCGGCGAGCCGGGACCCGGAAAGGATCCGGTGCAGCCCACGATGGTCAGCTTCACAGCAGTGTTCCCCCGCCCGCGGATCCGCCCACGAAGTTGGAGATCCGCGGGCGGTGGGTGCCGGCCTGCGCGGCGGCCAGCATCTCCGGCGTGATCCTGGCCAGGCTCCCCGTGGGGTACTGCGCCGCGACGTGGTCCACGTGGCGGACGCTGAGCACTTCGGGGCCCAGGAAGCGGCGGGCCAGGTGCTCGAACTGTGCGGCGTCACCTGTGGCGATGAAGTTGTGGGAGGGAGCGGACGTGTCGGTCCGTTCCAGTCCCCGGGAGGCCAGAGCACGGTACACGTCTTTGGCCGTTTCCTCGGCGCTGGAGACCAGCGTGACGTCCTCCCCCAACACGAAGGAGATGACGCCGGTCAGCAGCGGATAGTGGGTGCAGCCCAGCACCACGGTGTCCACGCCGGCCGCCGTAAGCGGCGCGAGGTAGTCCCTGGCGACGGCGAGCAATTCGGGACCGGTGGTGATGCCGGCCTCCACGTAGGAGACGAAGGCGGGGCAGGCCACCGAAGTGATGTGCAGGTCCGGGGCGGCGGCGAAAGTGTCCTCGTACGCGCGGGAACCGATGGTGGCCGAGGTGCCGAGAACACCGACCCGGCCGGTGCGGGTCGAGGCGACGGCACGGCGGACAGCCGGCTGGATCACTTCGATGACGGGGATGCCATAACGGGCGGTGTAGCGCTCGCGGGCGTCCCGGAGCACAGCCGCGGATGCGGAATTGCATGCAATGGTCAGCAGCTTCACGCCGGAGTCCACCAGTTCATCCATCACGCCCAGGGCATTGGCCCGGACCTCGGCGATGGGAAGCGGACCGTAAGGGCCATGGGCGGTGTCGCCGACGTAGAGGATGGATTCGTTGGGCAGCTGGTCGATGATGGCCCGGGCCACGGTGAGTCCGCCGACGCCGGAATCGAAGACACCGATGGGCCGCGATCCCATCAGGCTGCTGGCGGTATTGCTCGCTGGGGAGTCCGCAACAGCACGCGCTGCCGGATCAATGCTCGATGCTGAAGTCATGATTATTCGAGGATAGGGCTAAGCAAAGGGCGCAGCCATCACATTGTGTCAAGCAACTCGTGTCTGATGGGTCACACCCGGGGGGCCCGCCCCGGGTACCAGGCGCCGGCGGCAGGCCGGGGCCGGCCGTTAACGATGCGCCGGCGTCATGTCGGTCCGGTGCGCGAAAAATTCAAAGCAATCTCCATGCTGTTGATAATGGACTCCTGCGACCGATACTCTTGACGCACATACCCCCCTGGGGTATCTTTGAGGTGTTGTCAGTGAACCGGCATGTCCCGGCCGTTGCGTCCTTCGGCCCTACAGCTGTTCAACCACATCACCTATCGCCTCCCCTGATAAGAAGAATGGAAGATGAGATGTGCGGAGCTGAATCACGTGACCAACGGGGTGACCGCAGCGTCGGTTGATCTCGTGCCGGGCGGCCGGTCCCGCCTGGTTGTCCACGGTACAGCTTCGGCCTCGGCAGTCCACGACGCCGTCGCCTCTGCGGGATACACCCTGGCCGGCGGCTGATCCGGCGCCGCCGCATACGGGCTTTCGGCCCATGGCCGGTGACGGTGCTAGCGGCTCCTCCGCCCTGCCCCGCGGGGCCACACAGGCCGCCAGCGGGTAGCCTTGAAAGCCAGACCGTTAGAAGCAGACCGTGTGGAAAGGAGGAAATGGGATGACCGCAACAAGCCAACGCCGCGTCGCGGCGTTCCTCCACCACGCGGGGCTCCTTGCCGCAGTCCTGGCCGTCATCGGCGGAATTCTCGGCATGCATGTCATGACCGGTAACCACTCCGTGCACGCACCGGCCGCCACGGCGGGCCCGGCAACAGAAACAGCCCAGCCGGGTCACTTCAACTCTGTCAGCGGCCATTCAGGGCACTCTACCCCGGACGGGCTCTCGATGGCCCCCGAAGCCGGCGTCCACGCTCCTTCCCTCGCGGCGGCGCAGTGCCCGGATCCAGCGGGCTGCCCGGAGATGCAGGCCATGGCCCCGGGGTGCATCCCGGCGGCGAATACCGCATCCCTGGCTGCCCCGCTGCCAGGGACCGCGGTCCTCACGGTCGACACTAAGACGGGCCCGTTCCTGGCACGTGCCGCCGGGTGGTCCTATCTTCCCGGGAGCCCTTCGCCCGGTCAGCTCTGCATCAGCAGGACGTAAGAAATGGCCGCCGGATTCATGCCCGGCCGCTTCACGCCTTTCCCCTGAGCGGCCCATCCTCCGCCGTACCGGGACCCCAACCTCTTCGCCGGCGCCCCTGCGCCCACTGATACCTTGAAGGACCTGATTTTCCATGAAGAATACCTTTCTTACCGTTTCCGCCACCGCCCTCGCTTCCGTGCTCGCCCTCACCGGCTGCGCCTCCGGAACCGGCACCTCCGGCAGCACCACCCCGGCCACCAGCTCCGCCAGCAGCATGCCCGGCATGAACCAGGGCCCGGGAATGATGTCCAGCGGTGCCCCGACCGCCTCAGCTGAACACAATGCCGCCGACACCATGTTCGTCCAGGGCATGATCCCGCACCACACCCAGGCCGTGGAAATGAGCGACATGATGCTCGCCAAGAAAGACATTCCGGCCCCCATCACGGCCCTCGCGACAAAAATCAAGGCCGCCCAGGGACCGGAGATCACCACCATGACCGGCTGGCTCAAGGACTGGAACGAAGCGCCCACGATGTCCCCCGGCCATGGCATGGGCGAAGGGATGATGGACGATGATGACCTGAAGAAGCTTGAAACCGCCCAAGGCACCGAAGCCTCCAAACTCTTCCTGACCCAGATGATCGCCCACCACCAGGGCGCGATCATGATGGCCCAAACCGAAACCACGCAAGGCAAAAACCCCGACGCGCTCCGGCTCAGCAAAGACATCGCGACCTCCCAGGAAGCGGAAATCCAGGAAATGCAGCAACTGCTGGACACCCTCTAACCAGCCCCGCCTGCAGGCGCCGGCCCCCTCAAGGGGCCGGCGCCACCGTCCTGCCCCCTCCCCACTTTGGAGTCACCCTGGCCTTCTCCTTCATCCTCCGCCGCCCCGCCGCGACCATAACGGGTGCCGCTGCTGCCCTCGTTCTGGCCCTCTCGGCCTGTAGCCCCGTACCCACCGCACCTCCACCAACCGGCAACGACCTGCCCGACGCCCACATTCACGGGTTGAGCGTCAATGGCGAAACCGGCCAGGTGCTTCTGGCCACGCACAAGGGTCTCTACGACATGTCCGCCAACCCGGCCGTCCGAATCGGTCCCGAGAACGACCTCATGGGATTCGCGTCCGCCAAAGACCCCGGCGTGTTCTTCGCCTCCGGCCACCCGGGCCCCGGATCATCCCTCCCGAACCCGGTCGGTTTGATCAAAAGCAGCGACGGCGGCCGGACCTGGGAACAACTTTCCCGGCAGCACGAATCGGACTTCCACGCCCTCACCACCACCAAATCCGGGATCGTCGCCTTTGACGGAGTGCTGCAGACCAGCCCGGACGGAAAAATCTGGCAGACCGCTACGGCCGGGTTCCAGCCCGCCGCCCTCGCCGGGAACCCCTACACCGACACTGTCCTGGCCACCACGGCCGACGGCGTGCAACGCTCGACCGACGCCGGCCGCACCTGGGTACTGGCCACATCCTCTCCCATAATCCAATTCGCTGCTTTCGCCGACGCACAAGAGGCTTTCGGGGTCGAACCCGGCGGCGCCGTCCACTACTCCCCCGACGGCGGCGCCACCTGGACCCGCCGGGGCCAGGTCAGCGCGGACGTACAGGCAATCGCAGCAACGAAAGGCCCCGACGGCAAAACGGCCCTCTGGGCCGCGAGTTCCACTGCGCTTTGGGTCTCCATTGACGGCGGCGCCACCTTCCATCCAGCCAATGCCTCCTGAGCGGGCCACCACCGCCACCCCTGCCACCTGACCCGCCCGTCGCCGACTAGGAAGCCCGCCGGGCCCTTCCGTGCGACAGTGGCCGGCGGTCCGCGGACTTCATTGCGCCTTCCACCGCCAACGGATGCGCTATGGCGTGCGCGTACTGCTACGTGCCCCCACCAAGTACGTGAACCGGGCGATGCTCGGCTGGGACCATGGCGGGCGGACCAGGATCCGCTTTTCCCTCATGCCTGCGGATTTGGCGAAGTCCATTGACGTCCGGACCTCGCCCGTCGCTGAACGCATGGCTGCCATTACCGACTTCGTCGACGCCGGGTACGAGGTGCATGTGACCCAAGGCGTGCAGCGGAACCACTACAGGCGTCGGCTTGGCCAGCTTGTTGGCACGCAGTAGCGTTCTTCGGGTGAATGAGGAAGCTGAAGAACTTGCCGGCGGAAACGCCTCAGGGACTGTCCTTCGTGTGGGCGGCACGGTCCGCAAACCGTGGCTGGAAAACTCTGCCTCTGTCCAGGAGTACCTGCGAGTCCTCCAAGTAGCTGGGCTCGACGTTCCCAAACCCCTGGGCAAAGATCACGCTGGGCGACATGTCACCGAGTACGTCGAGGGTGTCTCCGCGCTTGACCAGCTGCCCCTGGGACAGCATGACCTCCTCCGGGTCGGCCGCCTGATTCGTCAGATTCACGATGCCAGCGAAGGATTTGAACTCCCGGATACGACCGGATGGAACGTTTTGCTTCCTGCCGAGAATCCGAACCTGATGTGCCACAACGACCTCGCTCCGTGGAACTTCATTATGGGAGAACGGTGGGTGTTTATCGATTGGGACGCTGCGGGCCCGAGTACGCGCCTCTGGGATCTCGCATATGCAGCGCAGTCCTTTGGAATGCTCTTTGAAGGCCAACCGGTTCCAGAGGCAGCTGCCCGGCTCCGCGCTGTTGTCGACGGTTATGGTCCTGACGGGATCCTACGGGACGCCTTGCCCGAGGCCCTGGGAAAGAGGACGGCGGCCATGCACGGGCTGCTGAAGTCCGCGCATGAAACCGGAGTCCAGCCTTGGGCCGACATGTACGTCAACGGACACGGCGCGCACTGGCACAGTGCGGCTGACTATGTCGTACGCAATCAGGACGCCTGGAAACAGGCCCTGACCTAGATTGCGGCTGGCCTGCAGGGACCCGATACACGATCCCTCCACGGGACGCGCCGCAGCCGCTGTCCAGGTTTTCTTCCCCACGTCCACCGCAGTGGCCTCTAGCGGGGTGTAACGGACCCGTCCCGGGCGTGGTGTTCCCGGACGCGAGGCGGCCATCACCTGCTGCGGTTGCCCGCACCGGGACTCCGCCACCCGCGCAGGCGCCTGCACGTAGCCAGAACCCAGCCCGGCCTAGGGAGGCGGACTCGACCCGTGGGCGGATAGATATGCCTACTCGGCAGATTGGAAGCTCAGCCCCTACGCCTCCAGGGACTGCAGCATTGCCTGGACCAGGGATTCCTGCAGCCAGGTGGTGAAGTTATAGACCAGGGCCAGGTAACTGTCGACATCCTCGGCCTGGGACCAGTCCTGCATGAGGTGCACGTGCCCGGCGTCCTCGTCGTCCCGGATGTCGAGGCGTTCGGCCAGCACCAGCCGGACATCGTTAAGCGCCATCGACCAGTGCCGCGCATCGGCGGCGGTCAGGACAAGCTCGTCCTTGTCCAGCCCCAGGGAAGCGGCTTTCAGCGCGCCGATCTTGCTCTCGCGCAGGGACCGCTCGGTGTAGCGGCGGAACTCCAGCGACGCGGCGTCGTCGGTCTTCGAAACGTTCGGCAGCAGCCGCCGCAGGGCCCGGTCCGACGGTTCACGGGCCTCCGCATCGAGTCCCACGAGTGCAGCCAAAGGGTCCTGATTGGCGCGTTCCTCCGGTTCCAGCATGGACACGACGTCGTCGAAGAGACTGCGCAACAGTTCCCGCTCGGGCGGCTCCAGATAACCGGTGATGCCTTTGATGCCGAATTTAAATGCCTTAGCCACGTTTTCCTTTACCCTTGCCTGATCCTCCACCTGATCCGGCGCCGCCGGGGCCGCCGGTGGCTTTTTCCACGGTGGCCCAGAGACCATACCCGTGCATGGCGACCGCGTGCTGCTCCACCTGTTCCTTGCTGCCGTGGGCCACAATGGAGCGGCCCTTCTTATGGACTTCGAGCATGAGCTTGTTGGCCTTCGCCTCGGAATAGCCGAAGTAGCTGCGGAACACGTAGCTCACATAGCTCATCAGGTTCACCGGATCGTTCCAGATCACGAGGTTCCAAGGAATGTCCGGGGCGGTCAGGGCATCGGTCGATGTCACTGTTCCGGTCTGGGTGCTCTCCTGGGTGTCAGGGCCGAGCGCAACGCTGAGGGTCATCTGTCCATTCTATGGGGATGATGGGCCCACGCCGGCGGGGGCCCCGCAGCGAAGCGAAGCGAGACGCGGGAGCCGGTGGGGACTAGAGTGAATTTGTGAGTTCATCAGCTGGGCGGGACCGTCCCCGCACGTCCCTGTACACCGACCATTACGAGCTGACCATGCTGCAGGCCGCGTTGCATTCCGGCGCCGCCCACCGCAAGTCAGTGTTTGAGGCCTTTGCCCGGCGCCTGCCGGACGGGCGCCGCTACGGCATTGTGGGAGGCACAGGCCGGCTGCTGGAAGGCATCGCGGACTTCCGCTTCGGCGACGAGGACATCGATTTCCTTCGCCGCACCAACGTGGTCAATGAGGAGACGCTGCAGTACCTGGCCGGTTTCTCCTTCTCCGGCGACATCTGGGGCTACGCGGAGGGCGAGGCGTACTTCCCCAACTCCCCCATCCTGATCGTCGAATCCACGTTCGCCGAGGCCTGCATCCTGGAGACGTACATTCTCTCGATCCTTAACCATGACAGCGCCATCGCCTCGGCCGCATCACGCATGATCACCGCGGCCGGCAGCCGCCCCTGCGTGGAGATGGGCTCGCGCCGCACACAGGAGGAATCCGCGGTCTCGGCCGCCCGGGCAGCCATCATCGCCGGATTCGACAGCACCTCCAACCTGCAGGCAGGCCTGCGCTACGGGCTCAAAACCGTCGGCACAGCCGCGCATTCCTTCACCCTGTTGCACGACACCGAGCGCGAGGCTTTCCAGGCCCAGATCGCCTCAATGGGTGCCGGCACGGCACTGCTGGTGGACACGTACGACGTCGAGTCGGCGGTGCGCACCGCCGTCGACCTGGCCGGCGACAAGCTCGGCGCCGTGCGCCTGGACTCCGGCGATCTCGTGGCGCAGGCGCAATGGGTCCGCCAGCTCCTGGACGACCTCGGCAACGAACGGACCCGCATCATCGTCACCTCGGACCTGGACGAATTCGCCATCGCCGCCCTGCAGTCCGCTCCCGTGGATTCCTACGGCGTCGGCACCTCGCTGGTGACCGGCTCCGGCGCTCCGACGGCCAGCATGGTCTACAAGCTGGTCAGCCGCACCGACGACGCCGGCGACTTCGTTCCGGTGGCCAAGGCCGCCAAGAACAAAACCAGCAAGGGAGGGCGCAAGTACGCCCTGCGCAAGCTCAACGAGCGCGGCACCGCCACTCAGGAGATCGTCGGCATCGGGCACCGCCCGGACGACGACGGCAACGACCGGCCCCTCCTGCAACAGTTCATCAAGAACGGCGAACTGCTTCCCGGCTGGACCGGACCCGAAGGCGTGGTCCGTGCACGGCAGCGCCACGCCGAATCCATGAGGGAACTCCCCTCCGTCGTCAACCGGCTGCAGCGCGGCGAAGCGGCCATCCCCACCATTTACGAGGAGAACTGATGTCCCGCGCCTTGATCATCGTTGACGTCCAGAACGACTTCTGCGAAGGAGGCACCCTGGCCGTCACCGGCGGGGCGGAGCTGGCCGGCGCCATCAGCGAGTACGTCGACGCCCACCATGGAGAGTTTGACCATGTGGTGGCCACCCAGGACTGGCATATTGATCCGGGCGCGCATTTCTCGGACGACCCCGACTACGTCGACAGCTGGCCGAAGCACTGCGTCGCCGGAACACGCGGGGCCGAGCTTCACCCGGACCTCGACACGGAATACATTCAGGCCTACTTCCGCAAAGGCCAGTTCACCGCCGCCTACTCCGGTTTTGAGGGGCTGCTGGCACCGGACGACGCCGTCCCCACCGGGGAACGGAAGCCCGGAGCCATGCCGGCATCCCCGGGTTCTTCCGATTCCACCGGCGGCATGGGCGGCGGCCTCGCGGCCGGCGACTTTGCCGGGGGCGAGGACGCGATCGGACTTGACGACTGGCTCCAGAGCCACGACGTCGAGGACGTCGTGGTGGTCGGGATCGCCACCGACCACTGCGTGAAGGCAACAGCGCTGGACGGGGTCCAGGCGGGGTACTCCGTCACCGTGGTGCGGGACCTCACCGTGGGTATTGCCGACGATCTTGACGATGCTGTTGCTGAGATGGAACTCGGCGGGGTCGATGTCATTTGAGCCGGAAAACGCCGCCCGCGAAGTAGACTCGAAATCCTTGCCAATCGCCTGACCCGCAAAACCCCGGAGTACATCATGAAGAAGACCCTTACTGTCCTGATCGCTGCCGGAGCTCTGCTCGGCGCCGCCGGCTGCTCTGCCCCGCTGGACACCACCCAGGAATCCTGCGCGCGGGTCCAGACGGTCGGCGCGGGGCCGACGTCGAACTCCGACAAGGCGGGCATGATCCGCCTCGCCAACCGCATCCGGCCGATTGAGGCCTCAGCGTCCGAGGAGATGAGAGCTCCGCTGCAGTCGATCCTCGAGTACCTGGACGAAGCCGCGAAGGAAAACCCGGACTCCGCGAAGCTTGAGCAGCTGCAGGGTTCCTACACCGCTGCCGGGCAGACCCTCAGCGGGCTCTGCAGCACCGGACAGTAACTTCCCGGCACCGCGAGCAGTCAAAGGAGAGGACCGGGAATTCCCGGTCCTCTTCTTTTTGCCTACCGTTCACGCCGGAGACTGTTACTTCCGTCCGATGAACCAGTCCTGGAGCTTCCGCAACCTGGTCTGCAGCTGCTCCTCGTTGGCCTGCGCCACGGCAGGGCCGCCGCAGACCGTCCTGAGCTTGGTATGGATGACGCCGTGCGGGGTGCCGGTGCGGGCGGACCATGCTGCGACGTTCTTGGCCAGTTCGGTGCGCAGGTCCATCAGCATGCGGTGGTCCGGCACGGCCGGGACCGCGTCGGCGGCACGCAAGGCATCAGCCTGCGGGCCACGCGAGTTCTTGCGGTTGAGCTGCTCGTGCTGGCGTTGGCGCAGCAGTGTGCCCACCTGTTCGGCGTCGAGCAGGCCGGGAATTCCAAGGAAGTCCAGCTCATCCTCCGAGCCCACCTCGCCGCCGGTACCGAACTCGCCGCCGTCGAACAGCACGCGGTCGAAGGAGGCCTGCGAGTCCAGGGCCTCGAATTTGCCCTTGGTTAGGGAATCGGAGGCCTTCTCCTCGCGGTTCGCCTCGTCCATCAGCGAGTCTTCCGGGTTGAAGAGGCCGTCACCGTCTTCTTTCTCCGGGCGGTCCAGTGCGTGGTCACGCTCGGCTTCCATGGAGTTCGCGAGCGCCATGAGCTGCGGCACGGACGGCAGGAACACCGACGCCGTTTCGCCGCGTTTCCGGGCGCGGACGAAACGCCCGACAGCCTGTGCGAAGAACAGCGGTGTGGCCGTCGAGGTCGCGTACACGCCGACAGAGAGCCGAGGAACGTCGACACCTTCGGAGACCATCCGCACGGCCACCATCCAGCGCTTCTCGCTCGCGGTGAACTCCTCAATCTTGCTGGAGGCCTTGGCGTCGTCCGAGAGAATGACCGTGGGCGATTCGCCGGTGATCCGCTTCAGCTGCCCGGCGTAGGCGCGGGCGTCCTCGTGGTCGGTGGCGATGACCAGGCCGCCGGCGTCGGGAACGGTCCGGCGCACCTCGCTGAGGCGCTTGTCCGCCCCGGCGAGCACCGCAGGGATCCATTCCCCGGCGGGGTTCAAGGCGGTCCGCCAGGCCTGGGAAGTGATGTCCTTGGTGACGGCTGATTCCCCGAGGGAGGCCGCCATCTCTTCGCCGCCGCTGGTGCGCCAGCGCATTTGCCCGGAGTAGGCCATGAACATGACAGGCCGGACCACATGGTCCCGGAGCGCCTTGCCGTAACCGTACGTGTAGTCCGCCTTGGACCGCCGGATACCGTCGCGGTCTTCTGCGTACTCAACAAATGGAATCGGCGAGGTGTCGGAACGGAACGGCGTACCTGTCAGGGAGAGGCGGCGGGCGGCGGGCTCGAAAGCTTCACGGAGGCCGTCGCCCCAGGACAACGCCTCGCCGCCGTGGTGGATTTCGTCCAGGATCACCAGCGTGCGTGCCGCCTCGGTTTTGGCCCGGTGCAGCATGGGCTTGCTGGCCACCTGCGCGTACGTGACCGCGACGCCGATGAACCCGCGGCCATGCTGGCCGTCGGCGTTCTTGAAGTTCGGGTCAATGGCGATGCCCACCCTGGCTGCGGCGTCGGCCCACTGCCGCTTCAGGTGGTCCGTGGGTGCCACGATGGTGACCCGGTTGACGATGTTGGCCTCGATCAGCATGGACGCGACCCGCAGCGCGAAGGTGGTCTTGCCGGCTCCGGGGGTGGCGACGGCAAGGAAATCCTTGGGGTGGGAGCTGAAGTAGCTGTCGAGGGCCTCCTGCTGCCAGGCCCGAAGCTTCTGTGCGGTGCCCCAGGCTGCCCGTTCGGGATACGCGGGGGGCAGTACAGGACCGCCAAAGAGCGTCTCGGTCATTTGGGGCCCCCCAGTGTGCGCACTGCAGCCGCTGCCGGAGAAACCCAATTAAACACAAAAACACCAATCTTCGTCGGATGAACCGTCAGCCATCACCGGCGCCATCGTGGGCCGGGCATCGTGCGCCTGAACGGCAGGACTGCCTGCCGGCGGCGCGCTTGGGGAGCGGCGCGCCGCTGGCGCCGTGTCCCAGGAATGGACTACTTGTCCCCGGACCCTTTGCCGTCGCTGCCGTCCGGGCGGAGGCCGTCATAGACCTCTTTACATTCCGGGCAGACGGGAAATTTCTTCGGGTCGCGGCCCGGTGTCCAGACCTTGCCGCACAGGGCGATGACCGGTTCGCCGGACAGGGCGGATTCCATGATCTTTTCCTTGCGCACATAGTGCGAGAAGCGTTCCCGGTCGCCGGGCTCAACTTCCTGGCGCAGTTCCTCGCGCTCGATCGTGGCCGTCGACGTCCCGGCTCCGGAGAGCTCGCGCATCGGGTCGTTTTCGAGGGGTTCGGTCATGGCGTTCATGAGTTCCATCTTAGCCGCTGGCGGGAGCGGTATGGCGACGGCGTGGCGCCCGGACGGCGGCTGCAGCCTGCCTTACCGGCCGGAACGGACGTTACAGGTCCTGCCATGGCGGCTTGTTCTCATAGCTGTGGCGGTAGTAGTCGGCGAGCCGCAGGGACGACGCCGCCGCCTCGTCCGCCAGGATCGTGGCATGCGGATGCAGTTGCAGCACAGACGCGGGGCAGATCGCGGCAACGGGTCCCTCCACCAGGTCGCGGACCGCTTGGGCCTTCTGCGCTCCGGTGGCGAGAAGGATCACATGCCGGGCTTCGAGGATGGTTCCGAGGCCCTGGGTGAGAACATGGTGGGGAACGTTGGAAAGGCTGCCGAAGAACCGCGCATTGTCCCGGCGCGTCTGCTCCAGCAGGGTCTTGATCCGGGTCCGCGAGGCCAGGGAAGAACCGGGCTCGTTGAACGCGATGTGCCCGTCAGTGCCAACGCCCAGCAATTGCAGGTCGACTCCCCCGGCCCTGTGCAGGGTTTCCTCGTAGTCCCGGCAGGCGGCAGGGATGTCTGCTGCCGAGCCGTCGGGGCCGGTAACGTTCGACGGGTCGATGTTTACCCGCTCGGTGAATTCCCGCTTGATGACCTCCCGGCAGGACTCGGGATGGCCCGGCGGCAGACCCACGTACTCATCCAGGGCGAAGGCACGCACCCCGCTGAAGTCCAGCTTGTCCCGTTCATACCGCAGCGCCAGTTCGTCGTACACCGGCAGCGGCGAGGAACCGGTGGCCAGACCCAGGACGGCGCCGGGTTTGCGTATCACCAGGGCCTGCACCGCATCCGCCGCGAGGGCGGCAATTGGCCTGCTGCCGGAGAGAATGACGACTTCCATGGCGTGCCCTTACGGTTATTTTGCGGTGCCTGCGGCTGCCCTTGCGGGTCCCGGCAGTGGGGCTAACGGTTGTTGCCTCCGACGTGCCCTTGGCGGGGGCTTAGTGGCAGGGTATCGCAGTCCCGGCTGCGGCGCGCCGTCAACGGTTGACGGCCAGCTGGGCCAGCAGCTCCGGCCCCCGCGCGTCGAGCCATTTGCCACCCAGCCGGATCCCGACGACGAACAACGCCAGCCCCAGGGCCGGGCCCAGGACCAGGTTGATCCAGCCGTAGGTTGCACTGCCGGTGACGGCTTGTGCCACCAACAGCGCCGATTCGGGGAGCGTGAGCAGCAGGAGCACTCCCATGCCGCCAAACTGCACCGCCATGGTCTGCGCGACGTTGCCGGGCGGCTTCTTGAAGGGGCTGTCCCCGGGAAGCGGCACCGCCACGGTGTAACGCGCCGAGACCACGGAGGACAGTCCAATACCGCTGAACAGGACCCCGAGGGAGAGTCCGAGCACTCCGGGCAGGAGCGCCCAGTCCGCGCCGACGAGGTAGGGCAGGACGTTGAGCGCCAGCACCACCGGCAGGGCGATGAGCAGGCATGCCACGGCACGGCCGAGCCGGTCGTAAACCCCCCTCACTCCCGTCGAAAGGTGCAGTGCGAAGGCCGTGCTGTCGTAGGAGACGTCGGCTGAGATCGACCAGGCAAGCAGGAACGCGGTCAGCGGGCCGACGAGAAGGAGCATGCCGTAGGACCCGGTCTGGCTGGCCTGGAACAGCATCAGCACCGGCAGCAGCGGCACGATCACCAGGGAGCCCGCGTACCGGGGGTCCCGAAGCCAGTAGCTCAGGGACCGGGCCGCGACCGCGCCCGTCGGCGTCGCCGGGAACAACCCGAAAAAGCCCAGTCCGCCGGCCCGTTTCCTGGCCGTTCCGGCGTACGGCGGCGTGACCAGGGCCCGTTGGAGCAATAGCTTCCAGCTCAGCACCAGCCCGGCGAGAGTTGCGGCGGCGATCAGGAACTTCACCGCGGCGGCGCCGTAACTTCCCGTGGCGAGGTCACCGCCGAGCGCCCAGGCGGCCCCGGCCGGTGTCCAGGACAACGTCCTGGCAAGTCCGGGAAGGAAGTCCCCCGAGTTCGCGATGCCCTCGGAGATGCCTGCCAGGATGGGGCCCAGCAAAACCAGCGGAATCAGGAAGACAATTGCGCTGGCATCTTTGAACCGGCGGGAACCCGCCAGCCCGGCGGTGGCAGTGGTGGCCACCTTGGACAACACGATGCAGGACAGCACCCCAAGGACCGCTCCAAGAAGTGCACCTGCCGCGCCGGGAAAGTTCCGGGACCAGGTCCCCACAGTGCCCAACGCGACCAGCAGGGTGGCTGTGCCTGGAATTCCGATGAGCCCGCCAAGCGCCAGCCCGGTGAGCAGCGCCGGCATGGGTATGGCGAAGGTGGTGAACCGCGCAGGGTCCAGGGTTGCATCAGCGGCGGAAGCCGCGATCGGGACGACGGCCCACCCCAGCAGTGCCGCAGCTCCGCCGAGGACCACCACGGTCTGCGCCAGACCGGCGTCCGCCCCGCGGAGGACCAGCAGTCCCCAGATCCCGAGGGCTACCAGGCCCAGCGCATAGAGTGCACCGATGACAAGGCCGAACAGTTGCCAGGGGCTGCGCCGGACGCCATTGCGCAGCAGTGTCAGCTTGAGCTTCAGAAGGTGCGCAACCATTCCAGCCCCCCTGAATGGTTGCGCCCGCCCACCAGCTGGACGAAGCGGTCCTCGAGGGATTCGCCCGCGCGGACAGCGTCCACAGTCCCGGCCGCAAGGACGCGCCCGGCGGCCACGACGGCGACGTGGTCGCACATCCGCTGGACCAGGTCCATGACGTGGCTGGAGACGATGACGGTGCCCCCGGACGCCACGTACCGGTCCAGAATGTCGCGGATGTTGGCAGCGGAGACCGGATCCACCGACTCGAACGGCTCGTCGAGGACCAGCAGCCGGGGCGCGTGGATCAGCGCGGAGGCGAGGGCTATCTTCTTGGTCATGCCGGCGGAGTAGTCCACCACAAGAGTTCCGGCGTCAGGGCTGAGGTCCAGGGCGGCCAGCAGCTCCTTGACCCGCTCGGCAACAACGTCCCGGGCCATTCCGCGCAACAGCCCGGCGTAGCTCACCAATTGCTCGCCGGTCAGCCGGTCAAAGAGCCGGACACCGTCGGGCAGGATGCCCATCAGCTTCTTCGCCTCCAGCGGGTGCTGCCAGACGTCAACTCCGTGCACCAGCGCCGTGCCGAAATCGGGCCGCAGCAGTCCGGTGGCCATCGACAGGGTGGTGGTCTTGCCGGCCCCGTTCGGCCCGACGATCCCGTAGAAGGAACCGGCGGGCACGTCCAGGTTGATGCCGTCAACGGCGATCTTGGTGCCGAAGCGCTTGGCCAGCCCGCGAAGTGACAGTGCCGGCACCAGCGGACCCGGCTGATGGCCAGGGGTGTGCGGATGCGGTTGCTGAAAAGTCATGTCGATAGACTAACCGCCCGAGCCCCCTCAGCGGATCGTCCGGAAGGCGTATCCTCGTCCGCACCGGCAGATGCTCGGGACCGTCAAAATGAGTGCCGGGGAACTGCCCGTTCGTACTGCGGGGGCCAGGGAAGCTCGTGGCCGAGTTCGAACGCGGCCCGCAGCCACCAATGCGGATCGCGCAGGGCAGCCCGGGCGATGAAGACGCCGTCGGCCTGGCCGGTCGCGACGGCGTGCTCGGCCTGGCCGGCGGAGGTCAGAAGCCCCACGGTCCCGGTCCGGACCCCTGTTTCCCGCCGGATCCGGGCCGCGAAGCCGGTCTGGTAGCCGGGTCCTACCGGAATCTGCTGGTACTCCACGGCGCCGCCGCTGGAGACGTCCACAAGGTCGACGCCGTGTTCAGCGGCCGTCCTGGCCAGCCGAACCGACGCTTCGACGTCGATGCCGCCCTCGGCCCAATCGGACGCGGAGATCCGCAACAGCAAGGGCATGGAGTCGGGAATAACGTTGCGCACGGCATCAATCACGGCGAGGGTGAGCCGGTTCCGGCCGGCCTCGTCACCGCCCCACCGGTCCGTGCGGTCGTTGACGAGCGGGCTTTGGAACTGGTGCAGGAGGTAGCCGTGGGCGCCATGGAGTTCGATCGTGTCGAAACCGGCCGAAACGGCCCGGACGGCCGCCGCGGCGAAGTCGGCAATCACTCCGTCGATCTCCTGTTCGGTCATTGCCGAGGGGGCCTCGTAGCCGTCAAAGGCTCCGGTTCCGGGTCCGACGGTGGGCCAGCCGCCGTCGTCGGCCGGGACGGTGCCCTTCTGTCCGGAGAACGGCCAATAGGAGGATGCTTTCCGGCCGGCGTGCGCCAGCTGGGTGCCGATTTTCGCGTCCGCGGCTCCATGCCGGTGCACGAACGCGGTGATCCGTTCCCACGCTTCCGCCTGACTGTCGTTGTACAGCCCGGCGTCCCGGGGGCTGATCCGCCCGGCGGCGTTCACCGCTGCAGCTTCGGTGAGGATCAGGGCTGCTCCGCCGGTCGCGAAGGAGCCCAGGTGCATCAGATGCCAGTCGGTGGGAACGCCTTCGCCGGTGCCCGGATCGCAGCTGTACTGGCACATGGGAGACACCCAGCCGCGGTGCTGCAGGTGCAGGGAACGCAGTTCCAGCGGCGTGAAAAGGGCCGAGCCCACTAGAACAGCACCCGTGCGAGGTTCTGCCGTGCTTTTGCGACGCGGTCATCGCCGGTGCCGACGACGTCGAACAGTTCCAGCAGCCGTACCCGTGCCGTTTCCCGTTCCGGACCGAAATTCCTGCCGATGAACGCGACGATCCGCCCCAGGCCGTCCTCGACGTGGCCGCCGGCGACGTCGACGTCGGCCACGGCGAGCTGGGCTTCCAGGTTGTCCGGCTCGGTGGCGGCCTTCTGGCGCAGAGCCTCGGTGTCCGTTGCCGAGAGCGGCTGGAGCCGGCCCATCAGCTCCACCTGGGCAAGGCCGGCCTTGGCGTCGGCGTCGGCCGGCATCTCCAGGAGGGCCTGGCGGTAGGCGTCCGCGGCTGCGGCGTAGTCACCCTCCTCTATCGCATCGAACGCTTTCTGGTGCAGGGGCGGGAGCGGCGGAACCTCAGGCTCGGTGTCGCCTGGTCCGCCCGCACCGATCCGTCCGGTGACGCCGTTGGCGGAGGCAACCTTGAGCAGTTCATCGAGCAGAGTGCGGACCTGCGGCTCCTCGGCACCGCCTTGGAAGAGCGGAACCGGCTGGCCCTTGACGAGGGCAACGGCGGTGGGCACGGCCTGGACCTGGAACGCCTGGGCGAGTTGGGGGAACGCCTCGACGTCCGCGGCACCGAGAACCAGTTGCCCCGAGTAGCTGTCCACAATCCGTTCGAGGACGTCCACCAGGTCCGCGGATCCCGGGGAATAGGCGGCCCACAGGGCCACAACCACCGGCACCTGGGCCGACAGCTCCACGAGTTCCTGGAAGTTTGCCTCGGTGATGTCCACCCGGAGCGGCCGGCCGGATCGCTCCGTTCCGCCGTCTCCACCGGCCGGCGCGCCCGGCACCTCGGGCGCACCCGTTCCGGACGGCGGTGCAGGGCGCTGTTTCAGTGAGGAGAGGTCGACGGCGCCCCGCAGGTTCAGCGGGTTGGCAGCAGCTGGCGGGACGGGACGGGAAGCTGGCGAAGTCATGGTTCCACTCTAGCCACAACGCCCCGGGCTAATGCCACTCGACCCGGGGCCATTTGATCCGGCCCCGGGCCAGGGGGTCCACAACGGAAGGACCCGGCCTGGGCGGCCGGGTCCTTTCGGGTCGTGCAGTTTAGGTTCGTGCAATTGAGGTTCGTGCAGTCGCCGTTACTTGAAGTTGGCTCCCACGAGCCCCCGGGTGGCGGCCACCAGTTTCATCGGGTCCTGGGACCCGGCCGGAGGGATGTAGACGGCTACGGACTCGGCAAAGTTCAGGACCATGCCGGTACTGGTCTCCTTGCCGCCGGCGAGGGCCGCGGCGTCGTCACCGATCGTCAGCTTGTCACCGGCGGCCTTGGGGGTGCCGTCGAACCCGAAGTCGAGGCGGCCCAGGGCCAAGGCCCCGCCGTCGGCGGTCTTGAACACCACGAGGCTGTCCGGCCCGATCGTGTGGGAGAAGGAGAACGTGCCGTTGACCCCTGAGTTCACCACGTCCGTCTGGTAGGCCAGAGTGTCCGCAATGTACGGGGAGGATGCACCCTCGGCGAGCTTGTCCTTGAACGCGGAATCGGCTGATTTCAGCCGGTCGCCCAGCCCTGCGAGCGCTTCCTCGCCGCTGTACAACAGGCCGGTTTTATCCGAGGGTGCCAGCGTCCCGGTGCCGCCGCGGGTGATCTCCGGGAAGGTGGTGCCCGGCTGCAGCGGCGTGGCCAGGACCAGATTGTAGTTCTCCCGCGGGGCGGTCTGGGTCAGGGTAAGCAGCTGGGGAACGACGTTGCCCTCGCCCTGCGTGACCGCCAAAACCGTGCGCGGCCAGGAGCGGTTGTCGGGGATAACGGTGGTGAGAAGCTTGGTGGCGCGGACCGGCATCCGGGCCTCGTAAGAGCCCACCTGGGAGCGGATCCTATAGTTTTGCGTGCGGACATTGATCTCGGTCCCCGCCACGCGGGACGCCAGCTTGCCGGCGTCCTTGGCGGCGTCGCCGGCATCCACGGCACTCGCGACTTGTTCGAGGATGCGGCGGACCTGCGCATCGATCAGGACCGGGGAAGCGGGGGCCTGCCCGGCGGCTGCGGAAGAAGCGCTCGGCGACGGCGTCGGCGTTTGGCTGGCCTGCGCGGCAACACCGCTGCCGGCGAGCGCGGTGGCCGTCAGTACCGCGGCAACCGCCCCGGTGCGACGGCGGCGCTTGGCTGCGGGGACCGGAGCAGCAGCGAGCTGCTCGGTGGTGTTTTTCGGCTCATCCCCTGCGGTGCCGGCCGCAGGAGCCGTTCCCGGGGCCGCGGCGGCTTTCCCGCCCGTCCCGGTGCGTTTGCCGGACTTGGGCTTGAGCGCAAGGAGCACCGCACCGGCCAGGATCAGCAGGCCGCCAAGAACCATCAACGGAATGGCCCACGGAGTGGACGTGTCGTTCGGGAAGGTCATGCTGATGGAACTGGGGGCGGGCTTGGTCCCGTCTGCTGCCAGCAGCAAGGACCAGTCACCGTCCGCCGGCGGGGTCCAGTTGTACTTCAGCTCGCCACTGGCGTCTTCCGTACTCACCCACAGATCCGAGCCGGCCGGCGAGGGCGCCGTGGCGTCGCCGTCGGTATGCGTCAACTGCAGCGCCTTGCTGTCCTCGGAGACACCCGAGACAGTGTTGTGCGCAGTGTTCCCCACCCACGCTTGAACATCGTCCGGCCGTCCGGCCGCGAGCATAAAGCTGCCCTCACCCTTGACGTTGATGGTCACCGTGCCGTCGTGGAGCGTGCGGAGTTTCCCGTCAAACACGGTCAGCGGCGCATCGGTACCGGCGGGTGCACTGGCGGTGACGGTCTCCGGCGGAGCCCAAAAGGTCTTCTGGCCAATGCCGGCCAGCAGTGTCAGGAGGCCCAGCAGCAGTACTGCAACTGCAGTCTTGAAACGCAAAATATTACCTATCATCAGCGGACACTTAGCTTCAATAGTAACCAGTTTGTTACCACAGAGTCAGATCGGTCCGGTTGTCAATTCCTTCGGCGGCACCTTTCCCGGTTGTCCGGGCGCGCAGCAACAAGCCTGCTGATAGTGTTTGCGAAGATCATCACACGGGGGCCGCTACCGCGTCCCCCGCCGGTTTTAACAGCAAAAAGGGCATTTAGCGCAGTGACTGGACACACGGATTCGTCCCCCTCAGGACCGGAAGAAGCACCGCAATCCGGCAGCACGGTGGGAAGTCCGGACGAGCAGGTCTCGCCGCGGCGGGCCGCCCTGGCCGGGATGCTGAACACCATGGCCCAGCGGTTGCGCCAGCCCCTTCCGGGCGCCCAGCCCCGGCTTCGCTTCGAATTCCCGCCGGAGCATGAGGAGGACGAGACGGCACCGGAGACCAACGCGGACACCCGCTTCGGCCGCCCCGGCCCGCGGATGTCCTCCCAGCACCCCTTCTACGTCGGGTTCATGGGCACCGTGGGTGTGGGCGTCGCGCTGCTTGTTTACTGGATCGGTTCCAACACCACGCAGTTGCTGCTCTGGATCGTCGCTGCGCTTTTCATCGCCCTGGGCCTGGATCCCGTGGTGCGCTGGCTTGAAGGGAAAAGGGTGCCGAGGGCCGCCGGCATCGTGCTCGCCGTCGCCACGCTGGGCCTGGCCATCGCCGGTTTCTTTGCCACCCTGATCCCCACGATCGTTCAGCAGGTGACCCAGATCGTCCAGGAAGCGCCTCATTGGATCACGGACTTCGTCAACTCAAACTTCTTCCGCAGCATCGACAACCAGTACGGGGTGCGCGAGCGCGTGACCCAGGAACTGACAAAGTTCGTCAATAACCCGGAGACCATGGGCGGAATCTTCGGCGGAGTGGTGGGCTTCGGGTCCACAGTGGCGAACGGCCTGTTCGGCGCACTCATTGTGCTGGTGCTGAGCCTGTACTTCCTCGCCGCGCTGCCGGCCATGAAGAAGTGGGGCTACCGCCTCGCACCGCGGTCCCGCCGGGGCAGGGTCGAGGCCTTGTCGGAGGAAATCACCGGGTCGGTGGGCAACTACGTGATCGGCCAGGCTGTCGTGGCCCTGGTCAACGCCATCTTCGCGTTCATCGTGATGTCGATCGTCGGCGTCCCGTTCGCCGTGCTGCTCGCCTTCGTCGTGGCCCTGCTGGCCTTCATTCCGCTGGTCGGCGGCATGATTGCCGGGGTCATCGTGACGCTGATCGCCCTCACAGCAGGATGGCAGACCGCCGCGGTGTACGCCATTTGCTACTTCGCCTACCTGCAGTTCGAGGCCTACTTCATCTCTCCGCGCATCATGCAGAAGGCCGTCGCCGTGCCCGGCGCCGTTGCCGTCATCTCGGTGATTGCCGGCGGCAGCCTGCTCGGTGTGCTGGGCGCACTGATCGCCATCCCCACCGCCGCAGCAATCATGCTCCTGATCAAGGAGATCTTCATCGTCCGCCAGGACCGGCACTAGGAATCCGACAGGTTCTCCACGACGTCTCCGCGACGAAAAGGGCCGGCCCGCCGCGTGGATCCACGCAGCGGGCCGGCCATTTTTCTTTGCTCTCTCCGGGCGTGCCGGCTTAGCCTCGATCCACGGATGATGGTCGGGGCACCGACAGACCGTCTCGGCGAAACCAGGTTCACCGCGTTCAGCTCCCGCAAAAAAAGGGTGAGCAGATCACCGGCGGGCTGGTTGTGCGCCGCATCCCGGAACTGAACCCGAAGACCGCCGGCGGGCAGGAAACCCTCTTCCAGACGCACCGGCACCACGCGTTCTTCACCACAGTGGACGCCAAACTCCTGAACACCGTCGCGGCGGACAAGACCCACCGCAAACACGCACAGATCGAGCAGGTGAATGCCGATCTGAAGGACAGCGCGCAGGCGCACCTGCCCTCGGGTGTTTTCGCAGCGAACCCGGCCTGGCTGGCCACCGCGGTCATGGCCCTGGCAAACTCCCAGGCAGGCCTTGTTCGACTACCTCTGCCCGCCGCAGCAACCCGCCTGAACCCGGTCAACCCAGCCGCACAGCACAACCAGAACCACCCGTGGAACACACAAAGCCAGCGGGGCCCCGCACCCCGGCATGCCCTCTGCCCGCACAACAGCCCGACACCGGATTCAGCCCATCAGCCCAGCCGGACCGGTGAATCACGCCTAGTCGCAGCCGCCTCCGCCGTCGCCTCCACCGCCGTCGCATCCGCTGTCCCCGCATCCGCTGTCCCCGCCCGAGCTGGATCCGCCGTCGCCGTGGTATCCGCCGGGCCCGGTGTTCGCGGTGCGGGGGGCCAGTACGCCGAACAGCAACACACTCGTGGCATTCGGGTCTCCTCCCGATGCCGCGAACGCTGACCGACGGCTGCGGCCCAGGAGCCAGATGATTCCGAGGAATAGGGCAAAGGACAGCCCCATACCACCGCCCATTGCGGCCATGGTCCCCGAACCTGATTCATCGGTGTTGAAGGCATTAATCAACTTCCCGCCGAAAAAGAAGCCGACGGGGACGGCAAAGATCAGCCTGCGCATCAGCGCCCACCGGAGGCTCGAGACGGGAACTGGAAGTTTTTTGAACCGGCGGTTGCGCGTGCCCTTGCCACTGCGCACCGCAATCTTTGGCTTTGTCATGACCCCCACCTTACGGCCGGCGGTCCGGGACGCGGCCGCGGCATTCGGCATCAGTGGTTTTCCAAGAACGCCGGCCGGGTGGCCGGCAGCGGCATGGGGATTCTGGAAACAGCCAGTAAACTCGCACGAACCGGCTTGTTTCCCTAGTGGAAATTCTTGTTTTTCCACAACGGAAAGTTGTGGTTGCGGGCATGGCAAGCGAAGGCGGCACGCGCCCATCGGCAGCAGAAGCCCAGGAAGCACTGCGGCCGGTGTCAGAGTCCCAGCAGAACCATAGGCCGTTTTATTGGATCCCCCCGTTGGCTCTATCCGGCGCGGGGCTTGGGAATCGGTCCCTTCACTATCGGGGTGGCCCTGTCAAAACCGCATGGCTGGGCAACTGCCGTCCTGGCGGCATCCATCATCATCTTTTGCGTCCTCCCGCTCCTCGTATCACGTGGGTCAAGGGTGACTATCGACGTATACACCCGCTGTGGAAGTCGGGGCCTTTGTGAACTGCTTGCGGCCCGGCGCGGTCTGGTAGTGCTGCCCGTTGTGCTCGAGGAGGCGCTGGTCTTCCATTCTCTTCCGGAGCGGGTACAGCGGTCCGCCTTTGATACGGGTGACGCCGTGCTGACTGATACGACCGCCCCGGCCCGGGTGCCTCGACGCTTCAGTACGGGGGCCTGATAGCGGCTACAGGTTCTGCAGCAACGGACTGCCTGGATTGAACTGTTCGACCCGCACAGAGCCCCCTCAGCGAGCCCGTTGACCACCGATGATTGAGCCTCAGAGTCTGCGGGCTGCGTGGACATTCCTTATACCTGCGATGATCAACACGGCCGGTACGATCAGGATCCCGCCTGTGAAGGCGAGGATGAGGAAGGCAGTGCGTGGGGTGGATCCGGCATCCTCCTCCCTGTATTCGTGGAAGAGGATGAACTGCTCGGGGTTGCAGGCGTCCGTGTACAACGACACAACCTCGCCCCGGCGCCAAGCCGCCGCGGGGTATTTATTCATCTCATGCCTGCGGTTATTGATCTGAGCCTGGATTGTCCGGCCCTTAACCGTGTATTCGATAGCTGCGGTGGTCTCAGTGATGTAGTCCCAACCCGAGCTATTTCCGGGAGCGCTGCCCGAGAGCTCTTTTGAACGCTCCACGGTCACGGTCCTGACCGTCGCAGGCACGGGAATGCCCTCGGTTTTCATTTGGGTGTAATTGCGTTGTTCCGAAAATTCCTGGGAGACATGGAACGCGCCCACGCCGAGGACAATGACGGCCAACGCCGCACCGATCCAGCCGATGATTCCCGCCCGGCGGGCGATACGTTCACCGTCCCAGCCGGGCGCAAAGTAACCGGCGCCCTTCCCATCAGGCGTTCGTTCCCATTCACGTCCTCCTCGGCGCCCGTCCATCCGGCCTCCCTGCAGTCGGGCTGGGGCCCCACAGTCCCAGTGGGTCCGGCTTCGAAACGTCTGCAGTGCCGCCGGTCCCCGTCTTACTCAAGATTCCTAGCCAAAGATCACTTCTTCAGGCAGCTTGTGAGGCACGGAGGAATTGTGCAGAGCTGGTGTTTTGTGGCCACGTCACGGCCCGGATCGCCACCAGCGCCCGGCGCATCCGTCGTCAGCTGCCCGGTTCCTGGCCCTGGCAAAATCCCAGGCAGGCCTTGTTCGACTACCTCTACCCGCCTGAACCCGGTCAGCCCAGCCGGATCGGGGAATCAAGCCTTAGGCGTGCGCTGTGGCGACCGGTCCGTCCCATTGCAGGGGCAGCCCGGACGGTGCTCCGCCGGGGAGCGCCGGCAGAACCTCATCGACGATCTCATTAAGGACGCGGCCGGCGTACTTCTCCCCCACCCACAGGTGTTTGGCACCGTCCACGCCCACCACCCGGGCCTGCTGCACCACGTCGAAGCGCTGCGCGGCCTCGGCCGGCTGGAGGTAATCGTCGAACTCAGGAACCAGAACCTTGAGCGGTTTGCCGGACGCCGCCCACTCCAACAGGTGCACGTCGGCGGCCCGGTGCAGCGGCGGTGACAGCAGGATGGCGCCCTGCACCTCCGAGGCCACCGGCTCGGACGCCCCATACATGAGGGCCAGCTCGGTGCCAAAGGACCAGCCTACGAGCCAGCGGTTCGGCAGCCCGCGGTCCACGGCGAACTGCACGGCCGCCTCGACGTCGAGGCGTTCCCCGATCCCCTCCTCGAATGCTCCCTCGGACGTTCCCCGTGGCGAGCCGGTGCCGCGGGTGTTGAACCGGAGCACGGCGATTCCGGCCAGGGCGGGCAGCCGGTAGGAGGCCTTCCGGTAGATGTGGGAGTCCATGAACCCCCCGTGGGTCGGCAACGGGTGGAGGGTGATCAGGGTTGCCTTGATGTCACCGGATTCCGGGAGGGCCAGCTCGCCGACGAGCCGGTGCCCGTCGCCCGTGCGGAGCTCCACGTTCTCGCGGCGGGCCGGCAGCACCGTGGAGGCCCGGATCGCGGTGGGGGCGGCTGGCTGGCTGAAGACGTACGACGCCGGATCAAAACTCATGCAACCAGCTTAGCGACAGCGGCCACCCACTTCTCAGCGGTAGCGGTAGCTGCGCGACGCCCAGCAGTTGGTGTGCCAGTGCCGGCGCTCAGCAAGCCCGGCTGCCGCCCCAAACAAGTGGTCTTCCGACCAGACCACAAGGTGCGCTACTCCGGGCAGCACCGCCGTCGAGCAGCCGGGACAGATGTACGTCTTCTCCGCGCGCCCGGCGGTGATGGGCCGGACCGCCCACTCCCCGTCCGGCGCACTCTCCCTGCGCGCGAACCCGGTGCGCGCGCGCTCCAGGTCAAGCTCAGGCACCGGGCCGCCTTTGGCTCCGGGTCTGGCTGCATTACCGGACCCGGCCCGGCCCGGGGCAGCGCGGCGGGGTCGGTTGGAACGGGGCATGGTTCCATTCTGCCCCAGTCCGGGTGTCCCCTGCCCCGGTAGACGGTAGTGTTGTGCGGGTGCGTTTAGTCATAGCCCGTTGCTCCGTTGATTATGTCGGCCGGCTCAAAGCCCATCTTCCACTGGCCACCCGGCTCCTGCTGGTCAAGGCCGACGGCTCCGTGCTGGTCCACTCCGACGGCGGATCCTATAAGCCGCTGAACTGGATGAGCCCTCCGGCGTCCCTGCGGGTTTCCACTCCGGACGAGGTGGAGGTGGAAATCGGCGTGATCGAGCAGTGGACCGTTCAGTCCGCTAAAACCGATGACCGGCTGATCATTAATATTCATGAGCAGCTTCACGACACCTCCCATGAGCTCGGCCAGGACCCCGGACTGATCAAGGACGGTGTGGAAGCTGACCTGCAGCGCCTGCTGGCGGACCAGATAGAGCTCCTGGGCGCCGGTTTCTCCCTGATCCGCCGCGAGTACTTCACAGCGATCGGTCCGGTGGATATCCTCGCGCGGGATTCCACTGGCGGCACGGTGGCCATCGAGCTCAAACGCCGCGGCGACATTGACGGCGTCGAGCAGCTCACGCGCTACCTTGAACTGCTCAACCGCGATCCGCTTCTCGCACCGGTCCGCGGCATTTTCGCCGCCCAGCAGATCAAACCCCAGGCGAAGGTCCTCGCGAACGATCGCGGGATCGACTGCGTCACCCTCGATTATGATGCCATGCGCGGTGTCGACGACGTCGAATCCCGGCTCTTTTAACCCGCCGACACCATTCGTCGATTCTTTGTACAAAATTTGGAGAATTGTGCTCCCTGCCCGTTGACCTGGCGCAACGGGCATGAAATTCTTATACGAGTCTTTGTGTAGGTGTTTTTCATGCTCGCAAGACGTGTTGCGAGCGGAAAGCGCCTGCCGCCTAAAGTCCGGCTTCCCCGGTCCTAGAGCCACGGTTCTTCTCGCGGAGTGACCAAGCCCGGCACGCAGCGTGCCGTACTTAATCAATTTCCACAATCAGGAGAAATACATGGCACAGGGAACCGTCAAGTGGTTTAACGCTGAAAAGGGCTTCGGCTTCATCACCCCGGATGACTCCGACGGCGATGTCTTCGTTCACTACTCCGAGATCCAGACCGGTGGCTTCAAGACCCTCGACGAGAACGCTCGCGTTCAGTTCGAAATCGGCCAGGGCGCCAAGGGTCCGCAGGCCACCGGCGTAACGCTGGTCTAATACCCCGCAGCAGAACTGCCAGCGGCAGTTCCGCGCAGAAATGGTCCCCGGCTCGTACGAGCCGGGGACCATTTCTTTAGCGCACGAGGCTTCTCAACAGGCGCGCGCTTTGCCGCACCGAGAGGCCCGGCAGGTACGCCCGGCTCAGTGCCCGTCCCATGGCGGGCAGCTGCAAGGGATCCTGGTAATAAAGGTAGAGCGTCCGGTATTCCGGCTGGAAACGGGATTTGAAGGACGCCAGTGAACGGAACCCGTACACCGGCTCCAGCGCCTTTCCGACCACGTCGAGGATCCTGGCGAGCGACTCGGAACCGGAGTCCTCGCCGGCCACGTCCGCCGCATCCTTCGCCAGCGGCGATCCGGACAAGGAAATGACCTCCACCGAGCTGCGCAGCTCCAGCACCGCCGAAGCGATCAGAAACTCCATCACGCCGGAAAATGCCCCTCCGCGCCTGCGCATGAAGTCCAGCGTCCAGCTCACCAGCCGGCCGTCCGCGTGGACCGGCAGCCAGCTGGTCACCCCCTGGACCTGTCCCTCGGCGTCCACGGCGAGGCAGCACAGCACCTCTTCGTCCTCCAGCTCGTCGATGCCACCAAGCGTGAAACCCATCTCCGGGACGGACTTTTGCGCGGCCCAATCCTCCGAGACTTCACTCAGCTGGGCCCGCACGGCCGGCGCGAAGTCAGCGTAGCGGCCCCACACCGCGTGCACTCCGGTCTTCGCGGCCCGGTTCAGGGCGGTCCGGACGTTCTGCCAGTCCTTGCCTTTGAATTCAAGGGAGCGCACGGCCAGCCTGGTCTCCTGAGCCACCGCGACCCGACGGAAGCCCCGGCCCTTCAACAACGGCCACAGTGCATCCGTGCAGGAATAGAAACACGGGATGAGGGCATGATCGGTGCAATACCTGATAAAACCACTGGCGGCCTCCCCATGGCAGGCGGCCGGGCCGAAGGGACCCGCCAGAGTCAACGCGACGTTGCCGTGCTGCTGATAAGCCACTCCCCCGCGGCCCTCCGGGGCGAACCAGTATTTGTTCGGCTCCCACAGCGCCATCCAGGACAGCGAGTCGCCGCCCTGGCGGATCAGGCTGCGGGCAATATCGCGATCCCCCGCACCGGCGTCGGTGCGGTGCAGCCGGTGCTGCAGGACGATCCACACAGCAATCAGGGCCACCGCCCAGAAGATGATGCCGGAGGTGGCGAACAGGAACGCCTCGGCCGGATGCCGGCCCTCAAAGATGCGGCTGTAGGTTCCCGGGATGGGAAGCGGCAGGTACTGGCGGGAAAGTTCGGCGGCCAGGCCCAGCAGGCCGCCGTCGCGGTCCATGCCTCCGGCGGCCAGCCAGACGCCGGTGTAGGCGCTGGCCAGCACCAACCAGGTGCCGCCGACCACCACGGCGAGGGCCCGGCGGGCGCGGGGACCCGTTTCCACGCGGAACTGCCGCCGGTTGGCTGCCAGGAGAACAACGAGCACCAGCGGAACAATGACCAGCGGGAGCACGTGAACAAAACTTGAGCCCATGACACCGGTGCGGGGCCGGCCGGAGTCCTGCGGAATCCGCGCGAAGAGGGACAGATACACGGCGGCCAGTGCCGTGACGGCGAGCTGGACGGTGATCGCGATCCGCAGGGCCAGTCGCCGGCCATGGCGCATGCCGTCCGCACAAATGAGCAGCAGCACCACCGGAACGACGGCCAGCGCCAGGCCCAGCGGCCCCGCGAAACCGGCCCGCCCTGCTTCCAGGCAGGTGACGTCGATGGCACCGCCGCAGTACTGTTCGAGTTGGTTGAGCGTGGGCAAGGGATTCAGGACGACGTCGCGCAGCAATGCCAGCGGCCCGGTGGGGCTCCGGACGGTGGCAGTGACGATGGGACCGCTGGCGAAAATCGCCACCGTGAGCGCGAGCAGGTTCCTCGTTTCGCGTCCCGTGGAGCGGTGGCGGTGCAGGGTGCCCTTGTCGCCCTGGATCCACCAGCCGGCGGCCAGTCCTGCCAGTGCCCCGGTGAAGCCCACAACGGTCTCGGCATGCCCGACGTACAGCACCAGCATGAGCGAAATCGACACCACCGTGGTGCGCAGCCGCCGCTGCCACAACGTGGGCAGCAGGCCGCTGGAGGCCAGCGAAACCGCCAGCACCGCGGCGTACGGACCCATGAGCCGGGCATTGACCATGCGGCCGAGCCAGCCGTCGTCAGCGTAATGGGCAAGTTGTGTCACCAGCAGGAAGAGGGTCACGGCCGCGAACTGCGCAGCGAAATAGAAAACAGCTGTCCGCAGGCTGCCCAGCTGCCGCTCAGCGAGGCCCAGAAGAAGCAGAATCATCAGCGCCGCCGCAGCATACGCGGGCGGGTTGGTGGCAAAGAACAGGGAGGTGAACAGGGACCACCAGTGCCCGGCTTTGAGTCCCTGGGCGCTAACGGAGGCGACGCCAAGCAGCGATTCCGGCGGCCCGTTGAGGAAACTGCCGGTGACCGCCCCGGTCAGCAAAAAACCAGCCAGGACCGCCAGGGTGAACGGTATGGCCCGCAGCTTGCCCAGGGACCGTCGCAGAGTCTCCCCCGCAAGTTCCAGCAGGGAGCCGACACCGGAGATCTGCCGGTGGCCCGTTCCGGTCCGGCTCACGGGGTGATCCCCCACCGGGACGCGAGGAACTCAAGCCCTGACGGCAGCCCTTTGGAGCCGGTCTCCCAGGAATGCCCGGCGCCGGCAATCCTGCGGGTAGCCACGGTGAAACCGGCATCGCGGGCGGCCGCGGACAGGAGATCCATGTAGCCGACAAACTCGGAGTCCCGCTCGCCGGCGCCAAAGTAGATGGCGTGCCCATCAAAGCGGCGGTCCATCATGAGACGCAGCGGCGTCTGGCGGTCGAAGGCTTCAGCATCGCCACCGAAAGCCACAGCGATGGTCTTGTCCCGCTCCTTGGCGAGGGCGGGTTCGCGTTCACTGGAGAAAGCCAGGGCGGAGCCGTAGACGTCCGGGTGCCGGGTCACCATTTGCAGGGCGCAGGTAGCTCCGAAGGAGAATCCCCCGGCCGCCCACAGCCTGGGATCGGGATCAACCTCCAGGGTCCGGTTAATCCAGGCCGGCACGTCCACGGCGAGGAACGTGTCGGCCTGCGCGATTCTGCTGTCCATGCAGAGGGTGTTGCCTGCGGACGAACCGTTGGGGTCCACCACCACCACCACCGGAGCCACGCCGTGGTGTTCTGCCGCGAACCGGTCCAGGCGGCTGCGAAGCGCCCCCCCGGTAAGCCAGTCCGCCGGCGCCCCGGGCTGCCCGGCGAAGAGAACCAGCACGGGCAACGCCGGCCGGGCATCGGTGCGGTACGCCGGCGGCAGGTAAATGTACGCCTCCCGGCTCTGGAAGCCGGAACTGGTGCCCGGAATGGCGGCACGGCGCAGCACGCCGCCGTCGGGCAGGTCAGCGGGCGGGACCCACTGGGACAGACTGCTGCCCGGCGCGCCTCCCGGGGCACGGCGCAGCGAATCCTCCAGCGGGGGGATCCGCGCCACGGCTGTGCCTGTCAGGTCACTCACCGTGTGGTTGAGGCCAAAGTAGGCGTTGATCTGGACGGCGGAAAGCAGCACAACGCCGAACAGGGCGGCCGTCGACACCGCCGTCGTGCCGACCGAGCGCCGCAACCCGGACCGGCCGTCCGTGCGCCCGGCGCCCCGCCAGGTCCGCCACAGGTGCAGGATCCACAGCAGCAACGCCGTGACCCCGGGCAGGGACCAGGCGAGGACCTCGGGCGGAAGCTCGCCGGGGAAAACCGAGAAGAGGTAGATCAGCGTCCAATGCGCACCGGCCAGCAGGGCAGCGGCACACAGGAGGCAGCCCGCGACAGGCAGCACGAAGGCCAGCCAGCGGGGGACGGCGGGACGGCGGGTGCGGAACAGTCCGCCCTGCCGGAGGAAGTAGAAAAGGCCGGCGGCACCGGCAACCCAGGCGACCAGCAGCACCGGTCCGTCGACAATCCGGAGGTCCTCAAGAAAGTCCACCGGGCTAGCGCCAGGTGCCGACGCCGATGACCGGGCCGGCTTCAAGCCAGGAGGACAATCCCGTGTAGGCATCGAATCGCATGGCGAGCCGGATGTCACCGCCCTCGTATCGGAGCTCCACGATCACGGCGTCCGGCTGGACCTGAACGAGCTCGGACTCAGTGGGTTTACGTCGGGCGATCAGCTCCAGCGAACTGCGGCGGAAGGTGTGCTTGGGCCGCGTGCTCAGCGAGGCGAGACGGTACCACTCGAGGTCGTTGTCCTGATAACGACAAACCCCCATCTGCCAGTTGTTTCCAACCGTGCAAATGGAGGCGTCCACCGTGCCCAGGGCACGCCGCAACGTGAAGCGGCGCACCCCGGAGAGGCACAGTGCTAAGACCAGCAACGCAAAGATCGTCGCCAGAATGATGAACGGCCAACCCATATCGTTCATCAAGGTCGTGCTAGCGGATCCCCGCAGTAGCCGCGTCGCCCATTTGGGCGTTGTCAGCAACAATGACGACCCGATTGTTGTCGACGGAGAAGAACCCGCCGTCCACAACTACAGCAATACGGTCACCGGAGACCGGCTGGATGGCCAGTTCACCTTCGGCCAGAATCGCCAGCAGGGGCGAGTGGCCGGGCAGGATTCCGATTTCACCATCGCTGGTGCGGGCCTTGACCATGGTGGCTGCCCCGGACCACACGAAGTGGTCCGCTGCGACAATTTCAACCTCAAGCTCAGCCATATTACTTGGTCTGTTCCTGGATCTTGGCCCACTGGCGCTCAACGTCATCGAGGCCGCCGACGTTGAAGAACGCCTGCTCCGCGATGTGGTCCAGCTCGCCGTCGCAGATCGCGGTGAAGCCTTCAACGGTGTCCTTGATGGTCACGGTGGAGCCCTCGACGCCGGTGAACTGCTTGGCGGTGTAGGTGTTCTGCGAGAGGAACTGCTGGATGCGGCGTGCGCGCGAGACGACGATCTTGTCTTCTTCAGAGAGCTCGTCAACGCCGAGGATGGCGATGATGTCCTGAAGCTCCTTGTTCTTCTGCAGGATCTGCTTGACGCGGACGGCCGTGTTGTAGTGGTCGTTACCGATGTACTGCGGATCCAGGATGCGGGACGTCGACGTCAGCGGGTCAACGGCCGGGTACAGACCACGGGAAGCGATTTCACGGGAAAGTTCCGTGGTCGCGTCGAGGTGTGCGAAAGTCGTGGCCGGCGCCGGGTCGGTGTAGTCATCTGCGGGAACGTAGATGGCCTGCATCGAGGTGATCGAGTGGCCCTTGGTGGATGTGATGCGCTCCTGGAGGAGGCCCATCTCATCTGCCAGGTTGGGCTGGTAGCCCACGGCCGAGGGCATCCGGCCGAGGAGGGTGGAAACCTCGGAACCTGCCTGGGTGAAGCGGAAGATGTTGTCGATGAAGAGCAGCACGTCCTGGTTCTGCACATCGCGGAAGTACTCCGCCATGGTCAGTGCGGACAGAGCAACGCGAAGACGCGTTCCCGGCGGCTCATCCATCTGGCCGAAGACAAGGGCAGTGTCCTTGAGGACGCCGGCTTCTTCCATTTCAACCCAGAGGTCGTTGCCTTCGCGGGTACGCTCGCCCACGCCGGCGAACACCGAGGTGCCGCCGAAGTTACGGGCCACACGGGTGATCATTTCCTGGATCAGCACGGTCTTGCCGACACCGGCACCGCCGAAGAGACCGATCTTGCCACCCTTGATGTACGGGGTGAGAAGGTCGATGACCTTGATGCCGGTTTCCATCATCTCGGTGGAACCCTCAAGCGTCGCAAAGGCAGGAGCCTTGCGGTGGATGGGCCAGCGCTCGGTAATTTCGAGCTCCGACTCAGTCACGTCAAGCGGCTGTCCGAGGACGTTGAAGATGTGTCCCTTCACGACGTCGCCGACAGGCACGGAGATCGGGGCGCCGGAGTCCACCACAGCGGTGCCGCGGACAAGTCCGTCGGTCGCCTGCAGGGAGATGGCGCGAATAACGTTGTCGCCGAGGTGCAGAGCAACCTCGAACGTGATCGTCTTGGTCTCACCGTTGAGGGTTACCTCGGTGGTGAGTGCGTTGTAAATCGAGGGGATTGCGTCAGCCGGGAATTCGACGTCGACAACCGGGCCAATAACACGTGCAATACGGCCGGTAGCACCGGTCGTCGCGGCTACGTGTTCGGTAGCTGTGGCAGTCATCTCTCTCACTTCACTCAGTAGATGGCGTTGGGGTTAAGTTTACTTTGGTGCAGGTCCAGCTGGATCCGGGCTCGTGGGGCTAGGACGCGTTCAACGCGTCGGCACCGGCCACGATCTCGGAAAGCTCCTGCGTAATTTCAGCCTGGCGGGCAGTGTTGCGCAGACGCGTGAACTTCTTGATGAGCTCCGTGGCATTGTCACCGGCGGACTTCATTGCCCGCTGGCGGGCAGCGAGCTCCGAAGCTGCTGCCTGCAGCATCGCGGCGAAGATACGTGATTCGATGTAGCGCGGCAGTAGAGCGTCAAGGACCCGCTCCGTTTCCGGCTCGAACTCATAGAGCGGCAGGAGGTCCGACTCGGACGCCGCCGTCTCTTCGACAACCTCAAGCGGGAGAAGACGGACAACCGTCGGCTCCTGCGTGACCATGGACTTGAAGCGGGTGTAGACGACGTGGATTTCGTCGACGCCTCCCTCTGCGTAGTCGGTCGCAAAGTCAGCCAGCAATGCCTCGCCGATTTCCTGGGCCGTGGCAAATTCCGGCGCATCAGTGCCGCCGGTCCAGACACGCCCGTACGGACGGTTCCGGAAGTCGAAGTACGCCTGCGCCTTGCGGCCGACCAGGTACATCTTGACTTCTTTGCCCTCCTCGACGAGCAGCTCGTTAAGGCCTTCCGCCTGCTTGAGCACGCTGGCCGAGTACGACCCTGCAAGGCCACGGTCCGAGGTGATTACCAGGACGGCGGCCCGGCGGATCTGCTCCGGCTCGGTGGTCAGCGGGTGGTCGATTTCGCTCTGGCTTGCGACAGCAGAAACGGCACGCGTGATGGCGTTTGCGTAAGGCAGTGAAGCTGCTACGCGTGCTCGGGCCTTGCCGATGCGCGAGGTAGCGATCAGTTCCATCGCCTTGAAGATCTTGCGCATCGACGTCGTCGAGCTGATCTTCTGGCGGTAGACCCGGATCTGGGCTCCCATACTTATCCTTTCCTAAGATCCCGGTGGCCGGGACTGCCGGAACCCGGTGGGGTTCCGGCAGTCCCTGCCAGCGGAACTAGCGCTTCTGCTTGACGATTTTTTCCTGGTCGACCTGTGCCTCGTTGATGGCGGCATGTTCTTCGTGCCCCGCACCTACCAGGTGGTTGTCTCCCTCGCCGAAGAAGCCTTTTTTGAAGTCCACGATCGCGGTCTTCAGTGCTTCTGCAGTGTCATCGCTCATGACGTTGGTCTGGGCCAGCGTCGTCAGGATGGAGGACTTGTGCTTGAGGTGGTCCAGGAACTCGGTTTCGAACCGGTTGATGTCCTCAACCGGCACATCGTCGAGGTGACCGTTGGTGCCGGCCCAGATGGAAACGACCTGATTTTCAACCGGGAACGGCGAGTACTGGCCCTGCTTGAGCAGTTCCATCAGGCGCGCACCACGGGTCAGCTGCTGGCGCGATGCGGCGTCGAGGTCCGACGCGAACATTGCGAAAGCCTGCATGTCCCGGTACTGGGCCAGTTCCAGCTTCAAAGTACCGGAGACCTTCTTCATGGATTTGACCTGGGCGGCGCCACCGACGCGGGAAACAGACACACCCACGTCGACAGCCGGACGCTGGTTGGCGTTGAAGAGGTCCGACTGCAGGAAGATCTGGCCATCAGTAATGGAGATCACGTTGGTCGGGATGTAGGCCGAGACATCGTTTGCCTTGGTCTCGATGAGCGGCAGGCCGGTCATCGATCCGGCACCGAGCTCGTCGGAGAGCTTGGCACAACGCTCCAGCAGGCGGGAGTGCAGGTAGAAGACGTCGCCGGGGTAGGCTTCGCGTCCCGGCGGGCGGCGGAGCAGCAGTGATACTGCACGGTAGGCCTCGGCCTGCTTGGAGAGGTCATCAAACACGATGAGGACGTGCTTGCCGCCGTACATCCAGTGCTGGCCGATCGCCGAACCGGCGTACGGTGCCAGGTACTTGAAGCCGGCGGGGTCGGACGCGGGGGAAGCCACGATCGTCGTGTATTCCAGGGCGCCGTTGTCCTCGAGGGTCTGACGGACAGCCGCGATTGTTGATGCCTTCTGGCCGATGGCTACATAGATGCAGCGCACCTGCTTGTTGACATCCCCGGAAGCCCAGTTGGCCTTCTGGTTGATGATCGTATCGATGGCAATTGCCGACTTGCCGGTCTGGCGGTCACCGATGATCAGCTGGCGCTGGCCGCGGCCGATCGGGATCATGGCGTCAATCGCCTTGAGGCCCGTCTGCATCGGTTCGTGGACCGACTTGCGCTGGGTCACGCCGGGCGCCTGGAGTTCCAGCGCACGGGTGGTTTCTGCCTTGATCTCGCCAAGGTCATCGATGGGCTCGCCCAGCGGGTCAACCACGCGGCCGAGGAAGGCGTCGCCTACCGGTACGGACAGAACCTGTCCGGTGCGGTGGACTTCCTGGCCTTCTTCGATTCCCGTGAAGTCACCGAGGACGATGACGCCGATTTCGCGGACGTCGAGGTTCTGGGCCAGGCCCAGAGTGCCGTCTTCGAAGCGAAGCAGCTCGTTCGCCATGACCGAGGGAAGGCCCTCAACACGGGCGATGCCGTCACCTGCGGTTGTTACACGGCCGACCTCTACGCGCTCGGCGTTTCCGGGTTCGTAGGACGCCGCGAACTCGTTCAACGCATTACGGACGTCGTCGGCGTTGATGGTCAATTCGGCCATCTGCAGTCCCTGCTCTCCTGTTTTCGTGATCATCGTTGCTCACGATGACCGGGGTTTCGTTTAGTTGTGCTGGCCGGCTGGTTAAGCAAGCTGGCGGTGAAGCTGGCCCAGGCGGGCGAGGACCGAAGCGTCTACCACTTCGTCGCCAACCTGGATCCGGATGCCACCGATTAGTGCCGGGTCAACGTTCATGTTGATCTTGAGCTCACGTCCGTAGAGGGCATTAAGCCCCGTCTGCAGACGGCTGGTCTGGGTCTCCGTCAACGGACGGGTGACATGGACCGTTGCAATCCAGCGCTGCTGGCGCTTGGCTGCAAGCTCCGCGAAACGACGAACCAGCTTGGTGACCTTCAGGCCGCGGGGCTGCGAAACTGCTTGTCCCATCAGGACCTTCGCTTCCTCACTTGCACCGGGTACCAGCTTTTCGGCGAGGGCTACTTTCGCAGCCGGGCTTGCCTGCGGTTCGGCCACGGCACGCTGAACCTCGTGGTTGGCATCGACGGTCTGGTTGAAGGAGAACAGATCGTTCTCCAGCGTTTCCAGCCCGGTGATGCCTGAGGCAGAGACGGCAGACTTGTTCTCAGCAACGGCAATTACCACCGAAGCGGCAAGAGTCTCGAGTGCATCGCCGATATCCCGGGCGGAGGCCCAGCGCGAGCCGGCCAATCCGCTCGCGATTTCCACAGCGTCCGCGGAGACTTTCCCGCCGAAGAGCTGCTTGATAAGCGCCGACTTTTCGTCACCGCTGCGGGACGGGTCAGTCAGCGCCCGGCGCAAACCGGCCGAACTGTCCACCGTGCCCAGGATTCCGAAGAGTTCCTTAGCCAACGGCAGCGAGGCGGAAGGAAGCTTGGCTTCCAGTGCCACCAACGCCGCAGTGAGCGATTCGCTCGATACACCTGCCATTACTTCGCTGCACCTGCGTTCTGGTTCTCCAGATCTGCCAGGAAGCGGTCAACCACACGGGCCGAGCGCGCATCGTCCTCGAGGGACTCGCCTACGATGCGGCCTGCCAGGGTGGTGGCAAGCGTGCCGACTTCCGAGCGGAGCGACACAACGGCCGCCTGACGCTCGGACTGGATGGCTGCGTGGGCCTGTGCCGTGATGCGGGCAGACTCTGCAGCTGCCTTCTCCTTCAGATCCGCAAGGATCTGAGCGCCTTCGGCACGTGCTTCCTCGCGGATGCGGTTGGCCTCGGCACGGGCATCAGTGAGTTGCTGCTTGTACTCTTCGAGTGCAGCGGAAGCCTCTGCCTGGGCCTTTTCAGCCTTGGCGATGCCGCCTTCGATGGCCTCGGCACGCTCTGCGAAGGTCTTCTCGAACATCGGGACAACGTACTTGACCACGATGAACATGAGGACAGCAAAGCCTACGAGGACGACAAACATTTCCCAGATGTTGGGAACGAGGGGGTTGGTCTCACCCTCGGTGGCGGCTGAGATGATCAGCTGCTTCATATTTCACCCGTCCTTTTCTACTCGGTTCTGGATGTTCGCTCGGGTTCTGAAGGTTTACTTGAGAACGAACGCGAAGACCAGGCCGAGGATGGCGAGGGCTTCAGTCAGTGCAAGGCCAAGGAATGCGATCGGCTGGAGAACGCGCTGGGCTTCCGGCTGACGTGCGACGCCGTTGATGTAAGCAGCGAACACGAGACCCACACCGATACCACCGCCGATGGCCGAGAGGCCGTATCCGATGAGGTTGAGGGAGCCGTTGATGGAGCCTTCCATTTTTCTTCCTTTCAAGATGCCACCCGTGTGGCAGGTTGTTTGGGTTGCTTCATCCCCCGGAGGGGAAGTTTGTGGGTGCCTTAGTGGCTGTCGGCGTGCAGTGCGCCTTCGATGTAAATCGCGGTCAGCAACGTGAACACGTACGCCTGCAGTGCCATGATCAGCGCCTCCAGCATGTACATCGCGATCGAGCCGGCCAGGACCAGCACCGAGGCGCCCTTGAGCAGGACGTTCTCCTGCATGATCAGGAACTCGATGCCGGAACCGGCAATCATCACGATCAGGTGTCCGGCCAGCATGGTGGCGAACAGTCGGAGGCTGTGTGTGACGGGCCGGACCAGGAAGTTGGAGATGATCTCGATCGGAATGACGATCGGAAGGATGTAGATCGGAACGCCGCTGGGCACGGTGGCCAGCTTGAAGTACTTCAGGCCGTTCTTCTTGACACCGATCGCGATCCACGTGATGTAGACGATCGCTGCAAGCACGTAAGCGCCGCCGACGTGCGAGAAGCTCGGGAGCTGGATCACCGGGATCGCGCCGTAGATGTTGTTCACCAGGATGAAGAAGAAAAGGCTGAACAGCAGCGGGACGTACTTCATGAAGTCTTTGCCGCCGATAATGTCCTTGGCGATGCCGTTGCGGACGAAGCCGTAGGCGGCCTCGCCGGCGAACTGCAGCTTGCCGGGGACGAGCTGGCCCTTACGGGCAGCTAGCAGAAAGAATGTGGCGATAATGACGACCGAAAAGATTACCAGCAGCATCTGCTTGGAGAATCCATCGGCCGCACCCCAGGGCAGAATAGCCGGCAGGTGCAGTTGTTCAATTCCTGGAGGAGTAAACTCCCCTGAATCTTGGGCCGGGAGCGCAAGCGCGATCAACGCGTTTCCTCTCTGCAGTGTCCATCATTGGGCGTTGGGCGGGGAGCGCCATCATTGCTGACAGCTTTTCCCCCTGTGAAGTTATTTGGCATTACTGTTCCGCGTCCTTGGACGGGCCACCTGCAGCGCCGTCTTCACCAGCTTGGTTTCGAAGGCTGGTGAGGCCGTGCATATGAGAAAGATAGAACCCTCCCGCAGCTCCAAGCAGAGCGCCGGCGAGCACAATCCAGCGGGTTCCCCACAGATTATCCAGACCCCAGCCTATCAAACTCCAGACAAGGATTCCGCCAACGATGTAGCTGAAGACGGCAATTCCGGCGTTGTATCCGCCGTCGCGTCCATTGTCCGAAACGCCGGGTGCTCCGGCAGATTTGATCGGGGCGTCGCGCTTGTTCATGTGTCGGTCTTTGCGGCTAATCATGGGTGCCGCCTTCCGGGGTCTCGGGGTCGTTGTAGATCTGCAGCCGGGCGGTGCTGAAACCGTAGATTTCGGCAGTTTGCCAGAGGATCACGGTTACGACGGCGCCGGCCAGGAACCAGCTCCGGTCCAGCCAGTCGGGGGTCCCGATGGCGAACAGGACCACGGCGAATCCGACCACTTTGATGAAGTAGGTGGCGACGAACAGACCGACGGCACCGGAGGGGTTGTTACGTCCCGCGTAGTGGCCGATCGCAAGACTGATCGCGAAGAATGCGACCACCAGTCCCCCGCCGAAAATCCAGGAAAGTGCAGCAGCGGAACCAGTCAGGAAGGTGGCTGTGATTGCCCCCAGCAGCAAGGCGCCGCCGCTGACGGCCGAACAGATCCCCAGCAATCGCAGCCACAGGGACCGGGTGGGACCGGAGACACCGACGGGCCCGTTACCGGAAAGGGGTCCGGGATCGGCGTTGGAGGTCATGGGATCCCAATCGTCGCGGGGGGCGGGGGCTGGTCAGAAGTCGCGGCGTCAACCCGCCCCTAAATTCTACACGAGATAGAACACGCCGGGGCCCTGTCGGGGCGGTCGTCGGCGCCGCGGCTCTTAGGATACGGGCACCCTGGTGACCTTCCGCCGGCGCCGGAAACGTCCGATCAGGTCCGGAGAGGCGAGATAGAGTGCCAGCACGGCGAGGCTCCCGGCGACACACAGCACCACCTCGGGCAGAGAGGCTGTCGCGGCGATGAAGCCGAGGACGATCACTGCTGCGGTGCACCCTGCCACGGTGCCGGCGGACTGAAGGTGCGAGAAGCCGACGTCGGTCAGCCGCTGGTAGACATGCTCACGGTGGGATGCGTACCACCGTTCGCCCGCGTTGATCCGGCGGAGAAGGGTGTAGCCGGTGTCGGCCACGTAGACCAGGATGGGCGAGAGCACGTATTCCACGTAGACGCCGCTCAGGAATCCTGCCACGGCGAGGGCAGCGACCGAGGCGCCCAGCAGGTAGCTGCCCACATCGCCCAGGAAAACGGAGCCCCGGGACAGATTCCACGGCAGGAAACCCAGGAAGGCCGCGGCCAGTATGGCGCCGCCCGCGGTGAGCCACGGCTGGTCAGCCAGGGCTCCGGCGACAGCGTAGGCGGAGCCGGCGAGGATGCCATGAAGACTGGAAATGCCGTTGATGCCGTCCATGAAGTTGGCAATGTTGATGTATGCCGCAACGGCCAGCGCGGCCAGCGGCAGCCACCAGAACGACTGCCCGGTGAGGGCCACGAGGGCGGCGGAGCCGGCGGCGCCGATCCCCAGCTGCGCGGCGGCGCGCCCGCGGATGGAGAGGCCCCGCAGGTCTTCAATCCATCCGACGGCCGCGCTGGCCGCGATGATTGCCAGGACCACGCCGAAAACGGACCGGTCCACTGACACCGCTCCGAAAAGGACCGCAGCACCGTATCCGATCGCGGTGGCGACGGCCACGGCCACGCCCATGCCCCGGATGGTGGTCCGGGCGTGGGAGGATCTGGCCGACGGAACGTCGACGACGCCCATCCTGACCAGCCATGGCTTGACGGCGAACGGAAGCAGGACGCTCGCGAGCAGGGTCACGCCGGCCGTGACGATGAGTGGGGTCATGACGCGGCCCGAATGCTCTCGCCCGGTTCATCCGCTTCGTCATCGGGGATGGAGGCGATGTCGATGCCCTGTTCCGCCTCGCAGCGGGCCAGCCAGACGTCCAGGTCAAGCCCGGCGGGATCCTGTTCGTGCGCCCGCGTGTGGGAAATCTTCGGGTGCAGGGGCCGTTCGTCGAGCTCGCCGATCCCCACCAGCTCCTCATGGAGCTTCTCGCCGGGGCGTAACCCGGTGTACACGATGTCGACTTTCTTTCCGGACATCGCGATCATGCGCTGCGCGACGTCCAGAATTTTCACGGGCTCCCCCATATCCAGGATCATTACCTCGCCGCCGCGTCCGATCGCACCGGCCTGGATGACCAGCTGGCAGGCCTCCGGAATGGTCATGAAGAACCGGGTTACCTCCGGGTCCGTGACTGTCACGGGTCCGCCCACCCGGATCTGCTCGGTGAAGAGCGGCAGCATGGACCCCCGGCTGCCCATCACGTTGCCGAACCGGACGGAGACGAACCTGTGGCCGGTGTGGCCCGCCATCCAGGCGGCGAGCTTTTCAGCGACGCGTTTGGAGTGGCCGAGCGCCGTCGTCGGATTGGCTGCCTTGTCCGTGGAGATGTTCACGAAGTGTGACACGCCCGTGCGTTCTGCGGCACGCAGGACGTTCAAGGTGCCCAGGACGTTCGTCTTCCACGCTTCGAGCGGATACTGCTGCAGCAGCGGTGCGTGTT
The DNA here is from genome assembly GCA_039636775.1 of Micrococcaceae bacterium Sec5.8. NCBI lineage: Bacteria > Bacillati > Actinomycetota > Actinomycetes > Micrococcales > Micrococcaceae > Micrococcaceae bacterium Sec5.8. Next base: position 2,626,843 of record CP143429.1, read on the forward strand.
TGAGGGCTGCGGCGTGGAACACCACCTCGGGGCGGCGGTCCTCGAAAATCTCCTGGAGGGCGGCCGCGTCGCGGATGCTGGCCAGGACCGTGTCGCGGCCGGCAAGCAGTCCGCGTCCGGTGATGGAAATCTGGGTGTGTTGCAGGCCGGTTTCGTCGTGGTCGAGCATGATCAGTTCCGCCGGGGAGAACTGGACAATCTGGCGGCACAGCTCGGAACCGATGGAACCGCCGGCCCCCGTCACCAGGACGCGCTTGCCCTTAATGTAGCCCGCAATTTCATCAACTTTGATATCGACCGGGCGGCGCCCGATCAGGTCTTCGACCGCCACGTCGCGGAAATCGGAGAATCCCTGGGGCGCGCCGCCGCCGAGCATGTCCCGCAACGGGGGAAGGACCAGCACCCGGACGTTGAGCCCGGCGACCGCGTCGGAAATCCGCCGGACCACCGAGGCCTCCACATTGGCGAACGCCAGTACCAGCACGGTGGTGCGGGTGCGCCGGATGATGGCCGGAAGGTCATCACTCCGGCCCAGGACCTGGACCCCGGAGAGCCGCAGGTGCTTCTTTGCGGGGTCGTCATCGATCAGCCCGACCGGGAAATACGGCGAATCGGTGTCCTGCAGCATCCGGGTCAGCAGGGAGTTGCCGAGGAAGCCTGCACCATAGATCAGGGTGTTTTGGGCACTGTCGCCGGGACGGTTTTTGCCCTCGACGTAGAGCCGCTTGGCGTAGCGGGCCGCGCCCATGAAGAGACAGGCAAACGGGAAGGCGATGAGCCCGACGCTGCGGCCGATGCCGATGGCCTCATAGAGCACCAGGAGGCTCAGAGTGATGGAGGCGGCCACAATTACGGTGACGATGACGAGGGCCTTGGCTTCCTGGAAGCTGCCAAAGGGATACCTGCCCCGGTAGAGAGCCAGGCCGTAACCGGCCACAGCCTGCACCACGATGGCGACGGCCATGATAATGATGGCGCTGACGAGCTGCTCTTCCCGGATGCCCATTTCGTAGCGCAGCAGCAGGGCCAGGACGATCGCCACCACCCACGACATCGAGTCGAGGAAAAGCTGGATCCAAATCCAGAGCGGAGGCTTGTTCTCATCCGGTGCCGCGGCTGGTTCGCGCGCTTCAAATTTCGTAGTCAACAGAGATTGCAACCGACTTCCACTACCACGGCGGCCATGCGCCTGTTTCAAAAAATTCCCGGCGTACACTGCCGGACAGTACCCGGGTCTTCCTCGATACTAATCGCTATCGGGCTCCGACTCCGGCACCTTCGGCATGGGTTGCCAGCCGCGGTCGGCGAGGATTTCGCGCGATTCCCGCCATCCTTGCCATAGCGCGCCGGTGCCCTTGATGCTGTGTTCAACCAGTACCAGCCGCGCGATTTCCTTGAGGTAGGTCAGGGCGGTGCCGGCTCCGAAGCCGACCCGGTTGAACTTGCCGTAGAGGCGGAGGTACTGCGCCACGTGGCCCCGGTTCCGCATCACGTAGCGGCGGCTCAGGTCGGAAGAATCGTTGAGGTGGCGCACACCGAGGTCCACCTGGCGCTGGGCCCGGACCTTTTTAATGACGAAGGCATCCACATAGACCACCGGAGTTTGCTGTGCAGCCAGCCAGCCGTAAACGAGGTCGTCCCAGGTGATGAAAAACCGGGGGTCCGGCAGTCCGATGTCGCGGGCCAGGGAGGCCTTGATCAACATGCCTTCGAAATTGCCCACGTTGGTGGGGAAGACCGCAGACTTGCGGAAGACGTCCCCCGCTATGGGCAGGAAGACACCGAGCGCCTCAACAAAGTGGTGCTGCCAGAAGAACGGTTTGCCGGCGGCGTCGTAGCGGCGGCCGATGATGCAGGAGTAACTGTGGGTGAATTTCTCCAGCGCGTCGAGCGCTCCCGGGAGCACCTCAACGTCGTCGTCCATGAGCCACAACCACTCGGCGCCGGCCTCGAGGGCCAGCTCAACCCCGCGGCAGAAGCCGCCGGAGCCGCCCACATTCGTGGGGAGCCGTTCGTACTGGATCGGCAGTTCCCCGGCCTCCAGTGCCCGGGAAACAACTTGCGCGGTGTGGTCGCTGCTGGCGTTGTCCACCACCACGATCCGCTGCGGCGGTGTGGCCAACCGGCCAAAGGATTCAAGCAGGTTCTGCAGGAAATCAGCACGGTTGTAGGTGACCACGACGGCGTAAAGGTTATTCACGCCGGCCTAGCTCCTGGCTGACATAAGCTGGCCGGGCGAGCCGAAACCCTTGCCGCGGAACCCGGTGGAGTACGCCTTGAACCAGTGCGCGAGGCCCTTGAGGTCGCCGGTTTTCAGGAAGTAGTACGGGAAGCCGATAACGTCCGCACCGAACCAGCGCACGTTCCGGTACTTCCGGGTCAGGTAGCCGCGGTTGCGGAAGTAGCAATACCGTTTGAACTCGCCCTCCGGAATGACCGGAGTGATGAAGCCGCCAAAAACCGGTTTCATCTCGGTCCATGTGGCCGGATGCCGGACCGCAACGGTGGCCAGGGTGCCGTATTTGAGTCCGGCCTTCTTGACCCGCGACAGGAAGTCCACTTCGTCACCGCGGATGAAGAACTTCACGTCGGGGATGCCGATCTTGTAGAACACCTCCGTGCGGATCAGGGCGCCGTTGAAGAAGTGCACCATGTCCGGCAGGTAGCCCATCGGGGCAAGCCGTGAGCGGTCGTTGGTCAACAGCCCGTTGATGCGGAAATTGAAAGAGAGCCGGCTGGGGTCCGCCGTGGCGGCGACGAGCGGGCTCACGATATCGAGCTGGTGCTCCGCGGCGGTCTTCAGCAGCTCCGCGAGGCAGTTGGCGTCCTCGGGGTGGCCGTCATCGTCCATCATCCAGATCCACTCCGCGCCGCTGGCCATGGCGGCGAGGATCGCGTATGCGAATCCCCCGGCGCCGCCGAGGTTCGCCTCGGAGCGCAGGTAGTTGATGTTGTCCCCGGCGGCGTCGACGACCGCGGTCGCAGGGACAGTGCCGGAGTCCACCAACGCGACCGAGTGGATAGGAGCGGTCTGCTCGGCCAGTCCCTTCAGGAGCAGGGCGAGTTCCTCGGGGCGGTCGAAGGTGACTGCGGCGACGGCGACTTTGGGATGCATGTCAGTTCTCCGGGGTGTCGTCGCCGGCGGTGCGTACCGGAACCTCGACGGCGGCGGGTTCCTCGTCCACGCCGGCGGTGCTTTCCTGGGCTTCGACGGCGGCGGGTTCCTCGTCCACGCCGAGCACGTCCGGCACCACCTCACGGAGCCGGTCCAGGCTGATGGCCCCCTGGCGGACCACCCGCAGGGGCATGGCAGTAGCATCGACGATGGTGGAGGGCAGCGCGTCGGCGCCCTCCACCGGACGGAGCCCGCCCTCGAGGTAGACCTCCACGGATTCGGCGAGCTGGGCTTCGGCCTCGGCAGCTGTTTGGGCAGCCGCCTGGCCGGTGCGGTTCGCCGAGGAGACGGCGAGCGGGCCAGTCAGTGTCAGCAGGTCCTGGGCGACGTCGTCGGCCGGGAGCCGCAGGGCCACGGTGCCCTTGGTTTCGCCGAGGTCCCAGTCCAGGGACGGCTGGGCGTGCAGAATCAGCGTGAGGCCGCCGGGCCAGAAGGCCTCGGCGAGGCGACGGGCTTCGGCTGGGACATCCGTGGCGAGTCCGTCGAGGGCATTGAGCCTGGGGATGAGCACTGGCGGCGGCATCTTGCGGCTCCGGCCCTTCGACGCCAGTAGCAAGGTCACCGCGAGGGGTGAGAACGCGTCAGCGGCGATCCCGTACACGGTGTCGGTCGGCAGGACCACACATTTGTGCTCCCGGATGGCCCGCTGGGCATGTTCGAGTCCTGCAGCGCGTTGCTCAGCTGCCGTGCAATCGTAGCTAGTCGTCACTGGCCTATTCTTTCATTCCGGGGTGCGTTGGCCGGTGACCGTGAGGCAGCCGGTCGGCGAGGACGGCGCTGGTGGCCCGATCCCTGCCGTTGAGGTCGCGGTGGGTGCTAACACCGGTCCACAGACCGGTGCTCTCGAGCATGGTGGCGATCCAGCCCGACTGGACTTCGGCATGCTCCATCACGAAGTAGCCGCCGGGAACCAGCAGCCGCGCCGCGGACGCCGCCGCCGCCGTCGGAAGCTCCATCCCGTCCGCTCCCCCGCCGTACAGCGCCACGGGAGGATCATGCAGCGCCACTTCGGGTTCGTTGGGGACCGCTGCGGCGGGGATGTAGGGCGGGTTGGAAACGACCACGTCAAACGTTCCGTCGTGCTCCGGCAGGGCATCGCGCAGATCACCGAGGATGAGGTGCACGCCAAGAGGCAGCAGGTTCTTTGCCGCCCAGGCATGCGCGAACTCACTGTATTCGACGGCGTGGACCTCCGCGCCGGGAATCTCATGGGCGATGGAACCGGCAATGGCCCCGGACCCGGTGCCGAGATCCACCACCTTCGGATGCGCGCGGCCCTGCAGTTTGTCAATCACCAGCTGCACCACGGATTCCGTTTCGGGGCGGGGAATGAATACTCCCGGTCCGACCGCCAGTTCCAAATAACGGAAATAGGCGACGCCGGTGATGTGCTGCAGCGGGATGCGCCTGGCCCGCTCGGCAATGAGTTCCCGGTAGCCCCCGGGCGCAGGCGTGTCCCCCAGCATCAGGGCGCGCAGCCGGCCCAGCCCGACACCGAGCAGGTGCTCGGCCAGGAGTTCGGCGTCCGCCCGCGGGCTGGGAACACCCGCTTCGGCCAGGACCACCGTGGCCTCGCGGACGGCGTCGGCAAGGCTGGTCCCGGTTCCTTCAGTCATCACGGCGCGGGCCCGGGCTAGTCGCCGATGGCGTCGAGGCGGGCCTGTTCGTCCATCTCGATGGCCGATTGGATGACCGGCTCCAGGTCGCCGTTCATGACCTGGTCAAGGTTGTAGGCCTTGTAGCCGGTGCGGTGGTCGGCGATCCGGTTTTCCGGGTAGTTGTATGTGCGGATGCGCTCGGAGCGGTCCATGGTGCGGATCTGCGACTTGCGCTGGGCAGAGTTTTCGGCGTCGATCTGTTCCTGCTGGTGTGCCAGAATCCGGGCCCGGAGGACGCGCATGCCGGCTTCCCGGTTCTGCAGCTGGGACTTTTCGTTCTGCATGGCCACCACGATCCCGGTGGGAAGGTGGGTGATCCGAACAGCGGAGTCGGTGGTGTTCACGGACTGGCCGCCGGGGCCGGAGGAACGGTAGACGTCGATCTTGAGATCGTTCTGGTTGATCTCAAGCTCTTCGGGCTCGTCCACTTCCGGCAGCACCAGCACACCGGCGGCGGAGGTGTGGATGCGGCCCTGGGATTCCGTCACGGGCACCCGCTGCACGCGGTGCACGCCGCCTTCGAACTTGAGCCGGGCGTAGACGCCCTCGGCCGGATCGTTTGAGTTGCCCTTGATGGCCACCTGGACGTCCTTGTAGCCGCCGAGGTCCGATTCGTTGGCAGAAATCATCTCAGTCTTCCAGCCGCGGGATTCCGCATACCGGGTGTACATCCGCAGCAGGTCAGCCGCGAACAAGGCAGCCTCGTCGCCGCCTTCGCCGCCCTTGACCTCGAGGATCACGTTGCGGGCGTCGTCCGGGTCGCGCGGAATCAGCAGCCGGCGGAGCCGGGCCGCGGCCTTCTCCAGGGCAGCCTCCAGCACGGGAACCTCAGCAGCAAACTCGGGGTCCTCATCCGCCATTTCCTTCGCTGCCGCCAGGTCGTCCTCAATGCCGTGCCAGGCGTGGTACGCCTCGACAATGCCGTTCAACTGCGCAGAACGCCGGCCCAGCTTCCGGGCAATCTTCTGGTCAGCATAAACAGCCGGATCCCCAAGCTGCGCCTGGATGGCATCATGCTCATCCAACAGGCCCTGTACGGACTCAAACATTTTCAAAACCTCTTTCGACTTTTCTCAAGTCTAATGACGCACGAAAGGGCGGGGCCGGCAAAATATGCGACGGCCCCGCCCCTAACTCAGCTATTTGTCGTTATCGGACTTCGCGCCAAGCGTCGTCTTCTGCACCTGCATGAGGAACTCGACGTTGCTCTGGGTCTCCCGGATCTTGTTGGTCAGCAGCTCAAGGCTCTGCTGCGTTTCGAGTCCGGAAAGGACGCGGCGCAGCTTCCACATGATCTTGACTTCCTCGGGCGAGAGCAGGTTCTCCTCCCGGCGCGTTCCGGACGCGTTGACGTCCACGGCCGGGAAGATCCGCTTGTCCGCGAGCTGGCGGGACAGGCGCAGTTCCATGTTGCCGGTGCCCTTGAACTCTTCGAAGATGACCTCGTCCATCTTCGACCCGGTCTCCACGAGGGCGGTCGCCAGGATGGTGAGCGAGCCGCCGTTTTCGATGTTGCGGGCTGCACCGAAGAAGCGCTTCGGCGGGTAGAGCGCCGCGGAGTCGACGCCACCGGACAGGATACGGCCGGAGGCCGGTGCTGCCAGGTTGTAGGCACGGCCCAGACGGGTCATCGAGTCCAGCAGGACCACAACGTCCATGCCCATTTCCACGAGGCGCTTGGCGCGTTCGATGGAGAGTTCAGCCACGGTGGTGTGGTCATCGGCGGGCCGGTCGAAGGTGGAGGCAATGACCTCGCCCTTGACGGTGCGCTGCATGTCCGTGACTTCTTCGGGGCGTTCGTCAACAAGCACCATCATGAGGTGTACCTCAGGATTGTTGGTGGTGATGGCGTTGGCGATGGACTGCAGAATGAGCGTCTTGCCGGCCTTGGGCGGGGACACGATCAGGCCGCGCTGGCCCTTGCCGATCGGGGCGACCAGGTCGATGACGCGGGGGCCGATCTTCTTGGGATCGGTCTCGAGGCGCAGGCGCTCGGAGGGGTACAGCGGGACGAGCTTTGCGAATTCAACGCGGTCCTTGAGTTCCTCGGGGGTCTTGCCGTTGACCGAGGTGACACGGACCAGGGCGTTGAACTTCTGCCGCGCGGTCTGCTGCTGCTGGTTGGCCTGCTGGGACTCACCTTCCCGGGGGGCGCGGATGGCGCCGACGACGGCGTCGCCCTTGCGCAGGTTGTACTTCTTGACCTGGGCGAGGGACACGTACACGTCATTCGGACCCGGCAGGTAGCCGGAGGTGCGGATAAACGCATAGTTTTCCAGCACGTCAAGGATGCCCGCGACGGGCAGCAGGACGTCGTCCTCGGTGACCTCGACGTCGTCGACGTCCGGTCCCTGGACCCGTCCGCGACGGCGGTCGTTGCGGTCGCGGAAGCGGTCGTTGCGCGGGTTGTTGTCGCGGCTGTCCTGGCCGCCGGAGCGGTCCGGACGGTCATTGCGGTCGTTGCGGTCGCGCCGGTTCCGTCGGTTCCGGCGGCTCCCGCCGTCGTTGTCATCGTTGTCGCGGCTGTTGTCGCGGGCGCCGGCGTTGTTCTCGCGGGCGCCGGCGTTCTCGTCGCGGCCGGCCCGGGTGCGGGTGTTCTCGCGGCGCTGGCCGTCGTCGCTGCCCTGTTCAGGCTGGCGCTGTTCAGGCTGGCGCTGTTCAGGCTGGCGCTGTTCTGGCTGGCGTTGTTCAGTGCGCTGGTCGGACTGGCGCTGTTCGGCCGGGGCCTCGACAGCCGGTGCGGCCTGGCCTGCGGACTGCGCCGTGCCCTGGCCTGCGGACTGCTCTGCGGCTTCGCTGCGGCGGCGGTTGCGGGTGCGGGGCTGGCGGGTGCGTTCGCCGTTCTCCGCCGGGGCGGCGGAACCTGCTTCGGCAGTGCCGGAGTGGGACGTCCCGGACTCGGCGGGAGCCGCCGGAGCCTCGGCTGCTGCCGGGGACTCGGAAGCGGGGGGCGTGATGACGCCGTCGCTGCCGGCACGGCGGCTGCGGCCGCGTCCACGGGCACGCGGGTTTTCCTGGGCCGGGGCTTCGGAGTCAGTGGCAGCAGGTGCAGCGGCCGGGGCCGCGGACTGGGAGACTGTGCCGTTGTCGGTAGCCTTCTCAGCGCCGCGGGCCGGAGCCTTGCTCACGGGAGTACCGGCACGGTGGGCGGAGATGGCAGAGACAAGATCGCCCTTCCGCATCCGGGAACCGCCGGAGATCCCCAGCTGGCTGGCAAGAGCCTGGAGCTGGGCGAGCTTGAGGCCAGCGAGGCCGCTGCTCTTGGCGGGTGCTGCCGTAGACGATCCGGCAGCAGAAGATGATGTTTCCACAGCTGAAGACAGCTCAGTGGTTTCGGTCACGAAGGATCCTTCCCCCTCGACGGCGCCCAGGCTAGGAGCTGGACGCGATGATTTGATCTGGGTTGCAGTTCAGATTTGCAACCGGGATTTCGGCCTTGCCGGATGGATATTGGCCAGCACGGCCGGATGTAAATTCACCTGGCGCGCTCCAAAAAAGAGATTAAGGAACGGCGGGCTGACGTTTCAGGGGAGCAGACATTGTTGCTGCGGAATCCTGCGTCAGACCGAAAGCAGGTGGCACCGAAAAATATTGCGCAGAGAAAGATGAGAGCGGCAACTAGGCCAACATCGCGGTCTTTTGGAACAGCAACTACTTTATTGCCTGCGTGATTACTGCCTGCGTGATTACCGCCGGTGCACTTCCACTTTAGCACCTTCAATGTCTACGGCCAGCTTCATCACACGCCAGCGCACGTCGGGCGTGTTGCCCGCTGTGAAGGCCCGGATGAACTCGGCGGCCGCGTCCGCCCGGGCTTCTCCGTTGGCCAGGACCAGCACGGTGGGGCCGGCACCGGAGACAACGGCGGCGAAGCCGGCCCCCCGCAGGGCCGCGATGAGGTCAGCGCTCGGACGCATGGCTGCCGCCCGGTAGCTTTGGTGCAGGTAATCCTCGGTGCCGGCCTGGAGGAGTTCCGGCTTCTGCGTCAGCGCGTGGATCAGCAGGGCCGCCCGCCCGGAGTTCATGGCCGCCGCATGATGGCCCACCGAGGCGGGCAGCAGGGCCCGGGCGGCTTCCGTGGACAGTTCGAAATCCGGCACGGCAACAACGGGAATCACCGTGGCAGCGACAGTTGCGCACGTGCTCCTGTACTGGTCACTGTCCTGCCATGACAGCGCCAGCCCACCGAAAATCGCGGGTGCGACGTTGTCCGGATGCCCTTCCATTTCGCTCGTGAGCTGCAGGATCCAGTCCTTGCCCCGGCGCGAGCCGTCAGGGACCAGTGCGTTGGCAGCGGTCACTGCGGCCACGACGGCGCTGGCCGAGGAGCCCAGTCCACGGCCGTGGGGGTTGACGTTTTCTGCCGTGATTTTCAGGCCGCCGTGCCGAAAGCCCAAGCGGTGGAGCGCCTTGGTGATGGCCTTGACCACAAGGTGGCTGGCGTCGCGGGGCAGGGAATCCGCGCCTTCCCCGCTGAGCTCGAATTCCAGCTCGCCGCTGTCCAGGGTTTCCACAGTCAGGGTGTCGAACAGGGTGAGCGCCAGGCCGAGGCTGTCGTAGCCGGGGCCAAGGTTCGCGCTGGTGGCCGGCACACGGACGGTTACGCGTTGCCCGGACAGAACCGCCGGCGCGTCGGCGGCGGACTCGGCCGGGACGGTGAGGGTGGTTTCCACGGCTACTTCTCTTCCAGTCCTAAGGCCGTGGCCACTGTGACCACGTCGTTCGAGACCTTGACGGGCTGCACTTCGCTGCCGTCCTCGGTACGGAGCGCCCACTGCGGGTCCTTGAGGCCGTGCCCGGTGACCGTGATGACGATTGTTTTGCCGGCCGGAACCTCGCCGGCCGCGTGCTTCTTGATCAGACCGGCAACCCCGGCGGCCGAGCCGGGCTCAACAAAGACCCCTTCGCGGGCGGACAGCCAGCGGTGGGCGGACAGTATTTCCTCATCGGTGACCGCTTCGATCACGCCGCCGGACTCGTCGCGCGCTGCGATCGCGGTGTCCCAGGACGCGGGATTCCCGATCCGAATGGCCGTCGCGATCGTGTCGGGCTCTGTGATGGGGTGGCCGGCGACGAACGGTGCGGCGCCGGCGGCCTGGAAGCCCCACATCACCGGAGTCTTCGTGGCGACCGCGGGCAGGGTGCCGGCCGTTGCAGACTCAAAGGGTGCACTGTATTCCTTGTAGCCCTTCCAGTACGCGGTGATGTTGCCGGCGTTGCCAACCGGCAGCACATGGAAGTCCGGAGCGTCGCCGAGCGCATCGACCACTTCGAAGGCGCCGGTCTTTTGGCCCTCAATCCGCGCCGGGTTGACCGAGTTCACCAGGAACACCGGGTAGGACTCGCCCAGTTTCCGGGCGATGTCCAGGCAGTTGTCGAAGTTGCCGTCCACCTGCAAAAGCGTCGCACCGTGCGCGATCGCCTGGCTGAGCTTGCCCATCGAGATTTTGCCTTCAGGCACCAGCACAACGCATTTCAGCCCGGCGGCGGTGGCGTACGCGGCGGCGGAAGCGGAGGTGTTGCCCGTGGAGGCGCACACCACGGCCTCGGCGCCGGCCGCAACGGCGGCCGTCATGGCCATGGTCATACCGCGGTCCTTGAAGGAGCCTGTCGGGTTCATGCCTTCGACTTTGAGGTACACCGTGCTGCCGGTCAGCGCGGAGAGCTGCTGCGCGTGGACCAGCGGCGTGCCGCCCTCGCCCAGGGTGATGATTTTCGTTGCCTCGGTGACGGGCAGACGGTCGGCGTATTCGCGGATAACGCCGCGCCATTGGTGAGCCACTTAGACTCCTTCTACCCGGAGTACGGATGTGACGGAATTGATAACGTCCAGGCCCTTGACGGCCTCGACGGTCGCTGCCAGTGCAGCCTCGCTAGCGCGGTGCGTGACGATCCGCAGCTCCGCCGATTCGACAGTGGAACCAGCATCGCGGTGGATCGTTTGCCGCATGATTTCGATGGAGACGCCGTGCTCGGCGAAGAGCCGGGCGATCGTGGCGAGGACCCCGGGCTGGTCAGCGACGTCCAGGCCGATGTAGTAGCTGGTGACCGCGGCGGTGATGGGCAGGGCTGGGACCTGGCCCGTGGTGGTCTCGGCGCGGCCGGGCCCACCCAGGACAATGCTGCGGGCGGCGGAGACGAGGTCGCCCATCACGGCGGATGCGGTCGGTTTGCCGCCCGCACCCTGGCCATAGAACATCAGTTCCCCCGCGTTTTCCGCTTCAATGAAGACGGCGTTGAAGGCGCCGCGCACCGCTGCCAACGGGTGCTCGCGCGGCAGCAGCGTCGGGTGCACCCGGACGGACACACCGGTGCCGGCGTCTGTTTCCGTGCCTGTTTCCGTGCCTGTTTTGGTGCCTGTTTTTGTGCCTGTGGCGGTGAGCTTCTCTGCGATCGCCAAGAGCTTGATGACGAAGCCTGCGTCCTTTGCCGCGGCGATATCGGCGGCGGTGACGGCACTGATGCCCTCGCAGTACACATCGTCCAGCGAGAAACGGGTGTGGAAGGACAGCGATGCGAGAATCGCGGCTTTTGAGGCGGCGTCGTAGCCCTCGACGTCGGCGGTGGGGTCAGCTTCGGCGTACCCCAGGCGCTGGGCCTCGGCCAGGGCGTCGGCGAACTGCGCCCCGGTAGAGTCCATCTGGTCCAGGATGAAGTTGGTGGTGCCGTTGACGATGCCGAGCACGCGGGTGATCCGGTCGCCGGAGAGGCTGTCCCGGATGGGCCGCAGGATGGGAATCGCCCCGGCGACGGCAGCCTCGTAGGACAACTGCACTCCGGCGCGGTCAGCTTCCTCGTGCAGAATGGGGCCGTCCTTGGCTACGAGTGCCTTATTGCCGGTCACGACGCAGGCGCCATTGCGCATGGCCGTCAGGATCAGCGTCCGGGCCGGTTCAATACCGCCCATCAGCTCGATCACCAGGTCGGCGTCCTTGAGAAGGGTCTCGGCGTCGGTGGTGAAGAGCGCGCGCGGCAGATCCACCTCGCGGGGGGCCTCAAGGTTGCGCACGGCGATACCGGCCAGCTCCAGGCGGGCTCCGGCACGGGACGCCAGCATGTCGGCGTCATCAAGGAGAATCCGCGCAACCTGGGCCCCGACGTTGCCACAGCCCAGCAGGGCCACCTTCAGGGTTCGCAATTCGGTCATTCAGACTCCCATGTCGCGGTTGAGCAGATCTTCTTCGGTTTCCCCGCGGACAATCAGCCGGGCAGATCCGTCACGCACAGCAACAACGCCCGGCCGGGCGAGATAGTTGTAGTTGCTGGACAAGGCCCAGCAGTAGGCGCCGGTCCCCGGTACAGCGAGCAGATCACCGGCTGCCACGTCCTCGGGCAGATATACATCTCTAACAACTATGTCGCCGCTCTCGCAATGTTTGCCCACCACGCGGGACAGCTGCGGTGCCGCGTCGGAGATCCGTGAAGCCAGGATCGCCGAGTAATCCGCGTCGTACAGCACCGGACGCGGGTTATCGCTCATTCCGCCGTCCACCGACACATACCGCCGCGGGTACGTAACGTTTTCGCCGGGTTCGCCGGAGGATCCGTCCGCGGCGGCGGGGGCATCGACCCGGACCGTCTTCAGGGTCCCCACCTCGTAAAGCGTGAAGGTGGTACTGCCGACAATCGCTCGGCCCGGTTCGATCGAAATCCGTGGGGCCGAAATGCCCAGTTCGGCGCATTTGGAGCGCACGACGGCGGCCATCGCCTGCGCGATTTCGGCGGCCGGGCGAGGGGTGTCCACGGGGGTGTAGGCAATGCCGTAGCCGCCGCCGAGGTCCAGCTCGGGAAGCACGATGGAGTACTTGGTCTGCATTGCGGCGAGGAAGTCCAGCAGCTTTTCCGCGGCGAGGGCGAAGCCGTCGGGTTCGAAAATCTGGGAGCCAATGTGGCAGTGCAAACCCAGCAGGTCGATGCCGGGGTAGCCGGAGGCCGCGGCCACGGCTTCCTCGGCCGCAGAGAGCCCCGCCTGCTCGGTGGAGTCCGCTGCCATGGACAGGCCGAACTTCTGGTCCTCGTGGGCGGTGGCAATGAACTCGTGCGTGTGGGCGTGCACGCCGGGGGTCAGCCGCAGCATGACCTTGGCGGTTTCGCCGCGCGCGCCGGCGATCCTGGCGACGCGTTCGAGTTCGGCGAGGCTGTCCACCACGATCCGGCCCAGTTTCAGGTCCAGGGCCCGGTGGATCTCGCCGTCGGATTTGTTGTTGCCGTGCAGAGCCACGTCGGCGCCGGGGATGCCGGCGCGGGACGCGACCGCGAGTTCACCTCCGGAGGCTGTGTCCAGGCGCAGCCCTTCTTCCTCGACCCAGCGCACCACGGCGGTGCAGAGGAAGGACTTGCCGGCGTAGTACACGTCCACTCCCCCGCAGATGTCGGCGAAGGCGTCATTGAAAGCGTCCGAAAAGGCGCGGGCGCGGGCGCGGAAGTCGTTCTCGCTCAGCACAAACAGCGGCGTGCCGAACTGGCGCTGCAGTTCGCTGACAGCCAGCCCGTCGATGGTGAGTTCGCCGGCGTCGTTCCGGGACACGCCACCGGCCCACATCGGCTGGTGCAGGGCGTTGAGGTCGGCGGGGACGGCCAGCCAGTCCGGAGCCAGCGGGGACGCTGCGCCGGAGCGTGGGGACGGGTTCGTGGTCATGGCGGTTACATCCGTTCCGGCGCCGAGACGCCCAGCAGTTCCAGGCCGTTGCCCAGCACCTGGCTGGTGGCGTCGTTGAGCCACAGCCGGGTGCGGTTGAGGTCGGTGATCGGTTCGTCGCCCAGCGGCGCGACACGGCAGGCGTCGTACCAGCGGTGGTAGGCCCCGGCGATGACCTCCAGGTGGCGGGCCACGCGGTGCGGCTCCCGCAGTTCCGCGGCGCGGGCCACAATTGACGGGTAGCTGCCGAGGTAGGAGAGCAGTTCATTCTCGGTGGGGTGTTCCAGCAACGAGGCCTCGAAGCTGTCTTTGCCGTGCACCCGGCGCTCCACTCCTGCGGCCATCGCGTTGCGGGCCGTGCCGCGGGAGCGGGCGTGGGCGTACTGGACATAAAACACCGGGTTCTCGTTGCTGTGCTTCTTCAGCAGTTCCGGGTCCAGGGTCAACGGCGAATCGGCCGGGAACCGTGCCAGCGAGTAGCGGACCGCGTCTTTGCCCAGCCAGGAGATGAGGTCCTTGAGTTCGATGATGTTGCCGGCACGCTTGGAGAGCTTGGCGCCGTTGACGGAGACCAACTGGCCGATCAGGACCTCGATGTTGACCTCGGGGTCGTCGCCGGCGGCGGCCGCAATGGCCTTGAGCCGGTTGATGTAGCCATGATGGTCGGCGCCGAGCAGGTAGATTTTTTCGGTGAAACCCCGGTCCTTCTTGGACAGGTAGTAGGCGGCGTCGGCGGCGAAGTAGGTGGGTTCGCCGTTTGCGCGGATCAGCACGCGGTCCTTGTCGTCACCGAAGTCGGTGGTGCGCAACCAGACCGCACCGCCGTCGTCGTAGACGTGGCCCTGCTCCCGGAGCCGGGCCACGGCGTCCTCGATCGCGCCGGCGTCGTGGAGTTCCTGCTCGGAGAAGTAGACATCAAACGCGACGCCGAACTCGGCCAGGGTCCGCTTGATGTCGTGCAGCTGGGCTTTGTAGGCAGCACCGCGGATCACCGGCAGCGCTGCGACGTCGGTCAGTTCGCGGATATCAGGGTGCTGGGTGAGCACCTCGTGGCCCAAATCCGCAATGTACTCCCCGGGGTATCCGCCCTCGGGTACACCGCGGCCGTGCAGCCGGGAGAGCACGGAGTTGGCAAAGACGTTCATCTGCGACCCGGCGTCATTGACGTAGTACTCGGCCGTCACGTCCGCGCCGGAGGCCCGGAGTACCCGGGCGATAGCATCGCCGAGGGCAGCCCAGCGGGTGTGGCCAATGTGCAGCGGGCCGGTGGGGTTGGCGGAGACGAATTCCATGTTGACCGTATGGCCCGCGAGCGCGGTGTTGGTGCCGTAGGCAGCACCTGCTTCGACGATGGCCTTGGCCAGGGCGCCGGCGGCTGCGGCGTCCACGGTGATGTTCAGGAACCCTGGTCCGGCAATGTCGACGGCGGACACCCCGTCGATGGACGTCAGGCGGGCACTGAGGACGGAGGCGAACTCCCGGGGGTTGGTGCCTGCGGTCTTGGCCAACTGCAGCGCGATGTTGGTGGCCCAGTCGCCGTGGTCCCGGTTTTTCGGACGCTCCACCCGCACATCATCGGGGACGTCGGCGGCGGAAAGCCCGATCTCACCGGCGGCGACGGCATCTTTCAGGCAGGCTGATATGGCGAGGGAGAGTTCTTCAGGGGTCACTTCTCCAGCCTACCGGTGGCCCGCAGTGTGGCGGAATTTGGCGGTTAAGCTGACAGCCGGGTCACAGGGTGAACCACTACGCTGATGTGGACGTTGTGATAGGAGAACCGGTGCGGCCCCACGCCTGCGGGTTCAGTTACCAGCCACTTCCCCCGATTCCCGCTAGAGAAATTGAGCCCCCGCATGAACACCTCCCTCCGTAAAAGCCTCGTGGTCGGCGTCGCCGGACTGTCCTTGGCCGGTTCCGCCGCGGGCTGCGCGCCCGGGCAGGCTGCCGAGTCCCCGGCGACGGGCGCCGCACCGTCTGCCGCTGCGGGTTCTGCCGCCTACAAGGACGGAACCTACAGCGCGGACGGCAACTACGTCTCCCCAAACGGCCAGGAGACTGTGGGCGTGACCATGACGCTCGCCGGCGGGGCGGTGTCCGACGTCCAGATCACCCCGCACCCGTCCAATCCCAACACCAAGAAATTCCAGGGCGAATTCGCGGGCGGCATCAAATCCCAGATCGCCGGCAAGAAGCTCGACGAGATCAAGGTCTCCAAAGTGGCTGGCTCCTCCTTGACCAGCGGCGGCTTTAACCAGGCTGTCGAGAGGATCAAGTCCGATGCCCGGTCATGACCGCACCGGCACGAACGCCCGGCCGTGACCAGCCGGTCAGACACGCCACATCGTGACCGACCAGTAGCGGCAGGAGGAACCGTGGCGCATCCGGGTTGGACGGACTTCAGTTTCGAGGGGATCGGCACCCGGTGGGTGGTCTCAACGCCGTCTCCGCTCTCCGGCGCGCTCCGCCGACGGTTGCTCGCCATCGTGGCCGGGTACGACACCGCCTGGTCCCGGTTCCGGCCGGACTCCCTGATCGCCGGCGCCGCACGGAAGCCGGGCCGGTACGTCCTGCCGGCCGGTGCCGCCGAGCTGGGCGTGCTCTACACCACTTTGTACCGGATCACCGGCGGGGCCATGACCCCGCTGATTGGCGGCAGCCTGGAACAGCTCGGCTACGACGCAAACTATTCACTCCGCGCTGGCGGGCCCGCGCTGCCTGCCCCGGCCTGGCCCGAGGTGCTCGACTGGCAGGGGACGGTACTGACCACCTGCGCCCCGGTGGTGATCGACGTCGGGGCGGCGGGCAAAGGGCAGCTCGCGGACCTGCTCTCCGCCGAACTGCGCGCGGCGGGGGTACCGGAGCAGTTCATCGACGCGGGCGGGGACTTGCTCAACGCTGGATCCGCGCCGGTCGACGTCGGACTGGAACACCCCTACGATCCGTCCCGGGCGATCGGCATCGTCAGCCTCGGGACCGGCGCCCTGTGCGCGTCCGCTGCCAACCGCCGCGCCTGGGGGGACGGGCTGCACCACGTGCTGGACGGCACCACCGGGGCGCCGGTGCGCACGGTCGTTGCCAGCTGGGCGATGGCGCCCAGCGCCATGGTGGCCGATGCCCTGGCGACTGCCCTGTTTTTCGTCGAGGGATCCCGTTTGCAGGAGGACTTCGACGTCTCCTGGCTGACGGTGTACTCGGACGGCCACGCCGAGTACTCGGCCGATTTTGAAGGGGTATTGTTTCCATGACCGCAACCGTCTCCACTCCCATCAGCTCGCGGCTGGACACGGCGCTGGGCCGGCTGACGATGTACCGGCTGGTCCTCTGGGTCCTCGCGGTACTGGCCGGCTACAGCCTGTTGCTGGAGGTTCTCGGCTGGCTGACATTCGGGCTTCCGGAGATGATCGCCCATCTGGCGCTCTGCCTTGGCCTGACGTACGCCTCCAACCGGGTGCTCGCCGCGATGTTCTCTGTGGCCCCGCACTCGGAGTCCGCACTGATCACCGGTCTGCTGCTGTTTTTCCTGTTCTGGCCGACGCAGTTCTCAGCGGGACTGCAGTACCTGGACCTGGCCGGCGTCGCCCTCGCCTGCGTGCTCGCGTCGGCGACCAAATACGCCCTGGCCTGGCGGGGCCGGCACATCTTCAATCCGGCGGCGGCCGGGGCGTTCATCACCGGGCTGACGGGCCTCAACATCGCCACGTGGTGGGCGGCCACCCCCGCCATGCTCTGGCTGGTACTGCCGGGGGTCCTGCTGGTCCTCTACCGCGTCCGTAAGCTGCTGATGGCGTCCGTGTTCATGCTCGTGGCGGTCTCGATCATCGCCGCGGAACTGCTGCGCACCGGCATGGGGCCGGGTGAGGCACTGTGGCAGACCCTGGCCCAGCGCCCGGTACTCTTTTTCGTCGGTTTCATGCTCACCGAGCCGCTCACGCTGCCGCCGCGCCGGTGGCAGCAGCTGGCACTGGCTGCCGTCGTGGGGGTGCTGTTCGCCATACCGTACAACCTGGGCGTCGTCGCGAACTCCCCCGAACTCGCGCTGCTCGTGGGAAACGCGCTCGCTTTCGCAGCCGGTCAGCGTGGCCGCGTCCTGCTGCGCTTCCGGGGAACCCGTCCGTTGACGCCGACGACGACGGAGTTCGCCTTCGAACCGGTCCGACCGCTGCGTTTCGCGCCGGGACAGTACATTGAGCTGAACCTGCCGCACACGAAGGCCGACCGCAAGGGCCGCCGCCGGGTGTTCAGCCTTGCCAGCCCACCAGGTTCGGCCGAGGTCAGGATCGGCGTGGGTACGGCTGCGCCGCTGTCCACGGCGAAGCAATCGCTCCTCGCCCTGGCGCCCGGGGACGAGCTGACGGCCACAGCGGTGGGCGGCGACTTCATCCTGCCGCGGACACCGGGCGCCCGGGTCCTCCTCATCGCGGCCGGCATCGGTATCACCCCGTATCTGGCCCAGCTGTCGGGCGGTCCCGCCGAAGACCGGGACGTGGTCCTGCTGTACCTGGCCCGGAGTTCCGCCGAACTCGCGTACGCTCCGGAAATCGAACGCACCGGCGTCCGCGTCCTGGCCCGGCTCGCCGACGGCTCAGCTCCGCCGGCGTTTATGGAGGATGCAGGCGCTGCCCGGATCGACGGCGCGTCTCTGAAGGCTCTCGTGCCCGACATCGCGGACCGGGAGGTCTACGTGTCGGGGTCCCCGGCGAGCGTGCGATCCCTCCGTTCCGCCGCCCGCGGCGCCGGGGCACGTCGGATCCATGTGGATTCCTTCGCCGGGTACTAAGTGTTCCCCAGCTACCGGACGCCCTGCGTTTTCCGCCTGCTTCACGCCCCGATTTTTCCTTCCAGCCCACCTTCCTGCTAAGCTCTAGGACGTCCCGCCGGTAACGGCAGGAACCCTGAAGGCCCTCGTAGCTCAGGGGATAGAGCGTCTGCCTCCGGAGCAGAAGGTCGTTGGTTCGATTCCAATCGAGGGCACAGAGAAAAACCCCGCCATTTCAAGGAAGTGGCGGGGTTTCTTGCTTCCTAGTCGCCGGCGCGGGGTTCCGTGGAACCAAAGCCCAGCGCGGCCTCGTCCGGCGTTGCCAGTGTTAAGACGGCTTCTTCGACTGTTTCACGGTCTTCCAGCTCGCGCTCTATCCGTCGCAGGGTCACAGCCACTTCGTGCTCCGGGTGGTCCCCCTGCAGGTCCACCGCCGCGACGAGGTACAACCTGCGGGGGCCGACAAACTCCAGATGCATGTAGGTGAGCCGGGCGATGTCCGGGTGCTCCAATATCCGAAGAGCCATGGAGCGTTCGATGTCCGGAGTCACGCCCTGGCCCACCAGGAACCGCCGGTTGCGGTCGATCAGTACGACGGCGACGACCGCCAGCAGTACGCCGACGACGATCGACCCCAGGGCATCCGGCAGCGGCGAACCCGTGACCTGGTGCAGGAACACCCCGGCAAAGGCCACAACCAGGCCGACCAGTGCCGCGGCGTCCTCCGCGAAGACGGCGCGCAGTGTGGGATCGGAGCTGATCAGGACCTGTTCCAGGGTGTGGCGTTCGAGCTCGTGCGCGGCCTTCCTGGTCTGGCGGAAGGCCTGGATGAAGGAGATCCCCTCCAAGACGAAGGCCACGGCCAGGACGACGTAAGCGACTTCAAAGTCGGCCGCCGGCTCTGGCGAAATGATCTGCTGGATGCCGTGCATGATGGAGACCACGGCGCCGGCGGTGAAGAGTCCGAATGCCGCAAACATCGACCAGACGTATGCTTCCCGGCCGTAGCCCATGGGATGGCTCTCGTCCCGCGGCTTGACCGACCGCCGTTCCGCGAAGAACAAGAACACCTGATTTCCGGTGTCCGCCCAGGAATGGGCTGCCTCCGCCGTCATCGAGGCTGATCCGGTGAGGACTGCGGCCACGGACTTCGCGGCAGCGACGAGAATATTCGCCACAAAGGCGATGATGACCGTCAGAAGGGTCGAGTTGGATTCTTTTCGCTTCTTGGGGTGTGCCATTGGCCTACCGTATCCAATGGGCAGCATCACCCGTGCTCCCGGGGTTCCGCCCCTGCCAATTGTCGGCGCTCCCTCGTAGGCTGTCCACACAATGGCAGAAGATAAGGGGTCTCACATGTACTGCTCCATCATTCCTCCATACTTGCTCCGCCGCCTGGCAGCGCACCACGAACCGGAGTTCTCCGACATCTCCCGTGCAGCGAAAAACGCACTGCTGCACGTCCCGGACTTCCAGGCCTCCCGGGCTGCCCCGGGTCCCGGCAGCCATCCGGGAATGCGGGAACTCCAGCCGTCCCCGCCCGAACGCACCATCTTTGATGCGAAGTCCACCGAGAAACTGCCCGGCAGCGTGGTCCGCAAAGAGGGGGATGCGGCCACCGGGGATGCTGCCGCGGATGAAGCCTATGACGGGCTGGGAGACACCCACCGGCTCTACGCCGAGGCCTTCGGCCGGAACTCCATCGATGGCAACGGCCTCCACCTCAATGCCACGGTGCATTACGGCAGCCTCTACGACAACGCTTTCTGGGACGGCCAGCAAATGGTCTTCGGAGACGGCGACGGCCGAGTCTTCGAGCGGTTCACCAAGTCGTTGAGCGTCATTGGCCACGAGTTGGCACACGGCGTCACCCAGTACTCGGCCGGGCTGGCCTACCGCAACCAGGCCGGGGCGCTCAACGAATCGATGTCCGACGTCTTCGGCGCCCTCGTGGAGCAGTTCGTCAGGAAACAACCGGCGTCGGAAGCCAGTTGGCTGATCGGCGAAGGCCTTTTCACCGACCAGGTTCAAGGCGCGGCCCTGCGGTCCATGAAGGCCCCGGGCTCGGCGTACGACGACGACGTGCTCGGCAAGGATCCACAGCCGGACTCCATGGACGGCTACGTGCATACGAGCGCCGACAACGGTGGTGTGCACCTTAACTCCGGCATCCCCAACCGGGCTTTCTATCTGGTTTCTTCAGCCGTCGGAGGCAACGCCTGGGAGGCGCCGGGCCGGATCTGGTATGAGACGCTGACGGGCGGTACCCTGGCCCCGAACGCCACCTTTGGCGCGTTCGCCAAGGCCACCGCCGCTTCTGCCGGGGAGCTCTTCGGGGCGGAGTCCAAAGAGCATGACGCCGTGCTGTCGGCGTGGGAAACTGTGAAGGTAAAGTTCCCCGGAGCGAGGCGATAGGCCGAGCCCACAACGATCCGAGTCCCGTGAAGATTACCGTCCAGCGCAGCGGCGGAATTGCCGGCCTGAAGCGGACGTGGACCGTCCGGCCCACGCCGCCGGAGGATACCGACCAATGGCAACCGCTCATTGAAGCGTGCCCGTGGGACGACGTCGGCGGGACCGGGGGAGCCTCCGGCCAGCCGGACCGGTTCATGTACAGCATCCGGGCCGATCAACGCCGGGCGGTCCTGCCGGAGCGAGAGGTCACCGGCCCCTGGCGGGACCTGGTCGAGTGCGCCCGCGCTGCCGCCGAGGCAGCGGCCGTCCCGGATCCGGACTAGCTGCCTGATCCGGAGCCGCTCCCCCTATGCCGTCACCAGGTGTCCGCGGAAGGTGCGGCGGTAGGACTGCGGGCTGGTGTCCAGCACCTTGCCGAAATGGTGCCGCAACAGCACCGGATGGCCAAAACCGGATTCGCGGGCGATTTCGTCGATGGTATGGTCTGTGGTCTCCAGCAGTTCCTGAGCGCGCAGCACCCGCTGGGAGTTGAGCCAGGCGGCCGGCGTGGCCCCCGTCTCGGAACGGAAGCGCCTGGCGAACGTCCGCGGCGTCATATGCACGCGTGCCGCGAGGTCGTTGACCGGGTGTTCCTCCCCCAGGTGCCGCACCATCCACTGCAGCAGTTCCTCCATCGGCTCGGAACCGCACGCCGGGACGGGCCGGTCAATGTACTGGGCCTGGCCGCCGTCGCGGTGCGGTGGAACCACCATGTCCCGGGCGATCGCGGCTGCCACCGCGGCGCCAAACTCCTCCCGGACCAGGTGCAGGCAGGCGTCGATGCCGGCGGCTGTGCCGGCGCTGGTGATGATCCGGCCATCCTCGACGTAGAGGACGTTTTCATCCACCACAGCAGCGGGGTACCGGCTGGCGAGCTCCTGGGAATGATGCCAGTGCGTGGTGCAGCGGCGTCCGTCCAGCAGCCCGGCCCGGGCCAGGGCGAAGGCTCCGGAGCAGATGGACATCACCCAGGCTCCGCGCGCGTGGGCGGCGCGCAGAGTTTCCAGGACGGAGTCCGGTACATCCTCCTCCCGGCCGCAGGGGGTCATGATGACCAGGTCCGCGTCCGCCGCCGCGTCGAGCCCCAGAGCCACCCGCAGGGAGAGTCCGGACTCCAGCGGGACGTCCCCCGGCGACGGCGTGCAGACCCGGAAGTCAAAGGCCGGCACACCATTCCCCCGGCCTGACCGGTCCACCCCGAAGACTTCAAAAACGGTCCCGAATTCGAAGATCGAGAAGTTCGACACCACGATGAGTGCCACTGATTTGATCATGCCTCCAGTGTGGCAGAAATTATTGCATATTGGTCGTTTCTGCCACTTTTTCCTGTTGCCCTCCGGGAGAACCATGGAGGTATGGAACTCATCGGAATCGCCCTCGTTCTGCTAGTGATCATCGCCTCCGCCGCCACGGTCGCCGCTCTCCGCAAGGACGGCCTTGGCCACACTCCGCCCGTCCGCTCGGAAGAGTACTGGATGGCGAAGGACCTCCCCAGCACCAGTTACACCTTCCGGATTTTCTAGCCGGGGTCACGGACGTCCCTGGCCGCCGGTCAGCCCAGCGGCGGCCGGGGCCGGGGCCGGGCGCTGTTAGTCGGCGCTGATCTGAAGGCGGAACCGGTCCCGGCGGGTGTGCAGGTCCCACAGGTGGCCGGCCAGGACAGCGGGATCCTTCTCGGGATCCCCTTCAATGATGCGGCCGCCGATAATGAGCTGGGATACCTGGATGCCCTCCTCGCCGAGGGCCTCATGGAGAAGCTGCGCGTACGCCGCCTGCCCGGCGAAGGCCACCGAGGTGCCCGTGACGTTGCGTCCGGGCTTCACCGCGGAGCCGCCATTGACAAAGAGGATCGTTCCCCTGTTCCCGCCGAGGAACCGCATGCCGGGAAGGACCTGATGCACCGCCGCGACCGGACCGTAGATGGAGAATTCCACCGGTCCGATCAGGTCGGCGGGCGTGGTCTCGAGAACCGGCCGCATAAAATCCTTTTGCGGCAGGGGGCTGTACTGCAGGACCTCAATCGGTCCGAGGGTCTCCGTGGCGCGCTCCAGTGCCCGGGTGATCGATGCCTGGTCCCGCACGTCGGCGGCGAAGCCCCTGGCTTCGATGCCTTCGCCCGCCAGCCCTTCGGCCAACGCGTCAACGCGTCCCTGGTTGCGGGATATGAGCGCGACGGCGAAGCCTTCCGCGCCAAAGCGCCTCGCGACGGCGGTTCCAAGCCCGGATCCTGCGCCAATAATTGCGATAGTAGTCATGCCTACTCCAAGGCCCACCTGCTGCCAGCTATTCCTCAGCACCCTTAGTTTCTCGATGGGACAAACCGTCCGGCAGCCTCCTCCGGCCCTTTATAGACCGGGCCGCAGGGGGCAACCTGATGTCCGGCCGCCGGGACAGTAGACTGTTTGAAGCCATGACATTGCATATTTCCTACCCCGCCGAGCTGCCGGTTTCCGAGCGCCGCGAGGACATCATGGCCGCCATCGCGGCCAACCAAGTGACCATCATCGCCGGCGAAACCGGTTCGGGGAAGACCACCCAGATACCGAAGATGTGCCTGGAGCTGGGGCTCGGCGAGAATGGACTCATCGGCCACACCCAGCCGCGCCGCCTCGCCGCCCGCACGGTGGCCGAGCGCATCGCGGAGGAACTCGGCGTCGAAATCGGCCAGGAAGTCGGCTTCCAGGTCCGCTTCACCGGCGAGGTGGGCCGCACCACCAAGATCAAGCTGATGACCGACGGCATCCTGCTGGCCGAGATCCGTCGCGACAAGCTGCTGCGCAGGTACAACGCCATCATCATTGACGAGGCACACGAACGCAGCCTCAACATCGACTTTATCCTCGGCTACCTCAAACGGATCCTGCCCCAGCGGCCGGACCTCAAGATCATCATTACCTCGGCCACCATCGATCCCCAGCGTTTCGCGAAGCACTTCGGCAGCGACGATGAGCCGTCGCCGATCATCGAGGTTTCCGGCCGCACCTATCCGGTCGAAATCCGTTACCGGCCGTTGTCCCAGCCGGCCGGCGGTCCCGGCGACGCCGGTGCAGACGACGCCGGCTCCGATGATGAGCTGGAAGAGGACCGCGACCCGCTGGACGCCGTCTGCGACGCCGTCGACGAACTTGCCCAGGAGGCGCCCGGCGACATCCTGGTTTTCTTCTCGGGCGAGCGCGAGATCCGGGATGCGGCCGAGGCCCTCAACGCCCGGATCCAGTCCAACCGTAAGCTGGCCGGCACCGAGGTTCTCCCCCTCTTCGCCCGGCTCAGCCTGCAGGAGCAGCACAAGGTCTTCCACCCCGGCAGCAAACGCAGGATTGTCCTTGCCACCAACGTCGCAGAGACCTCCCTGACGGTGCCCGGCATCAAATACGTCATCGACACCGGCACCGCCCGCATCTCCCGCTACTCGCACCGGACCAAGGTTCAGCGGCTGCCGATCGAGCGGGTGTCCCAGGCTTCCGCCAACCAGCGCTCCGGCCGCTGCGGCCGTGTCTCTGACGGCATCGCCATCCGGCTGTACTCGGAGGAGGACTTCGAGACCCGGCCGCCGTTCACCGATCCGGAAATCCTGCGCACCAACCTTGCCGCGGTCATTCTGCAGATGACAGCGATGGGCGTAGCCCGCGGGCCGAAGGATGTGGAGAACTTCCCCTTCGTGGAGCCGCCGGACTCCCGTGCCATCAACGACGGCGTCTCCCTCCTCCGCGAGCTCGGTGCCCTGAGCGCCGCCCGTCCGCAGGAACAGCCTGACGGTGCCGATGCCCGCCACGGCCGCCAGCCGTCTGCCGGCAGGAACGGCGGCGGCCTGACCGCCGTCGGGCAGCAGCTCGCCCAATTGCCCGTGGACCCGCGGCTTGGCCGAATGATCGTCGAGTCGGGCAAACGCGGCTGCGTCCGGGAAGTCATGATCCTGGCCGCGGCGCTGACCATCCAGGACCCGCGCGAGCGCCCCCAGGGGGACGGCTCAGGCAAACAGCAGCTCGCCGCGGAGAAACACGCCCGTTTCCGGGACGAGAACTCTGACTTCACCGGTTTCCTGAACCTTTGGAACTACGTGCAGGAGAAGCAACAGGAGCTCTCCTCCACGGCCTTCCGCCGGCTCTGCCGTGCCGAGTTCATCAACTACCTGCGTGTCCGCGAGTGGCAGGATCTGTTCGCCCAGCTTCGCCAGCTGGCGCGGCCACTGGGCATCAGCCTGGACAACAACCGCCTGGCCGATCCGGTGGGCCACCACGAGGGTATTCACATCAGCTTGCTGTCCGGTCTGCTCAGCCACGTGGGCATCCTTGACGACCGCAAGCGCGAGTACGCCGGAGCCCGCGGCAGCCGCTTCGCGATCTTCCCGGGCTCGGCCCTGTTCAAGAAGTCCCCGACCTTTGTCATGGCCGCCGAGCTGGTGGAGACGGGCCGGCTGTGGGCGCGGGTGGCCGCGAAGTTCGATCCCCTCTGGGTGGAGCAGGTGGCGCCGGACCTGATCAAGCGCAGCTACAGCGAACCGCACTGGTCAAAGAAGATGGGCTCGGTGATGGCCCACGAGAAGGTCACGCTGTACGGCGTGCCCATTATCCCGAGCCGCCGGATCAACTACGGCAAGGTGGATCCGGAGCTTTGCCGGGAGCTGTTCATCCGCCATGCCCTGGTGGAGGGCGACTGGCAGACCCATCACAAGTTCTTCCACCGCAACCGGGCCCTGCTGCACGAGGTCGAGGAGCTGGAGGCACGGATGCGACGCCGGGACATCCTGGTGGACGATGAGACGCTTTTCGAGTTCTATGATGCCCGGATCGGCAAGGACGTCGTGTCCGAGCGCCACTTCGACAAATGGTGGAAGGATGCGCGGCAGCAGGATCCCGCGTTGCTCGACTTCGACCAGGCGCTTCTGATCAGCGAGGACGCCGACGCCTTGGACGACTCGGCGTACCCGAAGACCCTGCTGCACAAGGGCTTTGAGCTGCCGTTGAGCTACGAGTTCCATCCCGTCGCTCCCGGTTCCCCACCCAACCCGTCCGACGGCGTCACTGCCGAAGTGCCCGTACTGTTCCTGAACCAGCTCGACGACGCGGCGTTCCGCTGGCTGATTCCGGGCCAACGCGTGGAGCTGGTCACCGCCCTGATCAAGTCCCTGCCCAAGCACGTGCGCAAGAACTTTGTGCCGGCTCCTGATGTTGGCCGGCAGGCTGTGGCCGCGCTGGAGGCTGACTTCGATCCGGCCACCGATGAGCTGGAGGCATCCCTGGAACTGGTGCTGCGCCGCATCCGCGGCCAGGTCATCCCGCCGAACTCCTGGAATTGGGACGCCGTTCCGGCCCACCTTCGGGTGAGCTTCCGCGTGGTGGATTCCCTGGGGAAGGTGCTGGACGAGGGCAAGGACCTCGGCGTGCTGCAGGAACGCCTGGCGCCGGCTACCCGCCGGGCGATCGCCGAGTCGCTGGGGGCCACGCCAGCGACCACGGCACCGTCGGCCAGCGGCCGGACAGCCGGAACGGCGAACGGCAAGACGACCGGCGGGACCGCCCAGGCGGCCCACCCGGCAGCAGCCGCGGCGTCCGGCCTGTCCGCTACCTCGACCGGCTTCGCCGAGAAATCGGGCCTGACGGCCTGGTCCTTTGGAACAGTGCAGCGCCAGGTCCAAGGTACGGTGAAGGGGCACACCGTCACCGGCTACCCCGCCTTGGTGGACGAAGGTACGTCCGTGGCGCTGCGGCTCTTCCAGACCTCCTCCGAACAGGAACAGGCCATGCGCGGCGGCGTTATCCGCCTGCTCGCGCTGAGGGTGCCGCCGCCGGACCGCTACGTGCTCGAACACCTGAACAACTCCGAAAAGCTGACATTCAGCCAAAACCCGCACGGCTCCGTCTCGGCGCTGATCGCCGACTGTGCCCTCGCGGCCATCGACAAGCTCACCCCGGCGGAACTGCCGTGGGACGAGGCGTCCTTCAACGCCCTCTATGAGAAGGTCCGCGCGGACTTGATCGACACCGTGTTCACGGTCACCGCCGTCGTGGAGCGCATCCTGGCCAGCACCCGACGGATCGAGAAAGCCCTCAAGGGCACCACCAGTCTGGCGCTCATCAGCGCACTCAACGATATCAAGAGCCAGCTGGAACAGCTGGTGTTCCCCGGTTTTGTGGCACGCACAGGCTACAGTCAACTCAGCCAGCTGCCACGCTACCTCGCGGCGATTGAGAAGCGTCTGGAGAAACTTCCCACGATCGTCCAGCGGGATGCCCAGCACATGGCTGCGGTCCAGGCCCTGGAGGACGACTACGACGACGCCGTGTCCGCCCTGCTCCCGGGCCGACAGGCAGGATCCGAGTTAACCCAGGTGCGCTGGATGATCGAGGAGCTCCGGGTGAGCCTTTTCGCCGTCGAGCTGGGGACCGCTTACTCAGTGTCCGAGAAACGCATCCGCGCTGTGCTTAACAAGGCGCTGGCGCCGGCCTGACGCCCGGTTTGGGGCAAGGCAGAACCGCGCCAGCGGCGGGTTAAACGGACGCTGCCTCAGCCGGCCGGAACGTGAGCTACGTGTCCGGCTTTGCGGAGCCCTTCGCGCAGTTTCTCTGCATTTGCGTCAAGCCGCGCGGGGTCGGGGTTTTGATCCACCGAAGCAAAGTTGAAGTCGGCCATGGTGTTCGAGGGCCAGACATGGACGTGCAGGTGGTTGATCTCGTATCCGGCCACAATGAGTCCGGCGCGCGCCGAGTCGAACACCTCGACCTGGACAGCGCCGATCTTTTGGGCCACCTGCATCACACGGCCCAGCACCTCAGGGGACGCGTCCGTCCAGCGGTCCACTTCCGCGGTCGGCACCACCAGGGTGTGGCCGTCAGCGAGCGGGCCCACCGTCAGGAACGCGACGACGTCCTCCTCGCGCCACACGAAGCGGCCGGGAATCTCGCCGTTGATGATCTTGGTGAAGAGAGTGCTCATGCGTCTGCCCTTTCTGAAGGCGAACCGAGGGTGCTGGTGTCCAGAACAAAGCGGTACTTCACGTCCCCCGCGACCATGCGGTCGTAGGCCTCATTGAGCTGAGCTGCACCCACCACCTCAACATCCGAGGTGACCCCGTGCCCGGCGCAGAAGTCCAGCATCTCCTGGGTCTCGGCAATGCCGCCGATCAACGAACCCGCATACGCAACCCGGCGCCGGATCAAAGCGCCCGGGTTTACCGGGGGCATGTCCTCTGACGGCAGTCCGAGTTGGAACAAGGCCCCGTTAACCCGCAGGGTACGGAAGTAGGGGTTGAGGTCGTGCGGCGCGGCGACGGTGTCGATAATGAGGTCGATGCTGCGATTGGCAGCCTCCATCGCGGGCTCGTCGCGGGAAAGTACCACCTGGTCCGCGCCGAGTTCGCGGGCCGCGGCAACCTTGGCCGCCGACGTCGTAAAGACCGTCACGTTCGCGCCCATGGCCTTGGCCAGTTTCACTGCCATGTGCCCCAGTCCCCCCAGGCCGACGACGCCGACGGCGTCGCCTTCCTCGACGTCGAAGTGGCGCAGCGGCGAGTAGGTGGTGATGCCGGCGCACAGCAGCGGGGCGGCCGCGGCGGGGTCGAGGCTCTCCGGGACGTGCAGCACATAGCGGCGGTCCACAACGATCGATGTGGCGTAGCCGCCCTGGGTGAGGGCGTCGCCGTTGCGGCTGTCCTTGGCGCCGTAGGTGCCGGTCATGCCATTTTCACAGTACTGTTCGAGGCTTTCGAGGCAGCTGTCACATTCGCGGCAGGAATCCACCATGCAGCCCACACCGACCAGTTCGCCCGGGGTGAAATCATCGACGGCGGAACCGACGCGGCTGACGCGGCCCACGATCTCATGGCCGGGGGCGAGCGGGTAGTTCTGTGTCCCCCATTCACCCCGGGTGGCGTGCACGTCCGAATGGCAGAGCCCGCAGAATTCGATGGCGATCTCGACGTCGTCTTCTTTCGGCGCGCGACGGGCAAGTGTCAGGGGAACCAGGCCGCTGTCGGCCGCTGTCGCGCCGTATGCGGCAACGAGGCGGGGGCCCGGGGCGGGGGTCTCCGGGGGGGCCACGGTCACATCGGGAAGCGGTTTGGCAAGGGGCGGCGGTACGGGGCGTCCAGGTGTCATGGTTCGACGCTACCCTCGGGACCGGCCGCCATGCCACCTGGGCGGGACGGAGGGCCGTTCCGGCTGGGACGTGCACTGTCCCTGGTTGGCCGAATCAGATCGCCCGGTCGGGAACGAACCCGCGAACCTCCCGCGGGCGGCGACGGCGGGGCGGCCCTGATTGGCCGCTGCGGGAGTTGGCGGATCTGAAGTCCGCCGCCGCGGCGCAGCACGGACCACGGTCGCGTTTGACCTGATCCAACGCCGCGAACAGCAGAAGCCCGGGGACCCCCGGACCCGGAGTCGACTCATGGCCGACCGCACCCTCTTCCAGGCCGGAACCGGACCCGCCCGGCTTCCCGGCTACGGCATCGTCCCGGCCGGCTGGACCTCACGCCCCCGAGCAGGCCAGACTCGGGAAGAGTGCCTCCAGCGGCGGACAGGAAAGTCCGCCGCTGCTACAACGTGGAGCCGCCGTCGGCGTCGGGCGCCGACCCGGTCACCACCGGGTTGGAAGCGGTATGGGACCACTCGGAAAACGAACCAGGGTAAAGCGCCGCAGAAAAACCGGCGATTTCGAGGGCCGCTATTTGGTGCGCGGCAGTGACTCCGGAACCGCAGTAAACGGCGGTGGCGACGTCGGGGCGCACTCCGAGACTGGAAAACCGTTCCCGCAGCGCGGCCGGGGACAGGAACCTGCCATCCGCGCCAAGGTTGGCGGTCGTCGGGGCGCTCACGGCTCCGGGGATGTGGCCGGCCCGCGGATCAACCGGTTCGATTTCGCCGCGGTACCGCTCCCCCGCCCTGGCATCGAGCAGCAATCCCTGCCCGCCCCACGAGGCCGCCTGGCCGGTATCAATCGCGGGCATCCCGCCTTCAGCCAGCGTCACGTTCCCGGGTTCGGCGCGCCACTCACCGCTTTGAACCTCGTAGCCCGCGGCGCGCCAGGCGGACAGGCCGCCGTCGAGCAGGCATACATCGGAAAAACCGGCGTTCCGGAGCATCCACCAAAGCCGGGCGGCGGCCAGATTGCCGCTGTCGTCATAGGCCACCACAACGTCACCGTTGCAGATCCCCCAGGACCGCACCGACTCCTGGAACTGCTCCAGGGCGGGAAGCGGGTGCCGGCCGCGGCTGGGATCGGCCGGTCCGGCCAGGTCACGGACAAGGTCCACAAAGACCGCGCCGGGGAGGTGCCCGGCAAGATAGTGCTCCCGGCCGTGCGGATCACCGAGCGCCCAGCGGACATCCAACAACACAGGCCTGCGGCCGGCGCGCTCTGCGCTGACCAGGTCCTGCAACGCGGCCACATTCATCAAGGTCTGCATCCCCCAACTTTAGCCATGGCCATCCGCCGCCGCCGGTAGGCTGGTGCGGTGAGCACAGCGCGAGAGCACCACAGGGCCTGGGCCGACGAGGCCATCCGCAGAATCAACGCAGAGAACAACCGGTCCGCCGACACCCACCTGTATTCCGTCCCGCTTCCGGAGCATTGGGGCGTCCGGCTGTACCTCAAGGACGAGTCGACGCACCGGACGGGAAGCCTCAAGCACCGGCTGGCCCGCTCCCTCTTCCTCTTCGGCCTGGTCAATGGCTGGATCTCCGAAGGCACCACTATTGTGGAGGCCTCCAGCGGCAGCACCGCCGTGTCGGAAGCCTATTTCGCCCAGCTGCTGGGCCTGCCGTTCATTGCGGTCATGGCCCGGACCACCAGTCCGGAGAAGATCGCGCTCATTGAACAGTTCGGCGGCTCCTGCCTGCTCGTGGACCACGCATCGGAGGTCTACGACGCCGCCGCGGACCTCGCCGAACGCACTCACGGCCACTACATGGACCAGTTCACGTACGCCGAACGGGCCACAGACTGGCGGGGCAACAACAACATTGCGGAGTCAATCTTCGACCAGCTTGCGCTGGAGGAGCACCCGGTTCCCGACTGGATCGTGGTGGGGGCCGGCACCGGCGGCACCAGTGCCACCATCGGCCGGTACCTGCGGTACCACCAGCACACGACGCAGCTTGCCGTCGTCGATCCGGAAAACTCCGCCTTTTACCCCGGCTGGCTGCAAACCCGCGGAACTCCCCGCGGCACGGCCGCCGCCTGCACAGGGCAGCCATCACGGATCGAGGGCATCGGCCGGGCGCGGCTGGAACCCAGCTTTGTCCCGGCCGTCATCGACCACATGATCCAGGTCCCGGACGCGGCCTCGGTGGCCGCCATGCGGCACCTGAACCGCCACGCAGGCCTGCTTGCCGGCCCCTCCACCGGCACGAATCTCTGGGGCGTCTGGCAGCTCATTGCACAAATGCTTGCCCGGGGCCAGCGCGGGAGCGTCGTGTCGCTGATGTGCGACGGCGGGGACCGTTACGCCGGCAACTATTACAGCCCGGGCTGGTTGCAGTCACAAGGCCTGGAACCGGAACCGTACGAGGAGACCATCCGGGAATTCTTCACCAACGGATCCTGGCCGCAATAGTTGCAGTCGGCGCTTGCTGCCTAAACTTCCACCGTGTCTCCGGTCGACAGGTGACGGTATTCCGTGCCGTACTTGGCACCGAAACGGGTTACGTGCCCCTCCACCAGGCCGCGGCCGGCGTCATTGAGCAGAGCGTCGTGGATCGGAAAGGCTTTCGCGGCGCGGACGCCGATCACGAAGTCGACCACCTCCCCCACCTTGTTCCAGGGCGCGTGGATGGGCACCAGCAGCGTCCGGACGTCCACGCCGTCGGGGACTATGAAGGAATCCCCGGGGTGGTAGACGTTGGCATCAACGAGGTATCCGATATTGGCGACCACCGGAATTTGCGGATGGATCAGTGCGTGCTGGCCGCCAAAGCAGCGGATGGCGAACCCGGCCGTCTCGAAGTCCTCGCCCGGAACCACCGCGTGGATCCTCGGCCCGGCGTCCGGGGCCTTTTCCCGCAGGTGCGCCGCGACGCCCGCCGGTGCGAAAAGCTGCAGTGCCGGGCTGGCCAGCAGGGCGGAAGCGACGGGGTCGACGTCAATGTGGTCGGCATGTTCGTGGGTCACCAGCACAGCATCGGCGCCGGCCAGAGCGCGGTCCGTCTCCGAGAAGGTTCCCGGATCAAAAACGAGCACTTTGCCGTCCTTCTCGAGCCGGACACAGGCGTGGGTGAATTTAGTCAGCAGCATCCGGCCAGCCTAGGGTCCTTTAGCAGCGGTGTCCACGTGCCCAACTGGTAATCTGGGACCTTGCCACCACCCCGTATTGAGACCACCAGCGAAGCGAGTTCCACGATGTCCCACGGCGCCACAGCCGACGGCGGCCGGGCCGCCGCGACGGCCCCTGCCGCGGCCAAGGAACAACGGGTCACCAAGCAGCGGCTGGCGGTCAGCGCGGTCCTCGACGAACTGACAGACTTCGTCAGCACGCAGGAGCTGCACCGCATCCTGCAGGACCGCGGCACAGCGGTGTCCCTCGCCACCTCATACCGGATCCTCCAGTCCCTCGCGGACGAGGGCCTGGCGGACGTCCTCCGAAACGCCGACGGCGAGGCCGTGTACAGGCGGTGCGCCGTGACCGGGCACCACCACCATCTGCTGTGCCGCAGCTGCGGGAAGGCCGTTGAAGTTGAGGCACCCGCGGTTGAAGCGTGGGCGGCCAGGACGGCAGCCGAGCACGGCTTTACCGCCGTGGAACACACCGTCGAAATCTTCGGCTTGTGCCCGGACTGCACCGCCAGGGCCACCCCCTAGCGCTCGCCCCGCAGGCCGGGTCGAACGCCACGCTGGGGCCGGGGCGGGAAGCCGCTTAGCCCGCAGGAACCGCCGCGCCGCGCAGCACCCGCCCGTTGAGGCCGCGTCTGGCCCGTACGCCACCGACGATCCGGCAGAGAACATAGATCAGAAACGACAAGGTGGTCACGTAAGGACTGATGGGGATCCGGCCGCCGAGGGCCAGCAAAATGCCCCCGACGGTAGCCGTAACGGCGAACACCACGCTGAGGATCACCACCAGCCGGGGTGATGATGTGACCCGCATCGCGGCGGCCGCAGGAGTGATCAGCAAGGCCAACACCAGCAGGGCGCCCACAATTTGGATGGACAGCGCCACGCTGACGCCAAGCAACAACATAAATCCGATGGCGAGAGCCCGGACGGGAACGCCGCGGGCCGCAGCGACGTCGGGGTCCACGCTGGCGAACGTCAGCGGCCGCCAGATGGCTGCCAAGGCCAGCATCACCAGGATGGCCGCCACCGCCAGCACCTGGAGCTGAACGGTTCCAACCGAAACAATCTGTCCGGTGAGCAGGCCGAATTTGTTGGCGGCACGCCCCTCGTACAGGGACAAAAACAGGATGCCCAGGCCCAGGCCGAACGGCATAATGACGCCGATAATCGAATTCTTGTCCCGGGCGCGGACGCCCAGCAGACCCAGCAGCAACGCCGCCACGACGGATCCCGCCAACGAGCCCAGGACTATGTCCGCACCGATCAGGAGGGCAAAGGCCGCGCCGGCGAAGGAGAGCTCGGAGATTCCGTGGACGGCAAACGCCAGGTCACGCTTCATGACAAAGGTCCCCATCAGGCCGCCCAGCAGGCCCAGGACGGCGCCGGCCCAGAGTGAGTTCTGGACAAGAACCAGCAGCTCGCCATAGTTCTCAAAGTTGAAAATTGAATGGAGCAGGCTGTCCAGGTCCATCTAGCCCACCTCCCCCGCCACGGCGTGGGCGTCCTCATGGTGGTGTGTCGTGGCGTCGGGCAGTCCGACCACCACCAACCGGCCGTTGGCCCGGATTACTTCGACGTGGCTGTTGTAAAGATCAGACAGAACTTCGGTGGTCATGACTTCCTCCGGCGGGCCCACCCGGAACCGCCCGCCCGCCAAGTACAGCACGCGGTCCACATAGTCCATGATCGGGTTGATTTCGTGTGTCACGAATACCACGGCGCTGCCCTGGTCATGGCACTGCTGGTTGATGAGCGCGCTCACCGCTTGCTGGTGCTGGAGGTCCAGGGACAGCAAGGGCTCGTCGCAAAGCAAGACTTTGGGGTCTGTGGCGAGGGCCTGCGCCACGCGCAGCCGCTGCTGCTCCCCACCGGACAGCTGACCGACGGGGACCTTCGCGTAATCGGCGGCACCCACCAGCTCCAGCAGTTCATCGATTCTGCGGTTCACCTTTGCTGTTCCGAGGCGGAGACCCCAGCGGTGGCCGTCGACGCCGAGCCCCACAAGGTCGCGGGCACGCAGGGGCGTGTCAGGGTCAAAAGACTTCTGCTGGGGGACATAGCCGATCCCCCGGCTTCCCCGCTCCACCGACCGGCCCGCGAGCGTCGCCGAACCCGAACTCAGCTCCTGCAATCCGAGCAGAACTTTAAGGAACGTCGTCTTGCCGCTGCCGTTGGGTCCGAGGACGGCGAAGAATTCGCCCGGGTTGATGTCCAGATCCAGACCCTCCCACAGGGTCCGCTTGCCGAACGAGAGGGAGGCACCACGAAGGCTCACTACGGGCGTCAACTTGAGTTCCTCGGATTCCTCGCAGGCCCTGGGCTTGCGCATACGCACTGGGCCATCCGGCCGGGCGGGTGGGTGGTGTCTGCTAATCCTAGGCCAGGGCCTTGGCGATGTTGTTGACGTTGTCCGTCATCCACTGCTGGTAGGACTTGCCCTCCGGCAGGGTCTCACTGAAATTTACGACCGGAACTCCGGCTGCGGCCGCCGCGTCCTTCACTGCAAGCGTCTGCGGGCCCTCGGTCTGCTCATTGTAGGCCAGGAGTTTGATGCCGCCGGAGCGCATAAGGTCGGTGGTGGCCTTGAGCGCGGCGGGCGGCACATCTGCGTCTTCTTCGATGGCGGCGGTGTACTCTCCCGGCGTCTCGTTCTTCAGGCCGG
The DNA here is from genome assembly GCA_039636775.1 of Micrococcaceae bacterium Sec5.8. Taxonomy (NCBI): domain Bacteria; kingdom Bacillati; phylum Actinomycetota; class Actinomycetes; order Micrococcales; family Micrococcaceae; species Micrococcaceae bacterium Sec5.8. The sequence continues at coordinate 2,661,451 of CP143429.1, forward strand.
CGGCCTCGAGCAGGTAGAGCGGCACGGGTTCCGTCACAGCCACGGGTGCCTCCCCGCCGGATGCCTTCATGCCGGAAAGCTTCGACTCAAGGCCGAGCAGGGAATCCTTGAATGCGGCAGCGTTACTGCGGAAAGTCCCGGCGGAGGCCGGTTCCAGATCGCCGAGTTTGGCTGCCACAGCATCAGCAATTCTGGCCATGGCGGGCAGGCTGTACCAGACGTGCTCGTTGAAACCTGTATGGGTGTGTCCGTGTGCGTCGGCCTCGCCCGACGCACCCGCGGACTCCTCCTGAGCCAATCCGGAGAGTTCGACGGCATTCAGGACGTTCGCGTGGTCAATCCCGGTGTCGTCTGCGAGCTTATGGAGAAAGTCGTCATAGCCGCCGCCGTTTTCCACCACAAGCCCGGCCTTGGAGACCGCGAGTTTGTCCTGGGTGGTGGCCTCGTAGCTGTGCGGGTCCTGGCTGGTGCGCGTGATCATCGAAGTGACCCGCACCTTGTCCCCACCGACCGTGGCGACAATGTCGCCGTAGACGCTGGTGGAGGCAACGACGTCGACGATTCCGTCGCCCGCGCCCCGCGGGGAGTTCCCCGGCCCCGGGGCGCAGGACGTCAGCAGCAGGGTGGCGCCGGCGAGGGCAGCAACGACGGCTCGGGGGGCAGGACGACGCACGGTGAGGACCTCGGATCTGTTATTGAGAATCAGGAGCAATAGCGCTAGTTCGAGTGTAGCCCTAAATAGGAATGATTCCTATTTAGGGCTACCCTGTGGCTGTTCCTGGTGCTCTTCGCGCGGATCCGCTTAACAGCAGAACCTGGTTCCGCCGGTCATGGCATCTGCTGATCCTGTTACTGCTGATCCTGGCCCAGCCTCCGGTAGCCAGTCGCCTGGGTGGCGTCGCGGATCTCTCCGACAAGTTGTTCAATGACATCCTCGAGGAACAAAACGCCCTGGGTGAGGCCGTCCGGGCCGATCACGCGGGCCAGGTGTGAGCCGGTCCGCTGCATAACGGACATGGCCTTCTCAATTTCATCATCCATCGCCAGGTTCGCCAGGGAGCGGATGTGGCTCTCGGCGACCGGCTGGTGGTACGCGGCGTCCGGAATGGAGAGCACGTCCTTGATGTGCAGGTAACCGGAGAGCATGCCGTCGTCGTCAAGCATCGGAAAGCGGGAAAATCCGGTGCGGCTCACAGCCTTTTCGAATTCCACTGGTGAGGTGTTGGCTTTCAGCATGACGAGTTTGTCGAGCGGGACCATGACCTCGGAGGCGGTGTGTTCGGAGAACTCCAGGGCTCCGGTGATCAGTCCGGCGTCGTCGTCCACCAGCCCGTGGCGGGTGGACTCCTGCACGATCGACTGCACTTCCTCCAGGGTGAAGGACGACGTGACTTCATCCTTCGGCTCGATCCGCATCAGTTTCAGGATGTGGTTCGCTGCCCAGTTGAGGGCCACGATGACCGGCTTCACCAGGCGGGCAATGAACATCAGCGGCGGCGCCAGCAACAGGGCTGCCTTGTCCGCAACCGATACCGAAATGTTCTTGGGGACCATTTCACCGATGGTGACGTGCAGGAACGTGACCACCAGTAGGGCGACGGCGAACGCGGCGATGTCCGCGATCTCCACCGGAATGCCTACAGCCCCGAGCGGAACAGCCAGCAGGTGGTGGATGGCCGGCTCGGCCACCTGCAGGATCAGCAGGGAGCAAACGGTGATGCCGAGCTGCGCGCAGGCCAGCATCAGTGAAACGTTTTCCATGGCCCGCAAGGTGGTTTGCGCGCGTTTGGATCCCGCCTCGGCGAGCGGCTCGATCTGGCTGCGCCGGGCGGACATGACCGCGAACTCCGCCCCGACGAAGAAGGCGTTGCCGAGCAGCAGCACCACTAGCCAGAGAATTCCTGCCCAGTCGCTCATGCTGCACCGACCCTGCCGTTGGCGTGCTCGTCGGAATGCATGACGACGGGCTTGAAGCAGATCCTGTCGATTCGCCGGCCATCCATGCGGGTCACGGCCAGGGTGCCGCCGACGACGTCGACGGTGTCCCCCACCGTGGCGATCCGGCCCAATTTGCTCATGACGTAGCCTCCCACCGTTTCATAGGCAGACTCATCGGGCACGGTCAGGCCCGGGATCTGTTCAGAGAGTTCGTCGGGGCGCAAAAGCCCCGGGAAGTACCAGTCACCCGAGGCGCTCTGCAGCAACCCGGGCCGGACCTTGTCGTGTTCATCGGCCACTTCCCCGACGATTTCCTCAACGAGATCCTCAAGGGTGGCAATGCCGGCGGTTCCGCCGTACTCGTCCAGGACGACGGCAAGCTGAAGGTTGCCTTCGCGCAGTTCCGCCAGCAGGGCGTCAAGGTGGATGGTTTCCGGCACGCGGAGCACATCGGTCATGATGGCGCCGGCCTCGAGCTTGGCGCGCCGGTCCGAGGGAACCGCAATTGCCTTCTTGATGTGCACCACGCCACGGATGTCGTCCGAGGATTCTCCAATGACGGGGAAGCGCGAATATCCGGTGCGCCGGGCTGCCTCGACAATGTCAGACACCGGCTGGTCGCCGTCGATGGTCTCGACCCGGATGCGGGGCGTCATGACATCCGCCGCTGTCCGTCCTGAAAACTTGAGCGTCCGGGCGATGAAGTTGGCGGTGCCGACGTCAAGGGTTCCCATCGCGGCGGAACGACGCACCAGGGAGGCAAGTTCGGCCGGAGTCCGCGCCCCGGAAATCTCCTCTTTGGCTTCCAGGCCGAAGATGTTGAGCACCTTGTTGGAGAAGCCGTTGAGGACCACGATGGCGGGCCGGAAGATCGCTGTGAACATCAGTTGCGGGCGGGCCAGTGCCTTGCCCACCTCGAAGGACAGCGCGATGGCCATGTTTTTCGGGACCAGTTCGCCGATCAGCATGGACAGGAGCGTCGCGAGGGCCATCGCGAGGACCAGGGAGATCGAGGAGATCGCGGCGGCCGGCACGCCGATGATGGCCAGGGGGCCTTCGAGCAGCTTGCCGACCGAGGGCTCCATGACGTAGCCCGTGAGGAGGGTGGTGATAGTGATGCCCAGCTGGCAACTGGAGAGTTGCGTGGACAGGGACTTGAGGCATTTCAGGAGGGGCGCGGCAGCGGTATCGCCATCGTCCACCGCCCGTTGGACGGAGGCCTGGTCAAGGGCTACGAGGGAGAATTCGACGGCTACGAAAAAGCCCGTTCCGAGAATGAGCAGCAGGCCCGCCAGGAGAAGTAACCACTCCATTTAGCAGCCTGCTTCCGGGGCGGCGCGGCGGCGGCCCGGCGGAGGATGGTCGGCAGCAGCCGAGCCCGGTTCCTGGAAGGCTCCGGATCCCGCAGGGGCAGTCTGCTGGCGGGTTACCGGAGAATGATGGGCGCGTGAACGGGGTTTGCCGGCTCTTCGGGTGGACTGCGCGGGAAGTGTTTCCATTCCCCGCTGACAGCCCCCAGGCCGGCACCTAGAATTACTGTCCATAAGAAATTCAGTCTACAGGAGCACCGGCTACCAGCTCTGCGGGACAGGACGGCCCTCCTCGTAACCGGCTGCGGACTGGATACCCGCCACGGCGCGCTCCCGGAACGAAGCGAGATCCGCCGCTCCTGCGTAGCTCATGGAACTGCGCAGGCCCGCGGTGATCATGTCCAACAGATCCTCGACGCCGGGGCGGACCGGATCGATGAACATCCGGGAGGTGGAAATGCCTTCCTCGAACAGCGCCTTGCGGTCTTTTTCGAAGGCTCCCTCACGCTGGTTGCGGTTTTGTACGGCCCGGGCGGACGCCATGCCGAAGCTTTCCTTGTAATACCGGCCGCCGGCGTCCTGTTGCAGGTCCCCCGGGCTCTCATGCGTCCCGGCAAACCAGGACCCGATCATCACCTGGCTGGCCCCGGCAGCCAGGGCCAGCGCGACATCGCGCGGATAACGGACGCCGCCGTCGGCCCAGACCCGCCCGCCGGCCGACCTGGCCGCCGCCGAGCATTCCAGCACGGCGGAGAACTGCGGACGCCCCACGGCAGTCATCATGCGCGTGGTGCACATGGCACCGGGTCCCACGCCTACCTTGACGATGTCCGCGCCGGCCTGGATGAGTTCGCGGGTGGCATCTGCAGTCACCACGTTCCCTGCCACCACCGGCACGCCGGGGTTGAGGCCCTTCACGGCGGCCAGCGCATCGAACATCTTTTGCTGGTGGCCGTGCGCGGTGTCGAGGACCAGCACGTCCACCCCGGCGGCCAGGAGTTCCGCGGCACGTCCTGCAACGTCGCCATTGATCCCGACAGCGGCGGCAACCTTGAGCCGGCCGGCAGGATCCAGCGACGGCCGGTAAAGAGTGGAGCGCAGGGCTCCCTTCCTGGTCAGGACTCCAGCCAGCGCCCCGTCCCGCTGCACCGGCACAAAGTCGGTCCCGGCAGCGTCCATCGCCTCAAAGGCACGGCGCAGGCCGGTGCCGGAACCGCCGTCGTTGGCAGCCTCGAGCAATTCGGCATCCAGTACCAGCGGCTGGACGCGCATCACGGCGGCCAGGGACGCGAACCGGTCCTGGCCTTCGCAGTCCGCAGCGCGCACGATGCCGGCTACAGCTCCCGTGTCATCCACAACCATGACCGCCCCGTGCGGACGCTTGCCCATCAGGTGCAGGGCATCGATGACCGTACTGGCCGGCGAGAGGGTGACCGGTGTTTCCACCACGGGGTGCCGGGTCTTGATCCACGCCGTCACGTCGCGGATCACATTCAGCGGCACGTCCTGCGGCAGGACCGCCAGGCCCCCGCGGCGTGCCATCGTCTCCGCCATGCGTTTGCCGGTCACCGCCGTCATGTTGGCCGCAACCAAGGGAATCGCCGAGCCTGTTCCGTCATCTGCCGACAGATCCACATCCAGCCGGGAGGTGACGTCGGAACGGGACGGTACAAGGAAGAGGTCCGAGTAGGTCAGGTCGGTGGTGGGCTCGGTCAGGAAACGCACGGCTGCTCCTTTAGGTTGGCACTGGGAAACGGGCACTGCGGTGCCCCACGGGTTCTCAGTGCGAGTCTAGCCACGCTTCCGCCCGCCGCCGGACAGGCCCGGCCGCGTAACCGGCGGCGGTTCCGAACGCCGCCCGGCGCGCCCCCGGCAGCCTTCCGGCGGTACGCGGTGGTCACTCCGGCGGCACCCGATCCGGCGCTGCCGGGGCGTGTGGAGGCGACTCGATGATTTGAGTCACCCTTATTGGCGGTTTGGCAAGGATCGTCACTAGACTGGCAGAGGTCTGGGTTCACTGGACGCGGAGACTGGTCAGATCGTTGTGCTGAGGCACCGGAACACCAGTGGGAATCAAACTCATGGAAGAGGCGTAATTCAAGTGCCAGAGCAGCCTAGCCACCGTCTACCCGAGGAATTTGGCGGAAACGAGTGGCTCGTGGACGAACTGTACGAGCGGTACCAGCAGGACAAGAACACGGTGGACGCCAAGTGGTGGCCGCTGTTCGAATCCTTCGGCGCCGACGACAATTCCTCGTCCAACGGAGCCTCAGGCGCAGCGACAGTTGCGCAGCCCTCCACCCGTGAACTCCCTGTTATCCCTCCGGCGGCAGCGCAGCCGCCGGCGCCGGCACCAACCCCTGCTGCGGCTCCTGCTCCCGCCGCACCCCCTGCTCCTGCTGCCAAGAAGGCCCCGGCCACTGTTGCCCGCGACGGCTCCAAGACGTCCGAAGCCGGACCGGGCGCAGCGCCGATTCCAGCCCAGCTGCCCAAGAACATCAAGGCCCCCACCGCCCCCGAAGAAGACGTCGTGTCCGTCCTCCGCGGCCCGGCCAAGGCAATCGCCACCAACATGATCACCAGCCTGGAGGTGCCCACCGCCACCAGCGTGCGGGCCATTCCCGCCAAGCTCCTGATCGATAACCGGGTGGTCATCAACTCCAACCTGGCCCGCGCCCGCGGCGGCAAGGTTTCCTTTACGCACCTGATCGGCTACGCCGTCATCCGTGCCCTGGCCCAGTTCCCTTCGATGAACGTCTACTACGACGAGGTCGATGGCAAGCCGGTCGCTGTCCAGCCGGCGCACGTGAACTTCGGCATCGCCATTGACATGCCCAAGCCCGACGGCAGCCGCCTGCTCATGGTGCCGAACATCAAGAAGGCGGAGACGCTGAACTTCTCCGAGTTCTGGCACACCTACGAGGACCTGATCAAGCGTGCCCGTGCCGGCAAGCTGACCGCTGATGACCACTCCGGCACCACGGTGTCGTTGACCAACCCCGGCGGCATCGGAACCGTGCACTCGGTGCCCCGCCTGTCCAAGGGCCAGGCCGCCATCATCGGCGTCGGCGCACTGGACTACCCGGCGGAATTCCAGGGTGCCAGCGCAAAGATCATCGCCCAGAACGCCATCAGCAAAGTGCTCACGCTGACCTCCACCTATGACCACCGGGTCATCCAGGGCGCCGGCAGCGGTGAGTTCCTCAAGCTGGTCCACCAGCTGCTGCTGGGCGCGCAGAACTTCTACGATGAAATCTTTGAGTCCCTGCGCATCCCGTACGAGCCCGTGCGCTGGAGTCCGGACCTGCAGGTGGATCCGGCCGACGAAATCAACAAGGTCGCCCGGATCCAGCAGCTGATCCACGCCTACCGCGTCCGCGGCCACCTCATGGCGGACACCGATCCGCTGGAGTACGTCCAACGCAAGCACCCGGACCTCGACGTCCTGACCTACGGCCTGACACTGTGGGACCTGGACCGCGAATGGCCCACCGGCGGTTTTGGCGGCAAGCCCATGCTGGCCTTCCGCGACATCCTCGGTGTTCTCCGCGACGCCTACTGCCGCACCACCGGCATCGAGTACATGCACATCCAGGACCCCGAAGAGCGCAAATGGTTCCAGGACCAGCTGGAGCACCCGTACTCCAAGCCGAGCCGCGACGAGCAGCTCCGCATTGTCTCCAAGCTCAACGCCGCCGAAGCCTTCGAGACCTTCCTGCAGACGAAGTTCGTCGGCCAGAAGCGCTTCTCGCTGGAGGGCGGCGAGTCCCTGATTCCGCTGCTGGACGCCATCATCTCCGACGCGGCCGACGACGAACTCGACGAAGTGGCGATTGGCATGGCCCACCGCGGCCGGCTGAACGTGCTCACCAACATCGCCGGCAAGACCTACGCCCAGGTCTTCCGCGAATTTGAGGGCACCCAGGATCCGCGCTCCGTCCAGGGCTCCGGTGACGTGAAGTACCACCTCGGCACCGAGGGTACGTTTACCTCGGACAACGGCAAGCAGACCAAGGTCTACCTCGCCGCCAACCCGTCCCACCTCGAGGCCGTGGACTCCGTGCTTGAAGGCATCGTCCGCGCCAAGCAGGACCTCCTGAACCAGGGCGAAGCGTTCCCCGTACTTCCGATCATGGTCCACGGCGACGCCGCCTTCGCCGGACAAGGCGTAGTAGCCGAAACGCTTAACCTCTCCCAGCTGCGTGGCTACCGGACCGGCGGCACCATCCACGTCGTCGTCAACAACCAGGTCGGTTTCACCACCGCCCCGTCATCGTCGCGTTCCTCCACCTACTCCACGGACGTCGCGAAGATGATCCAGGCACCGGTGTTCCACGTCAACGGCGATGACCCCGAGGCCGTGGTCCGCATTGGGCAACTTGCCTACGAATTCCGCCAGCGGTTCCATAAGGACGTCGTCATCGACATGGTCTGCTACCGCCGCCGCGGCCACAACGAGGGTGATGACCCCTCGATGACCCAGCCGCTGATGTACAACCTGATTGAAGCCAAGCGATCAGTCCGCAAGCTGTACACCGAATCGTTGATCGGCCGCGGCGACATCACCGAAGAGGAAGCCGAACAGCTGCTGCGCGACTACCAGGAACGGCTGGAACGGGTCTTTGCGGAAACCCATGCCGCGCAGACCTCCCCGATCCCGGTCATCACGGCCGATTCTGCGGCCGTCTCCGATCTTGAGCGCCCCAAGTCCCAGCAGACCGATTCGATGATCGGCGCTGCGGTGTCCACTGCGATTTCGGCCGAGACGCTCGCCCGCATCGGCAAGGCCCACACCGACATTCCGGATGGTTTCACGGTCCACGCCAAGCTCAAGCAGCTGCTGGAAAAGCGCGACGTCATGTCCCGTGAAGGCGGCATTGACTGGGGCTTCGGTGAGCTCGCGGCCTTCGGTTCGCTCGTCATGGAAGGCGTCCCTGTCCGGCTCGCCGGCCAGGACTCGCGCCGCGGCACCTTCGTGCAGCGCCACGCCGTCTTCCACGACCGCGCCAACGGCGACGAGTGGCTGCCGTTGGAACACCTCTCCGACGACCAGGCAAAGCTGTCGATCTACGATTCCCTGCTCTCCGAATACGCGGCCATGGGCTTTGAATACGGCTACTCGGTGGAGCGCCCGGATGCCCTGGTGCTGTGGGAAGCGCAATTTGGTGACTTCGTCAACGGCGCGCAGACCATTATCGATGAGTTCATCTCCTCCGCCGAGCAGAAGTGGGGCCAGCGTTCCTCGCTGGTACTCATGCTTCCGCACGGCTACGAAGGCCAGGGCCCGGACCACTCCTCCGCCCGGATCGAACGCTTCCTGCAGATGTGCGCGGAAGAAAACATGATCGTGGCCAACCCCACCACCTCGGCGTCACACTTCCACTTGCTGCGCCGCCAGGCGTACAACCGGCCGCGGAAGCCGCTCATCGTGTTCACGCCCAAGCAGCTGCTCCGGTTGAAGGCCGCCGCGTCGTCCGTCGAGGACTTCACCACCGGCACCTTCCTGCCCGTCATCCCGGAGCACGAGCAGCTGCAGTCTGAAACGGTGGAACGTGTCCTGCTGGTTTCGGGCCGCCTGTACTACGACCTGCTGTCCACCCGGCAGAAGACCGGGGACAAGACGACGGCTATCGTCAGGGTCGAGCAGCTGTACCCGCTGCCGGCTGCCGAGATCGCCGCAGAGCTGGCCAAGTACCCGAATGCGGACGTTGTCTGGGCGCAGGACGAGCCCGCGAACCAGGGCCCGTGGCCGTTTATCGGCCTCACCCTTCCGGACGCCCTGGACCGCCGTGTCCGCCTCGTTTCCCGTTCCGCCTCGGCGTCCACCGCGGCGGGATCGATGAAACGCCACGCAGCGGAGCAGGACACGCTGCTCAAGCAGGCGTTCGCACGGAAGTAGGGCCTACGGTGCCCGGCCGGAGATGGAAACATGCGACTCCGGCCGGGCACCGTTGTTTAACCGGCAGAGTTCCCCCATTGTTGATCGTTGCGGGAACGGTTTATTGAAACGCTTAGAAGTGAAGAGGTAGTTGTGGAAGATCGGAAGCTGCGGATCGTAGCCGTAGGCGATGAGGTACTGGCCGGGCTGGGGGACCCCCGTGCGCTGGGCTGGCTGGGCCGCGTCCTGGCCCGCACCCCGCAGGACGCCCTGTCCCTGGAGTGCTACCCCCTGCCCTGCCCGCAGGAAGGCACCGAGGGCCTGGCCGCCCGCTGGTTCGAGGAAGCCGGACGGCGCTTCAGCGATCACAGCGAGAACCGCCTGGTGGTCGGCCTCTCCGGCCGCGATGTCGAGTTTGGCCTTTCCACGGCCCGCAGCCGCCTCAACCTCGCCAACATCCTGGATTCCGCGTCGCAAAACAGGATTGAAGTGTTCGTCGTGGGCCCGCCCCCGACGCTTGACCCTGCCCACAACCGCCGGCTCGGAGAGCTCAACACCGCTTTCGCGGACGTCACCACCCGGCGCAAGCACCTCTACGTCGATACCTTCTCACCGCTGCTGAACCACGAGCAGTGGCGCCAGGACCTCGCTGCCAACGGCGGCACCCCCGGCCAGGCCGGCTACGGTTTGATGGCCTGGCTTGTGCTGCACCGCGGCTGGTTCCAATGGCTGAAGGTCGACGCTCCGGAGTAAGCCGGTCCGCGGCACCGGAGGGTCCGGCGAATACGCGATATATCTTGACCGTGCGGGTTGGACGATATAGCGTGACAGTATAGTCACGCTATATCGCAAAGGTGACCAGAGCGCACCGCCTCCTGGAGGAACCATGGAAGAGAACACCTGGACCGTCACCGGCCCGCAGACCATCGACGTCGACGGCGTCAGCGCGCTGAAGCTTGGCATCGTCAGGGGCCGCTTCGACATCGTCAGCCACGATGACGCCGTCGCCCGGATCGAGGTGTCCGAGGTCCACGGCGATCCGCTGGCGATCAGCCTGGTCAACGGACGCCTTGAGGTGCGGCACCAGCTGCACGGGCCGCAAGGCTGGTTCAAGAATCTCATGGGTACCGTCAACAACAGCAGCAGCAACTCGGTGATCATCAGCATCGCCCTGCCGGCCGGCGTCGAAGTCGAGGCGGGCACGGTCAGCGGCGACGGCATGGTATCCGGGTTGGGCGGTTACATCCGCCTCAACACAGTCTCCGGTTCCGTCCTGGCCGACGGCACCTCCGGCAACCTGTCCGTCAACACCGTCAGCGGCGAAGTGATCGCCCGCAACCACCACGGTGTCCTGACAGCCAAAAGCGTCTCGGGCGAGGTCACGGCCTCCGGGGATTTCAGCAATATCCGCGCCAACACCGTCAGTGGCGACCTCAGCTTCGACCTGCACGGCTTCACCCAGGACTTCGGCGCCAACTCAGTATCAGGGGATGTCACCATCCGCCTGCCGCACGACGTCGGCGTGGACATCATCGCCAAGTCTGCCAGCGGCGCCGTCGTCCTGGACAACCAGAGCTACAAACAGACCGGCGGCACCGTCCAAACCATTACGGGCCCGGACGCCCAGCTCATGCTGGTCCGGACAAATACCGTGTCAGGGAAGACGTCGATCTTCCACGGTCCGCCTGACACGAATACCACCGAAGGACTCTGATGCCTCCGGTCTTCGCCCACGGGGCGCTGCGGCTCTATCTGCTTGCCCTGCTGGAGCCGGGTCCCAAGCACGGCTACGAACTTATCAAAGCACTCAGCGAACGCTTCGGTGGCACCTACTCCCCCAGCGCAGGCACCATCTACCCGCGGCTGGCCAAGCTTGAGGAGGAAGGTCTCGTCGCCACCCACTCCGAGGGGCGCCGGACCTACTACAGCATTACAGCGCGCGGGCTGGTGGAGCTCGAGCGCAGGCGCGATGACCTGGCCGGTGTGGAAAATGACATCTCCGCATCGGTCCGCCGCCTCGCTGACAACCTGCGGCAGGACATCAAGGTCAATATGCGCGGCCTGCGCGCTGATCTGGCCGCGACAGCCGAGGCGGCGCGGTCCTCGGCCCGGGCGGCCGGATCGACTGTCGCCGCCCTCGCCGGCCAACGGTATTCGCAGGAGGGCGATAACCGGCTGCGGGAGGCGGAGATGCTGGTGCAGGCTTTCCGCGACGACGTCCGGGTGGAGCTGCGGCGCCATGGCGGCCAGCGCCCGATCACGGCCGTGACCCTGGAGACCGTCAAGACGGTGTTGGACCAGGCCAGGATCTCCATCCGGAATTCCCTGGACTAGGCCTGCGCTTGATGTACCCGTTCGGACCCCTGCCGCCCCGCCAGTTCGCAGCAGGTGTTCCGATGTGGGAGACTTGAGGGCAGCTCTTTTGAGTACCAGAAATTAAGGAGGCCAGCTATGAGCAAGCGTGCACGTAAACGTCGTGACCGTAAGCGTGGCGGCGCGAACCACGGCAAGCGCCCCAACGCCTAAGCAAAGCTTGGAATGACAGCTTAAGACAAATGACCCCGGAACCTCACGGTTCCGGGGTCATTTGTTGTTGGGGGCCCTGCCCGGCGGTTCCGCGGCGTCAGGCCTCAACCGGATTGCTGGCGTGGATGCGGTCCAGGATTGAGTTCTTCAGGTTTTCCGGGGCGGCCTCGGTACATGAACGCTTCACCATGACCCGGATGACGCATTCGAGGTCGTACTGCTCGAAGCACTCGGGACAGCCGTCCAGGTGGTCCTTGATCTCGGCAATGTCCTCACGGGTGAGGGCACCGTCGAGGTACTCGTAGATACGTTGCATCCGGGTGTCGTCGCAGTCGCCCAGTCCCTGGCAGTCGCTCATTTCCTGTTCTCCTGTTTGTTGCTTCCGGCCGCGGTGGTATCTGCGGCCTTGAATCCGCGCTCGGCGGCGTAGTCGGCGAGCATGTCCCGCAGCATTTTCCGGCCCCGGTGGAGCCGGGACATGACGGTCCCGATCGGGGTGTTCATAATCTCTGAGATTTCTTTGTACGCGAAGCCCTCAACGTCGGCAAAGTAGACCGCCAGCCGGAATTCCTCAGGAATGGACTGCAGGGCCCGCTTCACGTCCGAGTCCGGCAGATGGTCCAGCGCCTCGGCCTCCGCCGAGCGCAGCCCGGCGGAGGTATGCGATTCGGCCCGGGCCAATTGCCAGTCCTCGATGGTGTCCGAGTTCGACTGCAGCGGCTCGCGCTGACGCTTGCGGTAGAGGTTGATGTACGTGTTCGTCAGGATGCGGTACAGCCAGGCCTTTAAGTTGGTGCCGGGCTTGTACTGGTGGAATGCGGAGAACGCCTTGGTATACGCCTCCTGGACCAGGTCCTCGGCATCAGCGGGGTTCCGGGCCATTCTCATGGCCGCGGAGTACAGCTGGTCCACATACTGCATGGCGTCGCGTTCGAACCGAACCCGCCGCTCCTCGGTGGTTTCGGTCGTGACGTCCAGTGCTTGCCCGTCCACGATTGTCTCGCGGGCGGCAGCATCCTGCTTCGCGCTGGTCTCTTCGACGGCCTCGTGCGTGGCCGCAACGGCCGGATCCATGGTGCTCATTGCCTTCAAGTCTACTGTCACCCTCCGGCGGTCACCTGAAGGCGCGGGGGTGGCCCCGCCGCGCAGTGCTCCAGCCCATGGTCCAGCCGGCTCCGTTGGCCGCAAATCGTCCTTCACCAGAAGCAAATTTTCCCCTCCCTGCACCACGACGGACCGCTCAGGCCGGGCCGCGGTGTTCCGGCCCGTTGCCCGGGCCCATCGCACGTCTCACGCTCGCTATCCAGACAGCTTTCAGCAGCTGGTTCCTGCCTTTTCCAACCCCGCCCGGCGGGCAAATATTCCACAAAGATGCAAGACTAGAACCGACTCTCCCGCATCAAACCCGCGGTTCGTTTCTCCAGGAGGAAATTCATGACCTTTGTCCGCATTCTCGCCCGGCCCATGCTCGCCTCCAGCTTTGTCCTCGCCGGCATGGACAAGCTGAAGAACGCGGACGACACTGCGGCACAGCTCTCCCCCCTTCTGCGCCGCGCGGCCGAATCCCTCCCGTTCCAGACCAACGAGAAGGTGCTCGCGCGGGTTATTGGCGGTACCCAGGTAGGAGCCGGCGTCCTGTTCGCCCTGGGTAAGTCGGCACGGCTTGCCGCCACTGTCCTGGCGGTCATCTCCGCCCTCAACAGCTACGTTGAATGGCGCAGCGCGGACATCACGTCCAAGGAGGGCCGCGATGCGCGCCGGAAGCAGTTGCTCAAGAACGTCTCACTGACCGGCGGCGTGCTGCTGGCCGCCGTCGACACCAACGGCCGCCCCAGCCTGGCCTGGCGCGCCGAGCACCTCGCCGCTGATGCCAAGAAGAGCGCCGGCCACCTCGCCGCTGACGTCAGGAAAACCACCGGCAAGCGGCTGAAGAAGGCCGACAAGGCAGTTCGCAAAGCCGTAGACCACACCGTCGGAGCCTAAAGCGGCAATGGCAGGCACCACCCCCCACGCTGCCGCCGTCCCTGTTCACCCGGACGACGCCGCCCTCTGGCAGGCTCCCCTGGCCGGCCGCCCGGTGGACGCCACGCTCACCCTTCCCGGGTCAAAGTCGCTGACCAACCGGTACCTCGTGCTGGCGGCCCTCGCCGACGGCCCGTCACGGCTGCGGGCGCCCCTGCACTCCCGGGACTCCGCCCTCATGATCGAGGCACTGCGGCGGCTCGGGGCCACCATCACGGAGGTGCCAGGCGACGGCGGCTTCGGTCCGGATCTCACCATCAAGCCCATCAGCCAGGACGCGTCCGCGGATCCGGCCGAGGTTGACTGCGGGCTTGCCGGGACCGTCATGCGGTTCGTCCCGCCCGTCGCGGCCCTGCGCCGCGGTGTGACCGTATTCGACGGCGATCCGCACGCGCGCAATCGACCCATGGGCCCGATTATCGAGGCCCTCACCGGCCTGGGCGTGCACGTCGGCGCGCCAGCCGGCGGCCGGGCCTCCTCGCTGCCGTTTGCCGTCGCCGGCACCGGCGACGTGCGCGGCGGACACCTTGTCATCGATGCCACCGCATCCTCGCAGTTTGTCTCGGCCCTGCTTCTCGCCGGCGCACGCTTTGCTGACGGACTGCACCTTGAGCACCGCAGCACGCAAACGCCCGGCGAACCCGTCCCCAGCCTGGACCATATCAACATGACCGTCGCTGTGCTGCGCGGAGCCGGCGTGGCTGTTGATGATTCCCGCCCAAACCACTGGGTTGTCTCACCGGGGCCGATCCGCGCCTTCGACGTCCGGATCGAACAGGATCTTTCCAATGCCGGCCCCTTCCTGGCAGCAGCTCTCGCTACCCGCGGCACCGTCCGCATCCCCAACTGGCCGCTGGAGACCACCCAGGTCGGCGATCAGTGGCGCAGCATCCTCACGAGGATGGGTGCCACGGTGACGCTCTCCGGCGGCACCCTGGCCGTCACCGGCGGACCGGAGATCAAGGGCGCGGACTTCGACGGGACCAGCGAACTCGCCCCGACGGTCGCCGCCCTCTGCGCCCTCGCCAGCGGACCTTCGCAGCTGACCGGCATTGCCCACCTCCGCGGGCACGAGACAGACCGGCTGGCCGCGCTTGTCGCAGAGATCAACCGCCTGGGCGGGGACGCCGAGGAGACGGCCGACGGCCTGCTCATCCGGCCCGCGCCGCTGCATGGCGGCGTGGTCCACAGCTACGCCGACCACCGCATGGCCACCGCCGGCGCCATCCTGGGCCTGGCCGTACCGGGCGTCCAGGTCGAGGACATCGGCACGACGGCCAAGACCATGCCGGACTTCCCGGCACTGTGGGCCGCCATGCTCGTCCAGGTCTCCTCCGCTGAATCCAGCCGCACAGACAGGGACGCCCACGGTGGCACGCAGCACTGATTCGTGGGACGAATCCGATGTCCGGATCCGTCCCAATAAAAAAGGCACCCGGCCCCGCACCAAGGACCGACCCAGCTACGAGGAAGCCGTCACGGGCCGCATCATCACCGTTGACCGCGGCCGGTACACCGCCGTCGTCGCCGAAGGAACCCCCGAGGAACGCAAGATCATTGCCGCCCGGGCCCGGGAACTGCGCCGCAACCCCGTCGTGGCAGGCGACTTCGTCTCCCTCGTCGGGGATGTCAGCGGGGAAGCCGACACCCTGGCCCGGCTGGTGCGGATCCAGGACCGCAGGACACTGCTGCGGCGCAGTGCAGACGACACGGATCCGATCGAGCGCGCCGTCGTCGCCAACGCCGACCAGCTGGTGGTGGTGGTGGCAGCTGCCAATCCCGAGCCGAGGACGGGGTTTATCGACCGCGCCCTCGTGGCCGCGTACGACGCCGGCATCGAACCGCTGCTGCTGGTCACCAAGGCCGACGTCAAAGACCCTGCCGAGCTCCTTTCCAACTACCAGCACCTTGCCTTCCCGGTGATCATTTCCAAGACGGCGGACTCCGCGGCATCCGGTATCGACGCCCGCTCCGACGACGGACTGTCCGCGCGCCTCGACAAGGACGCCGTCTCCCAGTTGCGTGCCTACCTCGACGGGAAAGTCACCGTCATGCTGGGCCATTCCGGCGTCGGCAAGTCCACCATGGTCAACGCTTTGACCGGCGCCGAGCGCGCCACCGGCGGGGTAAACGCCGTGACCGGGCGCGGCCGCCACACCTCATCCTCCGCGCTGGCCCTCAAAGTCAACGCGGCGCCTGCGGGCAGTTGGATCATCGACACCCCCGGTATCCGTTCCTTCGGTCTGGCCCACGTCGACCCGGACCGGATTTTGCGGTCCTTCCCGGACCTTGAGCCCGGCACGGACGACTGCGAGCGGGGCTGCAAACATGACTCCAACGCCGTCAACTGCGGCGTGGACGCCTGGGTGGCCGCCGGCCATGCGGGCGACTCCGGACCGGCCCGGCTCGCCTCACTCCGCCGCCTGCTTGGGACAGATCCCCGGATGGAAGCCCAGGACGTCAAGGAACTCGGCACCGTCACCTAGCAGCATGCGGCGCAGCCTACCGCTCCCCCGCCCGGTTTGCCGGTAGTTTGGATCCATGAGCCAACCCGCTTCGAGTTACAACGATGACCTCCGCCTCGCCCATGTACTGGCAGATTCCGTGGATTCCCAGACCATGAGCCGCTTCAAGGCGCTGGATCTTCGGATCGAGACGAAGCCGGACCTGACGCCGGTGACCGACGCTGACAAGTCCGCCGAGGAAGCCATCCGCGGCCAGCTGTCCCGCTCCCGGCCGCGCGACGCCGTCCTCGGGGAGGAATTCGGCAGCTCCGGCCACGGCTCGCGCCGCTGGATCATCGACCCGATCGACGGGACGAAGAACTTCGTCCGCGGCGTCCCCGTCTGGGCCACCCTGATCGCCCTCGTTGACGAGGGCGAGCCGGTCGTTGGCGTCGTAAGCGCCCCGGCGCTGGGCAAACGCTGGTGGGCCGCCAAGGACGGTGGAGCGTACATGGGACGGTCGCTGGCGGCGGCCACCCGGCTGAAGGTCTCCAATGTCTCCAAGCTCACGGACGCCTCGCTCTCCTACTCGTCCCTGGGCGGCTGGAAGCAACGCGGCAACTTCGATGAATTCCTCGGCCTCACCGAAGAGGTCTGGCGCACCCGCGCGTACGGTGACTTCTGGTCCTATTGCATGGTGGCCGAAGGCGCCGTCGACATCGCCTGCGAGCCGGAACTGAACCTCTACGACATGGCCGCACTGGTCCCGATTGTCACGGAAGCCGGCGGCCGCTTCACGTCCCTCGAGGGCGAGGACGGTCCCTTCGGCGGCAACGCCCTTGCGACCAACTCCATCCTGCACTCCGAGGTCCTCAAGCGCCTCAACCCGGGGCTCGACGACCTGCTGTAGGATCCGGCGGCCTACCATCACGGCCGCTCCGTAACAAAGCACTTCACAATCCTGCCCTGCCTTTTCTGCGGCAGCAGGCATGGCCTACGCTCGAAAAAGGTCACGAGTGCCAGCGCGAAACCCCGGTTTGCTGGCCGGCAACCCTCCATTCGCGGCGGGGTGCCCCGGGTGACGACCTGGCCGGTCCTGAATGGACCCGGCAAGCGCGGATTCCCGGCACGGGGGTCCATTTTCGAGCGAGGTCCCATGCCAACTGCCACCATTCCCGTACCCCGTCCCGCGGCTCCTGGACGTCCGGCCAGGACCGGACCGGCCCTTACCCGGGCGCGACTTGAGGTCGCCCGCCGGCCGCTGGCCGCGGTGACCGGCGCGGAGATCCAGGCGCCGCTGATCCAGGGGGGGCATGTGCGTTACGCCAACCTGGATTACGGCGCTTCGGCTCCGGCCCTCTCCGTGGTCTCGGCCTACCTCAACGAGATCCTGCCGTTCTACGCCAGCGTTCACCGCGGTGCCGGCTACGCCTCCCAGATCAGCACCTCCGTCTACGAAAACGCCCGCACCATCGTCCGGGATTTCGTCGGCGGCCGGCCGGATGATGCGGTGATTTTTACCCGCAACACCACCGATTCCCTGAACCTGCTGGCGGGGTGCCTGCCCGTCGTCGACGGCGTGTCCTCCGGTGAGGTGCTCTACCTCGACATCGAGCACCATGCCAACCTCCTGCCGTGGCAGCGTGTGCCACACCGCAGCGTCATCGCTGCACCGACTCTCGCCGGCACCCTGGAACTGCTCCGCGGGGAACTCGCCTACGGCGGAGTGAATCTGCTCGCCGTCACTGGCGCCTCCAACGTCACCGGTGAGATCCTGCCGGTCCGGGCCCTCGCCGCTTTGGCGCACGAGTATGGCGCCCGGATCGTCGTCGATGCTGCGCAGCTGGCCCCGCACCGGCGGATCGAGATGGCCGCTGACGGCATCGACTACCTTGCTTTTTCCGGCCATAAGCTTTACGCCCCCTTCGGAGCAGGTGTGCTGATCGGCCGCACCGACTGGCTCGATGCCGGAACGCCCCATCTGGCCGGCGGCGGAGCCGTGCAGGATGCCCGGGTCGATTCGGTCAGCTGGACCACCGGCCCCGCACGCCATGAAGGCGGCTCCCCCAACGTCCTCGGTGCTGCCGCCCTGGCCCGGGCCACCCAGGTCATCGCCGGCCTGGACGCGGCGCAGTGGCGGGGCCACGAAGACGCCATCCGCGCGTTCCTCGTCGAAGGCCTGGCCGGAATCGATGGAGTCACGGTCCACCAGATCTTCTCGGACAGTGCTTCATTCGACGCTGCCGCCGGCTCCGGGTCCGGCACGGGCACGATCGGCGTCGTCAACTTCTCATTGGAAGGCTACGACGCGGGGCTGGTGGCGGCGTACCTGTCGGCCGAACACGGCATCGGACTGCGCGACGGTCGGTTCTGCGCGCATCCGCTGCTCCGCCGGCTTGGTCTGCCCTCGGGCTCGCTGCGGGCAAGTTTCGGCCTGGGCTCCCGGCTGGAGGACGCCCAGCGGCTGATTTCCGCCATAGAGGAACTCCGCCGGAACGGCCTGGGGTGGGACTATGTCGTGGACACGGGACGCTGGGTGCCGTCCAATGACACCCGCAGTTACCCGCACTGGGCCCCCAACACCCCCGGCACCGCCGGCGCGGCCCCTTGCACGCTGGACTGACAGAGCGGACGGAGCAGGAGGCGCGGGCGCTGCCACGTGCGGTAAATTCGACAGGTACCCATCCGGATCTGCCGAAGGAGATCGCACGTGGCAAGCGGCGGACCCAAAGCCCACGGCGGCCCCCAGCTCGATCAGGAACGGCGCCGGGAGCTGGGGCAAAGCTTCCAGGACGGCGGGGAACACTATGACCGCGTCCGTCCCGGGTACCCGGCCGAGTCGGCCGGCTGGCTGATCCCCGCCGGCGCCGTCGACGCCGCGGACCTCGGCGCCGGGACCGGGAAGTTCACGGCGCTGCTCGCCGGGCGCGGCCTGCACACCGTGGCCGTCGACCCCTCCACCGACATGCTTGAACAACTCCGACAGGCACTGCCCGGCGTGTCCGCCGTCGAGGGTACCGCTGAGCACACGGGCCTGGCCGGCGGCGCGTTCGACGTCGTGACCGTCGCCCAGGCCTGGCACTGGTGCGACCCGCTGCGGGCCAGCACGGAAATCGCCCGGATTCTCCGTCCGCATGGCACTCTGGGGCTGATATGGAACCAGCTGGACACGTCTGTTCCCTGGGTGCACCGGCTCTCGCGCATCATGCACGCGGGAGATGTTCACAAACCGCACTTCATCCCGCCGCTGGGCCCGGAATTCACGGGGCTGGAAAGCCACCTCACCTGTTGGGACGATCCGCTGCGGACGGCGGACATCCTGGAACTGACCAAATCCCGCAGCTACTACCTGGCCGCCGGCGCGACTGCCCGCGCCAGGGTACTGGACAACCTTGACTGGTATCTGCATGAACATCTGGGGCATGGCCCCGGGGACGTCATCGCACTGCCGTACCTGACGCAGAGCTGGCGGGCCATCCGGGCCTGAGGCCGGTGCGGTCGGACCTTCCCGGCGGCGGTGAGGACCCTCACGTTGCCCTGACCCGCCGCACTGGCTTATGGTTTCGGTACGCCTAAAACTTCTTTGTAGGCAATGTGAACTCCGGTGCCGGTACCTATCCCCGCCACCGGCCGCGTCACTGCCGACGCACCTACCCAGGGAGCCTTGCCGTGCTGGATGTAACAGGACACGAATTCGCGGCTTCGGACACACCGCCGCGGCGGCCACCGGGCGGCCGCCGGGCCATGATCGGCCTGCTGGGCCCGGCGTTCGTTGCCGCGATAGCCTACGTGGATCCCGGCAACGTCGCCGCCAATTTGACGGCCGGCGCACAGTACGGCTACCTCCTGGTCTGGGTACTGGTGGCCGCTAACATCATGGCCGTGCTGGTGCAGTACCAGTCCGCCAAGCTCGGCATCGTTACCGGAAAGAGCCTTCCCGAGATCCTCGGTGAGCGGCTCAAGCCGTGGTGGCGCCGGGCGTTCTGGGTGCAGGCCGAAATCGTCGCCGCTGCCACGGACCTGGCCGAAGTGGTGGGCGGAGCGATCGCGCTCTATCTGCTGTTCGGGTTGCCGTTGCCCCTGGGCGCCGTCATTGTCGGCGGCGTCTCCATGGCCCTGCTCGCCGTGCAGGCCCGGAACAGGCAACGGCCCTTCGAGTTCGTCATTATGTTCCTGCTGGGCATCATCACCATAGGATTCCTTACCGGCCTCTTCATCAGCCCCCCCGATCCCGCAGGAGTCGCGGCCGGCCTGATACCAGGCTTTCAAGGACCGGACACCGTGCTGCTGGCGGCCAGCATGCTGGGCGCCACGGTGATGCCCCACGCAATTTACGTTCACTCAGCCCTGTCCAGGGACCGGCACCGTCCCAACCCCCATCTCCATGTGCCGCCGACGGCACTGGCCCGCCTGGTCCGGGCCACCCGCTGGGACGTGGTGGCAGCCCTCGCAGTCGCCGGCATCGTCAACGTCGGGATGCTGCTGCTGGCCGCCTCGACGCTGGGCGGCGAAGAGGGCACGGACACTATCGAGGGAGCCCACGCAGCCATCACCGCCAGCCTGGGACCGGTCGTCGGCGTCGTCTTCGCCGTTGGCCTGCTCGCCTCCGGCCTGGCCTCCACGTCCGTGGGCTGCTACGCGGGCGGATCCATCATGCAGGGGCTGCTCAAGATCCGGATCCCGCTGATGGCCCGCCGGGTGGTCACCCTCATCCCGGCCGTGGTGCTCTTGAGCGTCGGCTTCGATCCCACCTGGGGCCTGGTCCTCAGTCAGGTCGTCCTCAGTTTTGGCATTCCCTTCGTGCTCGTTCCCCTGGTCGTGCTGACCAGTAACAAGGCGCTCATGGGCCGCTTCGCGGATGGGATGCCACTGCGCATTGCCGCCATCATCAGCGTGGTGCTGGTGGTGGCGCTCAATCTGGTCCTGCTGTGGCTCACGTTCTCCGGCGCCGCCTGACGGTAGGCTGGTGGCTGTGAAAACCAGCCTGCCCTCCTCCTCGATCGAGGACTACGTCAAGGTCATCTACTCCTTCACGGAGTGGCAGGACAAGCCCATCACCTCCACCCAGCTGGCCCAACGCCTCGGCGTCGCCAATTCCTCGGTCTCGGAGATGGTCCGCAAACTCAAAGACCAGGGACTGGTGGACCATCAGCCCTACAGTGCCGTAACACTCACGGCCGGGGGTATCCGGCTGGCGCTGTCCATGGTCCGGCGGCACCGGCTCATTGAGACGTTCCTGGTGCAGGAGCTCGGCTACCGCTGGGACGAAGTCCACGACGAGGCCGAACTCCTGGAACATGCGGTTTCGGAAACCTTCATCGAGCGGATGGCCGCCAAGCTCGGCAACCCTGTCCGGGATCCGCACGGCGACCCGATCCCGGCGGCAGACGGTACTGTGCTGATGCCGGCCGCCCACCGGATGAGCGAGCTCGACGACGGGCACACCGGCCGGATCACCAGAATCAGTGACGAAAACCCCGAGCTCCTGCGCTACCTTTCCGCCGAACACATCGATCTGGACGCCGACGTCGAGGTGGTGGGCCGCAAACCTTTCGGTGGCGCGCTCGTGGTGCGCATCGGATCCGGTGCGGCCCGGCAGGACGTCGACCTCGCCGAGGAAGTCGCATCCGCCCTCTGGGTCTTCAGCGATACTGCCCACCCCGGCTGCAGCCTCGGGCGGCTCTGAGTGCGGGCCGTGTGGACCGGAGCGCTGGTGTGAAACGCATGGCGAAGCCACCTTCTCCGACGGCCCCCTCCACGCGTCCTGCCCTCCCGGGCTGGAGCGCGTGGGCAGCGGTCGCCGTCGGCGGGCTGATCGGCACGGAATTGCGGTATGGAGCGGGACTGCTGTTTCCTGAGGCCGCGGGGACAATTCCCTGGACCACGCTGGTGATAAATGTCGTCGGAAGCTTTGTCCTCGCCACCCTCACCACAGTCTGGATTGCACGTCCTAAAACCGCATTCTGGCTGCGGGCGGGGCTTGGCCCCGGGCTGCTGGGGTCCTTCACCACCTTTTCGGCGGTGGTCTTCGTCATCGACCAGCAGTTTCGGGGCGGCTTCCATGCCGGCTGGCTGGCCTACCTCGGGCTCTCACTTGTCCTGGGGCTCGCCGCTGCCGCCGCCGGATGGAAGACCGGAAAAGCCGTGGCCGACCTGACCGGCGGAGCGTCATGATCACCGCCATCGTCATCGGGGCTTTCGGGATCGCGGGCGCCTTGCTGCGGTTCGCCGTCGACTCCTGGTTTGCCCACCTCGTGGGACCCCGTCCCCACTGGCCCTGGGCGACACTGGCGGTGAACGTGACCGGATCCTTCATCATTGGCGCTTCCCTCGGGGTCACCGGGCAGCTGGGGCTGGGGCCCGAATGGCAGGCCGGTCTCTCCACCGGGCTGGCCGGCGGGCTTACCACCTTCAGCTCCTGGACCACCGCGACGGTGCGCCTGGTCAGTGAGACGCGGTACCGCGCCGCCGCACTCAACGTCGGCGTCAATCTGATCGCTGGCTTGGCCGCAGCCGGACTTGGCCTGGCCGTCAGCGCCCTGTGACAAGCCTTACCCCGGCCCGGGGGAGGCGGTCCGGGGGCTCCGCCATCGCGTATCGTTGAAGAATGGTTACCCGTCGTGTTGCAGCCCAGATCCTCGACATTCCGCTGGAGATGGCGCACCGTCACGGTATTCCGTCCAGGCTGAGCGACGACGAGCTCAGTGAACTCCGCGACAATCCCCCGCAGTGGCTGATCCAGTCCAAAGAAAACCGGACGGGCAAACGCCCGGTGTGGGTCCAGCTCACCTGTGCCGTGTGCGGCTTCTCCGAGGCGGCCCGCCCCAAGAAGTGGTGGCCGGACTTTACCTACGTGTGCTGCGCGCACCATTCGTCGGTCGAGATCCCCGGCACCGGCGCCGGCCTGGTCCGCAGCGAGTACGAAGGTGTGGGCAGCCGCTTCGTTGGCATCGTGGACGTTGCGGTGCCCGAGGCGTAACTTAGTAGCACGGGGCCAAATCGGCCCCCTGCTGTTAGGGAGAGCCTGAATGCCTGACAAATCACCGCACCGGCACCTGACCAAGAAGCCGGTGAAAACCATCAAGGAAAAGCGCGCCGAGAAGAAGTCCAAGAACGTCGCGGAGACCCACGCCGACCCGGTTGCCCACATCAAGAAGCGCTGAGCGGGTTCCTGGCCGGGGCACCGCTCCTGAGAACATTCCGGCACAGCAAAAGGCCGGAAGCTGAGGCTTCCGGCCTTTTGTCTGGAACCATACGGGGTGGAACGCCGTTCCCGGCGCACCTATGGTGGAGATGGGGGGAATTGAACCCCCGTCCGATGTCGTGTTGTCAGGGCTTCTCCGGGCGCAGTTTGCGGTGGATTTTCTCGGCCCCAGCCATGCTACAAACAGCTGGCTGATCCGGGCCCAGTCATCTAAGAGTCCCGTTCACCCCGATGACGGGGGTAAACAGCAGTGGCTATCTAAATGACGCCAGGATCCGGGGCAATAGCA
Organism: Micrococcaceae bacterium Sec5.8; assembly: GCA_039636775.1. Lineage (NCBI taxonomy): Bacteria > Bacillati > Actinomycetota > Actinomycetes > Micrococcales > Micrococcaceae > Micrococcaceae bacterium Sec5.8. Next base: position 2,685,062 of record CP143429.1, read on the forward strand.
ACCTCGGGCTGACGGACTGTCTTACTGCTTAGGCAGCGAGAGCGAAGTCAGTGCGTTTTGATTCGGCACTTATTGGTTTGCAGACAGCGTTTACGAGATAATTCTGCATCCTCGGCCCGCTTCACCTGTCGCGACTAACATCGTCGAAACCGATCATCCCCGTATTTTTTTATCAAACCCGTTCAGGATCTTGCGGATCCCGCCCGGACTACCAAGCATAACGCACATGTCCGCCGTTTCATGCCCGCGGCATGCGCAGCGGGGACTGCTAGCGCCGGTTCCGCTCGCGCATGACGCGCAGGGCCTCGCGTTTGTCCTGCTGCTCCCGCAGGGTCTGGCGTTTGTCGTACTCTTTCTTGCCGCGGGCGACGCCGATCTCCACTTTCGCCCGGCCGTCCACGAAGTACAACTGGAGCGGGACGATCGTGAAACCTGATTCGCGGATCTTGTGCGAGATTTTGGTCAGCTCGTCGCGGTGCAGCAGCAGCTTCCGACGGCGGCGGGCGGCGTGGTTGGTCCAGCTCCCCTGGTGGTACTCGGGGATGTGGATACCTTCCATCCACAGCTCATCGTTGTAGAAGGTGCAGAAACCGTCGACCATGGAGGCATGGCCTTCACGGAGGGACTTTACTTCGGTTCCCATCAGCGCAATCCCGGCCTCGTAGGTATCGAGGACGTGGTAGTCGTGCCGGGCCTTGCGGTTGGTGGCCACTACCTTACGGCCACTTTCTTTCGGCACGGTGGAACTCCTTGAATCGATGGGGAAGCCGTACGCCGGAACGGCGCGGGCTTCTTCCAGTTTACGGCAGGCCCGCGGCCCGGCCGCCGGCCTTCCGCTGCAGGCGGATCAGAGCAGGTTCATCGGGTCAACGGCGCGGCCGTTGAGCCAGGTTTCAAAGTGCGAATGGCAGCCAGTGGAGTTGCCGGTGGTGCCGGAATAAGCGATCAGCTGGCCCCGGCTGACCTGCTGGCCGGGCGAGACCACGACGGAGGTGTTGTGGTAGTAAATCGTCGTCAATGAGTTGCCCTGGACCACACCGTGGGAAATCTTCACGTTGTTGCCACCGCCGTCGTTGGCCCAGCCGGCTGAGAACACGGTTCCGGCCGCGGCGGCGAACACCGGGGTGCCACAGGCCGCGCCGAAGTCAATACCGGTGTGCATGTAGCCACCCTGGCCATAGAAGTCGATGGTGCCTGGCGGTGTTGCCCGCCAGCCAAAGCCTGAGGTGATCGGAACACCATTGAGGGGATGCTGCAGGCCGAAAGCCGATGGTGATCCTGGCGCGGCGGGCACGTACGGCGCCGGCTGGGCCTGGGCCTGGCCCTGGGCGCGAGCGGCTGCGGCAGCCGCAGCAGCGGCGGCCTCGGCGATGCGGCGCTGTTCGGCTTCATAGGCCTCACGCAGCTTGCGGTCACGCTCGACGATGTCCGCCGCCACAGCGTCCTGCTGGGTCTTGACCTGGGCCAGCTGGGTCTGGATCGCCGGCTTGGCGGCCTGCAGCTCGGCATCGAGCCGGGTGGTGTCGGCGATGAGCTTGTCCACCTGGGACTTCTTGGCTTCGGCCTCGTCGCGGGCGGCCTGTTCGCGGGCCAGTGCGGCATCGGCTTTGGACTTGAGGTCTTTGATTTCGGTTTCCACCGCTTCGAGCCGGGCCTGGGAGTTAACGTTGGTGGCGTTCTGCTGGGTCAGCTTGTCCATCGCGGAGTTCTGGCTTCGCATCGCCTGGTCGGCCAGGTCGATCGTCTCCGTGAGGCTGCCGCTGTTGTTGGAGCCGAAGAAAAGTGAAAGGTTGGAGGGAACCCCGCCGGACTTGTAAGCCTGGGTGGCGATCTGCCCGATCAGCTTCTTCGTGTCGGCGATTTTCTGCTTGTCCGTCTCGAGCTGCTGGGTGAGTTTGGCTTTGTTCTGCTGAGCCAGATCCACCCGGGCGGCGAGGGCTTCGGCTTCCTTGACGGCGCCGGCAACGCGTCCCTGGGCTTCGAGCAAGGCCTGCTGTGCACCGGGGAGCTGGCCCTGGTACAGGACGAGGTCCGAGGCTGCCTGGGCGATCCGGGAGTCCACAAACTCGAGGGAATGCTGAACGCGGGCTGCTTCTTCCCGCAGAGCTGCCTGCTGGTCCTCCAGGGTGTCGGCGAAGGCCACCGGCGTCGAGGCCCCCATGCTCGCCGCCAGGACGAGCGCCAGCACCGCGCCTACAAGGCGGCTGCGCCGACCCGCCTGGCAAGGGCGGATCGGAACCGACCGCGGGGCGGTCCGGTGTATCGCTGTCATGGGGTGTCCTTTTTCGTTTTGCACGCTAGACCCTCAAGTATCGACGAAGGGTCAGGAGAGATGATACGCCTGCCAGCAGTACACCAAGGCCGATCAGTGCCGGCGCCAGGACAAGGGTCTGACCTGCGGAGATAAAAGGGGTATCCGGATATTGCTGGGACAGGTAGCCGCCCAGGAAAAAGTGCGCCACCGCCCACAGCGTCCCCGAGGCAAGGGCCGCTCCGATCACGGCGGCGATCACGCCTTCGAGGATGAACGGGAGCTGGATCACCATCTTTGAGGCCCCGACCAGACGCATGATGCCTGTTTCCCGCCGCCGGCTGAACGCTGACAACCGGATGGTGGTGGCAATGAGCAAAAGGGCGCAGATGATCATCACGCCAGCCACGCTGACGGCCACGAGGGACGCGGCGTTCATGACGGAGAACAGCCGCTCCAGGAGCTGGCGCTGGTCAATCACCGTTTCGACGCCGGTCTGGGAGGAGAAGGTCTCGCTGATGATCTGGTATTTCTCCGGATCCTTCATGTTGATCCGGAAGGATGCCGGGAGCTGGTCGGGCGTTACCGAGTCGACGATCGGCGAGTTGGAGAACTGTTCCTTGAAGTGCTTGTAGGCATCGTCCTTGGACTCGAACTGGAAGTCGTTGACGTACTGGGCCACCGCCGGCGATTGGAGGAGCTTGGCCACGTTGTCCTGCTGTTCAGGGGTGGCGGGGCCGCTGGCACAGCTGGCCGCAGCCGAGCCGTCACTGCAGAGGAAGATGGCGACCTGGACCTTGTCGTACCAGTAGCCCTTCATCTGGTTGATTTGCAACTGCAGCATGCCGGCGGCGCCGACGAACGTCAGCGACACGAAGGTCACCAGGATGACCGAAACCACCATGGAAAGGTTGCGGCGCAGGCCGCTGCCGATTTCGGCGAGAACGAATTGGAGCCTCACAGCCGGCCCTCCCCTGCGGCCGGCGCTGCGGCGGCGGCTTCGGGGTCCCGCCCACTGGCATCCCGCAGGCGGCGGGATTGTCCTACCACCGGAATCATGGCCGTATAGAGCGCCTTGGCCTCGTCCCGGATGATGACACCGTGGTGGAGTTCGACGACGCGTTTGCGCATCTCGTTGACGATGTCGTCGTCGTGGGTGGCCATGACCACGGTGGTGCCGTTCTGGTTGATCTTGTCCAGTACCCCCATGATGCCCATGGACGTGGTGGGGTCCAGGTTGCCGGTGGGCTCATCGGCCAGCAGGATGCCCGGCCGGTTGACGACGGCGCGGGCGATCGCCACACGCTGCTGCTCGCCACCGGAGAGTTCGTGCGGAAGCCGGTTTTCCTTGCCTTCCAGTCCGACAGTCTTTAGGACCTCGGGGACGGTGTCACGGATGACGCTGCGGCTCTTGCCGATTACCTGCATGGCGAACGCGACGTTGGCGAAGACAGTTTTCTGGGGCAGCAGGCGGAAGTCCTGGAACACCACGCCAATGCCGCGCCGGAGCCTGGGCACCCGCCAGCTGGAGATGTTCGCGACGTTTTGGCCGGCCACATACACGGCGCCGGAGGAGGCGCGGTCCTCTTTGAGGACCAGTCGCAGGAACGTCGATTTACCGGAACCCGAGGCGCCGACGAGGAAAGCGAATTCACCACGGTCGATCTCAAGGTTGATCGAGTCCAGCGCTGGTCGCGCCGTCTGGTCGTAGACCTTGGTGACATTTTCGAAACGGATCATGGCCCTAAGTACCCTGCAGGACATGGACGGATACGGTCCAGTACTGCTGCCGGTGCGCGGGCTTTCTAGTGGGGGAAGTAGAGCTCCGGCTTCTCGACTATACGCACGGGCTTCGGAGGATGCGCCCGGGCACGGGGCGTGTCGCAGGATTAGACCCGAGCGACGCATGTGACGCAAGAGGCAACTGGTACGTACTTTAGCTCTCTGCGTTGCGGTTGTCGGTGCGCCAACGGATGCCGGCGTCGATGAAGTCATCGATCTCACCGTCAAACACGGCCGAGGTATTGCCGACCTCGTACTCCGTGCGGAGGTCTTTGACCATTTGATACGGGTTCAGGACGTAGGAGCGCATCTGGTCACCCCAGGAGGCCTTGACGTCGCCGGCAAATGCTTTCTTCTCCGCGTTCTCTTGCTCCTTCTTCAGCAGCAGGAGCCTGGACTGCAGCACCCGAAGGGCGGCTGCCCGGTTCTGCAGCTGTGACTTCTCGTTCTGCATCGAGACCACGGTGCCGGTGGGGATGTGGGTCAGGCGGACGGCGGAGTCGGTGGTGTTGACCGACTGTCCGCCGGGGCCGGAGGAGCGGAAGACGTCGACACGGATCTCGTTGTCCGGGATGTCGATGGAGTCGGTCTGCTCGATCAGTGGAATGACTTCAACGGCAGCGAACGAGGTCTGACGGCGGCCCTGGTTGTCGAAGGGGCTGATCCGGACCAGGCGGTGCGTTCCGGCTTCGACGCTGAGCGTTCCGTAGGCATAGGGTGCCTTGACCTCGAATGTGGCGGACTTGAGACCGGCTTCTTCGGCATAAGAGGTGTCCATGATGGTGGTCGGGTAACCGTGGCGTTCGGCCCAGCGCAAATACATCCGCAGCAGCATCTCGGCGAAGTCCGCCGCGTCCACTCCTCCGGCACCGGCGCGGATGGTCACGACGGCTTCGCGCTCGTCGAATTCCCCGGACAGGAGGGTCACAACTTCAAGGTCCTTAAGTGCTTTGCGGATCGAGTCCAGTTCCGTGGCGGCTTCGCCCATGGAAGCGGCGTCGTCCTCGTCCTGACCCAGCTCCACGAGGACCTCAAGATCGTCGATCCGGGACACCAGGGAGTCCAGGCGCGCCAGTTCTGACTGGCGGTGCGAGAGTCGCGAGGTGATCACCTGGGCGGCCGCGGGATCGTCCCACAGGTTGGGTTCGCCGGCCCGTTCGCTGAGTTCGGCGATGTCCTCCTTCAGCGCGTCCACATTCGAAACGTTTTCGATCGAGACGTAGGTGGCGCGGAGGGCTCGGATTTCTGCGGGAAAATCAATGTTTGCCATGGTTTTTTAAGCCTACGCTATCCGTGCGGGCGGCCCGCACGGGGCCGCCCGCCCACTCGGGTGTTGCCGGTCGGGCACCGCCCCGCAGGACCCTCCCCGCAAGACCCGCCGGGCGACCGGCGCGGGACAACCGGCCCCGGGCCTACCGTGTGAGCCGGGAACGAGCCGTCGAGCTGGCTTCGATCCGGATGCCGTCCGGGACAAGAAAGTTCACTACCGGCGGATGCACCGCGGCGCTCAGGACCACGACGGCGGTGGAACCATCCGGGCTTCCCGTCCCCGATCCGACGGCGAGCCCGCTGAACCGGGAGAAGGCACCGCTCCGGTCCAGGAACTCGGCGGCGGCCCCGCGCACCCGGGCGCCGGTCAGGATGGCGGTGGGGCTGGCCCCTCCGGATTCGAGCTGTCCCAGGGTGAAGCTGTCTGCGGCCGCCACCGAAGCACCGTCGGCCATCGAAAGGAGCTTCTTGTGCTCGAGATAGACGCTGGACGCGGCGGCCACCACAGTGGTGAGCAGCAGCGCCAGAAGCACGTAGCCGATAATCAGCACCATCATTTGCCCGCCGTCGCGCTGCTGGCCGCCGGGTGCCGGCCGGAGCGGCCGCAGGGGTCCGGCCCGTTTGCCGCCCCCGGTCATCGGAACCGGCCCACCAGCTGCGTCGCGGAGGCGCTGAGCCGCCCGGCGTTCAGGTCCAGCACGCCGCTGAACGGAAGGAACGGCAGCGGCACCGTCAAATGGACGGTGACCGTCACGGCGGAGCCTGCCGTGCAGTCTGCCGGTGCACAGCTGGTCTCGACTTCGGCGTCCGTTGCTGTGTGCCCATGGTCCGCGAGCGCCAGCAGCACAGCTTGCTCGGCGGCGGCCTGGCCGGCTGCGGCGTCGGGCTGGGCGACGAAGACCTTGGCGGCCTGGTCCGCCGCGCCCACCACGGCAAAAGAGCCGCCCTGGAGCTGGGCCATCGTGATGATGAAATAAACCAGCGGCACCATCAGCAGCAGGGACAGGAACGTGAATTCAACGACGGCGCTTCCCCGTTCGGCAACGTCCTCAACGGTGCAGCCCTGAGCTTCAGCGGTGCAGACGTCAGCGCCGGCGCGTGGGACCTCCTTCCGGGAGCAGGCCTCCGGTGCCTGCCGCCTGCCGGTCCTATTAAGGCTGGATAGCGGCATGCCCCTTCACCTCCAGTACGGCCCGGGGCCCAATGAGTCCGATGATGGGCAGGGGTGCCCGGACGGTAACTTCAAGCGTCCGGATGCCCTGGTAGGTGACCTCACTCGTGGCCACGTCGGTAGCGAAGTCCTGGTTCAAGGCCACGCCGATCAGCTGGGCGGTCCTGTCCCGTGCGTCCGCGGAACCGCGGTCCGCGAGCGTGCCATACCTGGCACCCGACGCTGCGGCGTCGATCAGTGTGTTCCGGACGTGGAGAACAAGGGTGAGCTGGACAATGGCGAGAAAGAACAGCGTCAGCAGGCCACCCACGAGGACGAAATCCACCACGGCCGAACCTCGTTCGTCGGTTCCGCCGTGGCCGCCGCCTGCCGGACGCACGTGCTACTGCCCCACTTTGTCCATGGCCTGGTTGAACAGTCCTTCGAGCGCCGGTCCCGCGAGGGCGAGGAGGGCAGCCACCAAAACTGCCGACATGAGGGTGATCATGACCCACCCCGGCACGTCACCCCGCTCGCGGTGGTCGCCGGAAAGTTCCGGATGCTTTCCCCTTCCCTTCTCAGCCCTGCGGGATTGGACCAGTCCGGGCATCAGGCTGGTGGTGTAGAGCAAGAGCGCCATGCGGTACAGGATCTGCTTCATTGGTTCTCCTTGGATTGGCGGTTCGGTGGTCTTTCTTCCTGGTGTGTTCGACTTCAGTTCTGCCGGGTTCCTGTCAGTTTTGCTGGAGGGTTGATGCTGCTGTTTTCTCCCTTGGTGCCGTCACAGTCCGAGGCTGATGGCAGCCAGGCCGGGAAAGACGGCGAACACGACGGTAAGCGGGAGTACGCCGAAGACGACGGGAACCATAGCCGTGCAAAGTAGGGGTTACTTCCGCAGATGGAAAACCCCGGCACTGCTGCAAACAGTCCGGGGCGTGGCAACCGCTTAAAAGGAGCGACTACATGCACCACTTTACAGATTCCCCCGCCGTGAGTTCCACCGGCAAACAGTCTCCGCTGCGCCGCCATGCTGAGAATACAGCCGCCGGCCTGATTTGGGCAGTGATGGGCGCCGCATCACTGACTTACCCCGCCGCCGTCATCTACTGGGCAGGACAGGGCGCGTAATGCACAGCTACTACGATGCAACGCTGTCCCTGATTCGGGAACGCATGGGGAACGTCTCGCCGGCCGCTATTGCCGCCGGTCTGCGGATCACTGAAACAGAGCTCACGGCCAAACTCTCCGGCGACGTCGTGCTCACCGCCGCTGAAATGGCTACCCTGGCCCGGCTCTTCGGATGCCCCATGTCTGAAATCGTGGCTTAGCCTGCCGAGCCGCTGAGTCTGTGGCAGGCGCCCAAAGTGCCTGCCACTTGCTGAACGTCTCGTTCACGTGTTCCAGCCCTTCGACGTACTCAATAGGGCGCGGTACTACCCCTCTTCAAGCCATGAACCGCCGTGGCTGCCGTTCACTCGGGCCCTGTGAACGGTTGCGCTACAGCCTGCCCCGGAAACCGTGGCGGGCTACGGGCGTGGAATGCAGCAGACAAGGGGCGGGGGCGGCGGGAGTTCGACGGGACGAGGGACTATGACAAGCCAGTTCTTTAGATCCGATTCATCCTTAGAACCTGCCCTGCCTGTCATAGTCACCGGATACAGTCACCGCGTCCGCTGGGGACGCACACAACTACAGAAACAGGTCTCACCATGAACACCACCACGATGCCCAACGCTGCGCCCGTTCCTGCCGGCTTCACTCCCCTGGACGCTGAATGTGACATCTACCTTGGCAAGAGCATGACCGGCGCCCGGTGGCGGATCTGCTCGGAATGGGTCCGCCATACCAACACCTTCACCATGACTCCATGGACAACCGATGACGACCCCATGACGCCGGCGGAAGTCCGGGAGTACTCTGCCGCCCTGCTGGAAATGGCGTCCTACATCAGCACCGTTGAAACCACCGTCGAGGTGGCCGCCCTGGCCTGAATCTGTTTCAGCCCGCAGGAACTGCCCCGGCTCCGGTAATCGGTCCGGGGCTTTTCTGCGTCGTCGTGAGGGTGTGCGGATGCCGCATACCCTATGGGGGTCGGTAGTGCCGAGGTCTTAGCAGGCCTCGCTTAGCGCCAAGGGTGTACATACTGTGGACACCCTTGGCCGCCAGCCGTGGCAGGCTGCGGATAGAGTCCGTACCCCAGTATGACCTCAGTTCAAAAGAGAGCACCTTGCGGGATCGCGCAAAGTCCGGGGTACGCACTGAGCGAGTACCCCCAAAGGCATCTGTGGAATATGGCATCTGCGGATTTAGCCGTGTATGGATAGCTATGGCTAGAGGTGCTAGGGCCTGAAAACGGGCCGAACCTGCCTTCCCCACCCTGTTGTGTGCCGCTGGAGGGCTCCTGACGGGTCCATGATGCGGGGGTGGGGCGGTTGGGTTCCTTGGTGTCTGCTAGCCCCCCTCTAGCCATAGGGCTTATCCCCCTCTGAGCTTCGAGAGATACGCGGCGGGTATCTGTGAGGTTCGCGGATAGCGGGCCTGGCGGTTTCTCCACGCCGACGGGGGGATATTTTCTCGCTATGGCAGAGGTGCGAACGCGGCAGGGGTTGAACCTCATAGCCCCAGTACCCATACAGCCGGCGGGTTGGTCAGCCGGTGAAGCTGGGAGTTGCTGGCTCGGTGTCTTGGCTGCGCGTGCTGGGTGTGGTCCTGGTGCTGGTGCGTGGTTCTGCGCAGCGTGAGCAGGTGACTGTATCCGTGGAGGTGTCGTAGGTCGAGCTGTTGGGCAGGCCGCCGCGGTTGTAGTTCAGTGGTATGCCGCATCTGGGGCAGTAGGTCTGGCCTGCCTGCGCTGCTGTGGTGATGGCGCGGATCTGTTCTCTGCGGGTCAGGTGGGTCATCGTGCTAAGTCCTTCTATCGTCCACATGCTGGAAGGGTCGCATTTGAAATGCGGGCTGGGTATGGGTGAGGCCCTGCACTCGTGGTGAATGCAGGGCCTCGGGTCACTGCCTGTCTAGCTGAGGGTGATGCGGGTGATGCTGGCCTCGTCGGGGAATCCGAAGCCAACGCGGAGGGTGGCGCGGATGGCTACCCGGTCGGATGTGAAGTGGCTGTCCGCTGAGACGGCAATCTCTACGTCTTCCCGGAGCACGGTGATGATGCGCGGGGCTGCTACTCCGTAGACGGTGCCGGGGATGGCCTTGGGGCTGACGATAAGCGGCCGTCCGAGGATGGTGCGGGCATCCTCCATGAGGGTCTTGTTTGACCCTGTGGCTTCTTTGAGCTTGGCAAGCAGGAGTGCGTCTGAGGGGTGGGCGATGAATCCGCTGATCTGTGCGTCTTCGTCTTCCGCCGCGGCAATCGACTCTGCGAACACGTCGAGGTTGGCAAGGCTTCCGGTGAGCTCGGTGACGTTCTGCAGGGATTCGAGGCCCTTGGGCGCCGGGGCTGCGAGGTCACCGAGGAACGCGGCGTTGATCTGGTTGATGATGGAGCGGGCGAGGCCCTGGCCTACGAGCTCCTGCGCTGCGGGGCTGGAGTCCTTCGCCAGTTCGCTGGAGATGATCGTGAGGCCGGCGACTTTGCGGGGCGTGATGGTCAGTTCACCGATGGACGGATCGTCCGGGGTGATTTCGGCGCCTTCGGCTACCCATGCGGCGCCGGCGTCGGAGTTGAGGATAGGAACCTGGAGTTCCTTGGACCCGGTGTTGACGACGGTGGCGAGTGCCGGGTTGAAAGCGAGGGCCTGCGCGGTGACGGGCTTGGTGATGAGTTCTGCGTATTCGGTGGGCAGGATGCCGCCGGCGGCTGATTCAAGAAAAGTCATTTGTCCTCCAAGGACGGGAATTAGCGGGAGTGTGCTATTCCGGGAGGATCAATCCTCTACCGGTGCCCGTCCTGGGGCTTCGTAACGTAGCGGCGGCGCCTGGCCGATGAACTACATTGCTGCAATTCTATCAGTCAGGCGCCGCGATGGCCTAGGGCCTACTTCCCTGCGTTGAGCGCTTCTCCCCACGATGGCCCGCTGGGGCTGCTAAGGTCCTCTGAGCGGTCCCCGGAGCGCCGCACGACGGACTTAGCCCCGTAGCTGAGCCCGAAGAGTTCATGGGTGGCCTTCGCCGCCTCTGTGAGCTTTTCCGTGTTGATACTGCCATCCTCTGCAAACATCTCGGCCGGGGTGAAGCCGGCCTTCCACAGCGCGTCGGAGTTGACGCTGCTCGAGCGGGGCATGTTCTGGTTGATGAGCTGCTTGCGGAGTGAATCGACGGTCCCGGTGAGGGTGTCCCGCTCGGCCTCGGTGTCGCGGAGCTGCCGCCGGTACTTGGCTGCTTCGCGGCCTGCCTTGTTGCCGCCTTCGCCTTCGCCGTCGTCGGTGGGCTCCGTAGTACTGAGGTCACCCGTGGCCTCGGTCTGGGGCTCTGTCGCGGCCGCGGTGGGCTCGGTCGTCTCTGGGGCTTCGGGGGTGGCCGCGGGGCCCGGCTTGGGGGCGCCTTCCGTTGCGGTGGTGTCGTCGGTGTTGGTGTTGTTGCCCTGCTTGGTCATGATGGGATCCTGTCTTTAGTCTGCGTAGATGTTGTTGTTGATCCGGGCCTCTTGGTAGAGGTCCCGGTATTTCTCGTACTCGGCCCTGAAGTGCTTCACTGTGCGGCCGGAGTCTTTGCATCTGAGTTCCCAGAGCTCGGCCCGGTCTTCCGCTGCCTTTACTCGGTCCCAAAGCTTCTGGGCGTCCGTGACGGTGGCGAGCTGGTCCCGGAGCTTGGCGACTTCACGTTCAGCGGCTTTGCGGGCGGCGCGTTCTGTCTGCAGTGCTTTGATGCCGGATGCTTCCAGCGGCGTGGCGCTCATGCTTGGCCCGCCTTGGCGAGTTCGTCCGGGTCCACTCCGGCAATGATGCGGCAATGCACTCCGGGGGCGAGCCGGGAGACTTTCGTCATTACCGGCTTGCTCTCGGGTGCCGGCTGCCCCGGCGCGACGTACTGGGCTGCCCTGAGCAGTGCGAATCCGCGCACAACGTCCGCGAGTTGAATCTCCGTGGGCGTCGCGGGGCGTTCCAGGGGCAGGGAAGTCCCGTCGAGCCGTTCGTGATCGGCGCACTGCGTGGCGTCCTCACGGTCACGCAGCTGGCACGTCTCGGGGTTGTGGTCGAACACAAAGTTCCTGATCCACGCGCCGCCGCAGTCGGGGCAAGTCCAAGGTGCTGTAGGTGTCATGATTCTTCTCTTTCCTGTCGGGCTTCGATGATGTCGATGATGTCATTTGCGAGTTGCACGGCCTGATCTTCCGGCATGACGATCCATGCGTTTGTGCTGACCTGGCGGACATGGATTCCTTGGTGGGTTCCACCGTCCGGGCTGTGGAGTATCGCGGCCCGGGCTTTCATGGGGCCTTGGTTCATTGCCCATTTATCGGCGGCGGCACGGAACATTGGTGTTCTCCTTGGCTGGTCGAAAAGTGTCTAGATTCCGGGGTTCCTGGTCGGCGTGTGACGCTTGTGACGGATGTTCGCAAACTTTTCTATGTTTCTTCTCGTGAGGGAGTTTGTAAGTAAGCGTCACAAGCGTCACCAACCTCCGTTTTCGGTGTCTTCGGACCGCAGCGCAACGCCGGCGCGCGATGCCCCGATGCGCGTCTTCCGGGCTTCAAATCCGAGCCGGTCAAGCTCCTTGGCGAATGCCCGTTCGGTCATTGCGTCGGCGCCGTCTGCGGCGGCCCAACTGGTCCATGCCCCGTAGAGTTCGCGGGTGGTCACGTGGACGTGAGGTCCGGTGACGCATTCGGAGTGAATGAACCGCTTGAGTGCGTCGGATTCGGTTTGGTAGTTGTCCGTGGCCTGGCGCACGCTCTCGGGCTCATTCATGCCGCCCTGGTCTTCATAGTCGAACCAGCCTTCAACTGCCCATGTGAGAATGGCGTCGGCGGACAGCTCCAGACGTTCGGGCAGTTCCTGGTCACGCTGGGCTTCGGACACCACCACGTCGAACGGAATAACCCGGATGCGGCGCCACACGGCGGGATCGTTGCCCTTGACCTTGGGCAGATGATTCGTCACGTAGACAAGCTGATGGGTAGGCATCCACTTCACGGGCTCTTGGTAGAGCCGCCGGGCGGTGAGTTCGTCGCCGCCGGTCAACCGCTTCATGGTGGCGGCGTCGAGCTGCCGGCCCTCTTCCGTTTCTGAGCCGATGACAAGCCGGGCCCCAAGCAGGGTCATCATTTCCGGTCCCCCGCCGCCGCGCTCGGATGCCATGAGCAGATCCGGGTTGATGATCGTCGCGTAGTCCCCCAGCGCGTTGGTAATGGCGCCGTAGGCGGTGCCCTTGCCGTTGGAGCCGCTGCCGGTCAGGACCGGGAAGAGGTGTTCCCGTACGCGGCCGTAAGCGCACTGGCCGATGACCCGTTGCAGGTAGGCCCGCTCTTCGTCGTCCGGCAGGACCCCGGACAAGAAACCGTCCCATGTGCCCCGGTCGGCGGTGGGATCGTATGCGCCGCGGGCAACTCGGGTGATGCGATCCGCGGGGCTGTGCGGCCGTAGCTGGCGGGTCCGCAGATCGAGCGTGCCGTTAGCACAGTTCAGCAGGTAGGGGTCCGCGTCAAGGTCAGCGATAGAGGCCCGCAGCGTCGGCAGAGCTGAGGCAAGATCCAGGACCCCGGCGACGCCGGCCGATGATTCACACTTGCGAACATCTGTCCGCAGTTCCTTGTCACCGAGCGATTCGGCCAGTGCCCGACGCAGCACGTCGAGCACGGCTGTTTTTGCGGTGTCCTTTTCGTCCTCGGCCCACCGCTGGCCGTCCCAGACATGCCAACCGATGCCCCGGACAAACATGAGGCCGGAACCGTAAGCGGCCGCGAGGCGGTAAGCCATGCGGGCCTGGCCGCGGTGCTGCTCCCCCTCGGCGTTCAGAGCGACAATGTTCGGGGCGTCGAAAGCTTCGGCGCGGAAGTAATCGGGAATGGTCATTCGGCCGCCTCCAGCTCCAGCAGGTATGCCGGATCGTGCAGGGCGAGGAATCGGCGGAACTCCCAAGAGATCCACTCTGCAGCGGTAATCACGAGGCACCGCCTGAGACGGGCGTGAGCTGGCAGAGAATGACGTGGGCAGAGTGCCCGGCCATGATGGCCCGGTCAGCGGCCCGCTGGGCACTATCCAAAGCGAGGTAGACGCGGCGGCGGTGATGCCCGGCGGCGGTCTCCACCACCACGACATGCACACCGGTTACCAGCGATTCAGCCGCTGTGTAGCTGCCGGCCGCTGTTATGCTGGGCTTATCTCCGCTAGAGATTTCAGCCGTCCGGGTTCCCCTGCCTGGGCGGCTTTCTCGTGCCGGGGTCACGCAGCACCACCACGCAAGAGAACCGAAACACGGTCGATCTGCTCTGGTGTAAGTGCTGGAGCTTTCGCTACTACGCGGGCTACGTATTCTTCGAGCTTTGCCGCCTTGAGATTGCGGCGGGCGGTTACTAGCTCGGGGTCATCTGACGGTCGCACACGTGATAGTGATGCAACTTTGGCGCGGTCTTTCGTCCAGGTAGACAAAAAAAATCCCTCCGGGTATGACAAACAATCTGTCATCCGGGGGGAAGTTGGCTTTCTATAGCCTTGGCACCTCATGTGCCCATTCGTTGCCGCCGTTATCTTTCGAACCTCTGGCCAGCGAGGGGGGTTCTATTCACCCGGTCAGCCGCCGAAGCGACCTACGACTAACTTACGTTACCTTTTCCTTTTAGGTCAAGGCGACACACTCAATCGCGCCGCAACGTCTCGGAGCGTCGCCAAAGACACCCGGTCAATTCCCAGCTCCCGCAGTTTCGAAAACGCGGAGTACATCTTTTCGTGTCGAATGTCTGCGCCCTCACCACACTTGAGGCATTCGAACGAATAGGACTCCCGGCGCTCTCGTCCCTGGTGCTTTTCCCGGCTGTAGCGCTCATTGCCAACAAGGGCACGCGCAACGTCTACGTGTGCGCGCTCTTCGATCAGACGCTTTCGACGGTGGTTATTGTCAGTCCACCCCATACCCAAATCGTCCCTACGGTGCTCCGCGTAGACGAATTCTTGAACTGCCGGGGTTGGGTGCTTTTTCCCATGCTTACTGGACAGACTGTCGCAAAACACCGTCATGTAGTCACTCAAAGTTAGGCCTTCTTCCATTCGATTTTGACGTGCTCCGGGTTGAATCTGACACCCTTACCGGCGGGCAGCAGTGTTACTTCCACCAGGGAGCGGATTACCTGCTTCTTGCTGGTCAGGGGCAGGGCTTCCCACGAGTTAGAAACGTCTTCTGCACCTATCACGCCTGCCAGCGGATTTACGCCCTCAGCGGCGCTCATGGCTGTTTCCGCTTCCAATAGTGCGCGGCTAATCTTGGCGGACTGTTCCCTAACGGCGGTCGGAGATAAAAGCCCGTCAGCGAGCAACGCAGCGAGAGCATCACGGCGGCCCCGCAAATCGGTTGCAAGGGCCCGCAACTCGGCCACCTTGTCAGAGTCCACAAAAAGCTTTGATGCGTCTGCACGGGCGAGCCTGGCAACGATGACGGCGGTTACCAATTCGTCTACGGGCTCCATCTGCCTCTGTAGGCAGTAACCGCCCAAGCACCGGTAGACCATGACTGACCGGCCCTTAGCCTTGTGCGGTGCGGCATAGAGCGGATTTCCGCATTTGTGGCATTTGACGATACCTGACAGCAGATATTTTGAGTTGAGATCATCCGGGGCCGTGCGGCGTCGGGGGTCCATTAGAAGAACTTCCAGACGCTTGTGAGTTTCCACGTCGAGAATGGGCTCCCACTCTCCCGCGCCCATGTCTTCTCCGTTGTAGATCTGCTGCCCTGCGTACCGCGGATTCAACATAAGGCGGCGCACCTGGGTTACTCCCCACTTTCCGCCCGCGGTCGTCGTCTCCCCAGCGGCGTCCCATTCCCGCATAACGCTTGAAAGTGTCACGCCGGCTAATATCTGGTCAGCGCCGGAACGGATCAGCTCGGCCTCATCATCCACGACGAAAACCACGCCCTCCGGCGTTCGGTCGTACCCGAATGGGCGGCGACTCCAGAACGCCTTGCCGGCTTCGGCTCGCTGCCTATTGGCCGCCTTCTGACGGTTCCCCTTGTGCTTGACCTCCATAGAGGCGATAGCGGTTAGGATCTGCGCTACTGCAACGCCTGTAGGGTCTCCTAGGTCCAGCGAAACCCCATGAACGCATGCGATGTTCACGCGGTGAGCCTGTCCAGCTTCGATGACGCGCGTTAGGTCCCGCATGTTTCGGGTGAGCCTATCCAGGTGCCAGACAACCAGACGCGTAACGGTCCCCTGCTCCATATCCTTCACCAGTTTTTCAAACGCGGGGCGATTCTTCCCGCTGCTGGCGCTAATGGAGTTGTCAGCGTAGACCTCCGGGGAATCCCAGCCCTTGGCATCGGCGTATTTCCGGCAGGATGACTCCTGGCGCTGAACAGCGGCTTCGAGTCCGGTCTTGTCTTCGGACTGTCTTAGATAAATCGCGGTGCGCGGCATGGTAGCCAGTCTAGCAAAGAAACACTACAAGTTGACACCCGGCACCATCATTCCGATTTCTTTCTTTCCCGCCGATTCCATCAGTTCGCGCTTGGCCGTATCGCGGACGTCCTGGGCCTGCGCCCTCAGGACCTCGGCGAGCGGGGTGCCCCGTTCGATGGCTACAATCAGCCCGTCGACGAACCTCAGCAGGGGGCCGAGCTCGGTCCGGGAGGAAAATTCCTGGAGGGCTTCCGCCAGTGGCTTCCCTGCCCGGGTTTCCGCCAGGACGCGGCCGAATTCTTTGGACAATTCTCCCCGCGCACTCCGGCACACCCGGTCGAGCGCGCCCGCGGCACTCTCGCCTGCACTGACGGCGAGGGCCATGAGTTCGGCAATGCTGGGGAACTCCGCCATCATGCGCGCTTCGCGCTTCCTGATCCGGGCACCCAGAAAATAATCCCGAAACATAACGCCGGCGGCGGCGCTGCCAAGCACCAGCACCACGGCCAGGAGGGGGTTGACACGTCCGGCAGCGCCGAAGAGCACCCACGCTCCGGCCGCGGCGACAAAGCCGCCGGCACCCCAAAGGAGTTGTTCTGCCCGGAAGTCGGCCGGTGATTTGGCGCTCCCGGCCCGCGATAAGCGGCGGTTCAGCGCTGAGGACCCCGGGTTCAGCTTTACCAGCCAGGTGACGGCGTCGCCGATGACCGGACGCAGGATTCGTTCCAGTGGCCCAAACGGAGTGATGTTCCCCGGCACGGTTCGCAGGAGACGGGATTCCAGGTTGTGCGCCTTCAGCTGGGGACGGATGCGTTCAACGAACGTCGCTGGCCGCAGAAACGGCAGTCTGACAAGCACCAACCAGACTCCGCTGCCGAGAAGGACTCCCCAGACGAGGGCAGCCGCCAGCTGCCCGGTCATCGCAGGACCCGCTCATCTGCCGGGAGCGCACCGATGCGGAGCATGACCGCGTATGAGAGAAGGGACACCGCGAGGCCGCCCAGCAAAACCGCGGCCCCGAGGGGAGTGTTGTAGGCAGCGACCGCTTCCGGACGGCTTGCCAGCAGCACCAGGACCAGCCAGGGTGCCGCCACAGCCAGGCGGGCAGCGTTGATTGTCCAGGACTGCCGCGCCTCCAGCTCGCTCCGGGTGCGGGCGCTCTCGCGCAAGAATTCCGCGAGCGTGCCCAGCAGCCGCCCAAGGTCCGAACCGCCGACCTCCCTCGTCAGCCGAAGCGCTTCGATAATCCGATCAGCCACGGGATCAGCCAAGCGTTCCTTCAAGCGGGTCAGGGAGGGATCAAATTGCCCTCCCGAGCGGTAGTCGGACCCAAAGTCCCGGAACACCGGTCGAAGCTCGTCAGGTCCTTTGTCGCCCAACTGGATGAGGGCCTCCGGCAGCGAGAGGCCGGCACGGATCGCTGACCGAAGGTGGTCTACGACGTCAGGCCATAACTGGCGCAGGGCAGCGCTCCGCTTGCGCGCACGCCACTTGACGATGGCGACGGGCAGCCAACCGCCGAACAGTCCGAAACAGGCGGCGATCGGCGCCGACCTGGCCGCGGCGTAGAAGCCGAGCATCGTCACCGCTCCGACGCCGAGGCAAGTAGCCGCCAGGCCGGGGCCGCTGACCTTCTCAATTCCTGCCGAGCGCAACAGATCCTCCAGCCGGGTCCTTCGCGCCCCCGGCCTGGCCGCCTTGGGCTGTTCCCAGGCCGACCACCAGATGAGCAAGAGACCGGCGCCGGCGAGCATGCCGAGCAGTGCAGCCATCAGCCCGCCTCCAACAATGCGGCGACGTCGAAGCCCGCCCGGGCGAACTTCTCTGCTGCCGGCATCGAGTTGGCCCTGGGCAGCAATTGGCCATCTGCGACGGCGAAGACCATGGAGGACTCGATGATGCCGTTTTCCACCCGCCTGCCCAGCGACAGGATCTCCGTCACCTCTCTGCGTCCGCTGGCGTGCCGGGCACAGTGGACCACAAGGTCGATGCAGGAAGCTACTGTGGGCACCACGAAGGCGCTTGAGATGTTCTCGCCAGCCAGCAACGGCAGTGTGCAGATCTTGGTAACGGCGTCGTGGGCCGAGTTGGCGTGGACGGTGCACATGCCCGGCAAGCCCGAGTTCAGCGCGATGAGCATGTCCAAACTTTCCGCCTCCCGGACTTCGCCCACCACCAACCGGTCAGGACGCATGCGCAAAGCCTCTTTGACCAGCCTGCGCATGGGGATTTCGCCCTGGCCTTCAAGGTTCGGTTGCCTGCACTGCAGCCCCACGACGTCCCGCAGCGGAAACTGCAGCTCGAAGATCTCCTCGACCGTGATGACCCGCTCGCGGGTTCCGATGCTCGCGGCCAGACAGTTGAGCATGGTCGTCTTGCCGGCCTGGGTCGCTCCGGAAACCAGGATGTTCAACCCGCTGGCTACCGCCGCGCCCAGGAACCGCGCCGCCTGCGGGGTTAAGGTGCCGAGTTCCACCAGGTGCTCCAGCCTGCTGGCCTTCACAACGAATTTGCGGATGTTGATGGCCCAGTGCCGCCGTGTCACGTCCGGAATCACGACATGTAGCCGGGATCCGTCGGGGAGGGCGGCGTCCACAAAGGGCGAGGACATATCCAGCCGGCGGCCGGAGCTTTTCAGCATCCGTTCCACGAGGTCCCTGACCTGCTGGTCTGTGAGCGAGACCGAGGTCAGTTCGGATTCGCCGTTGCGTGCAACGTAGATCTCGCTCGGGGCATTGAGCCAGATTTCCTCGATGGCGGGATCATCGAGCAAGGGCTGCAGGGCGCCGAATCCGGCCACGGCGTCGAAGACAAACCGCCGGGCAGTCTCAAGCGGGCCGATGGGCGGGAGGGGAGCCAGCAGGGCACGCTCGTCGTAATCCAGAACCGCGGCCTCGACGAGGCGCCGGACTTCTCCGGTCTGCCTCAGGGGGTCGAGCCCGCGCCGGCGGATCAATTCACGGACTTCGTCCTCGACTATGCGTACAGCCTCCACAATGGCCCCCAATATGACTGCCGGCCCCTGTCCCCGGGCGCCGCAACTGGGTTAAAGCTAGGGGCGCCCGGTCCTGAGGACAAGGGTCCGGATGAGTGGATGTGGAAAACTTTCGGCATTTTTATAACAATTTTCACACAGGTAACACAGGAAACTCTGATCAACCAAATCCAGCGATGTTAGGGTGAGCGCGATAAGTCAGACAACATTCTCAGATCCGGGACAGCATCGCCTTGCGAGGTCCGGGCGCGAGACTACCTTGACGCGGCTACCACCGTGTCGATGTTCCGGAGCGGCACATGAAGCGGACCCTACTTCCTCCCCCCAGTCACCTCCGCAGCCGGGTGGGAGCCACACTCTTGGCCGCCTGCCTGCTGGCTGGTTCGGGGCTGGCTGCCCCGGCGGGTGCCGTCGAACCCACGCCGGGCGCCTCGGCGACACCTGCGCCCACCGTCCCGGCTCCGACGACGACGTCCCCGGGCCTGCCCGCTTCGGCCCCGGCGGCGCCCCGACCAGGCACTCCGACCGCTGCTAAGCAGGTCCCCACGCCGTCAGCCAGTCCCGCTGCATCAACCGATCGATCGTCGGCGGCATACCGCGCCGCGATGGCCGCAGCCACCGTGGCCGGCGGGGCGGAGATGGGGCAAGGGAGCAGCGCCGCCCGCACAGGTGCCAGTGCCACCCTGAGGACAACGACTGAAGCGTTGACGGCCGAAAGCACCTGGATGCCCCGCTTCGGTGTCCAGGGACTCGACGTGAGCTACTATCAGGCCGGCGTCAACTGGCAGCAGCAATGGACCATGGGTGCCCGTTTTGCGTACATCAAGGCAACCGAGGGGAACTATTACTCCAACGCCGTTTTCGGGGCCCAGTATCGGGGATCCCGCGACGTCGGCATGATCCGCGGGGCCTACCACTACGCCAATCCGGCTGCGTCCTCGGGGGCTGACCAAGCGAAGATCTTCGTCCAAGGTGGCGGGGGGTGGACGGCCGACGGCTATACGCTGCCTCCCGTGCTCGACTTTGAGGGAAATCCGTACGCCGGCCAGACCATCGGCGGCTACTACCAAGGCAACACCTGCTACGACATGTCCCCCGCCCAGCTGACGACGTGGGCCCGTGACTTCGGCAGGACCATGCAGGCGCTCACCGGCAGGCTTCCCATGCTGTACACCACCACGTCCTGGTGGAGCAACTGCGTGGGGGACCCTTCCGGTTTCGGCGACTGGCCGCTGTGGATCGCACGGTTCCCCGGGTCCCAGAGCGAAAGCCCGGGCGCCCTGCCCTCCAGCTGGGACACCTTCAGTGTCTGGCAATACAGCGAAAAGGGGCCTTTTGCCAACGGCGGGGACTCCAACGTCTGGAACGGAAACTACGCCGGACTGAGCGCCTTCGCGCGAAACAGCGTCTCGAGCGCCGCTTCCCTCGCGATTGCGGAGTTGGCGTCGGCGACGACGCAGTTGGGCGCCTCGACGTCGGGGGTGAGTTGCGGATTGCGTAACGGCGGCTGTTTCCAGCTGTTCGGCAACGGGGCCGTGATCTGGTCCGCCGGCACCGGCGCCCAGGCCAGCCTGTACGGACCTGTCCGGGACGCCTGGGCCCGCACGGGCTCTGAAAACGGGCCCCTGGGCTACCCCACCAGCGCACTGATCTGCGGGATCCGTGACAAGGGCTGCTTCCAGACCTACGAAAACGGTGAAATCCTCTACTCCGCCGCGTCCGGCGCGCAGCCCTCCACCGCCGGAGCGATCCGCACCGCCTACCGGAAAGCCGGCGCCGAAAACAGCGCCCTCGGCTACCCGACCAGCGGCGAGGTCTGCGGCCTCCGCAACTCCGGCTGCTACCAGAGCTACCAGCGCGGAGAAATCCTCTGGAGCCAGGCCACCGGCGCCCAGCTCTCCGAAGCAGGCCCCATCCGGACCGCCTACCGCAAAGCCGGCGCCGAAAACAGCGCCCTCGGATTCCCCACCAGCGGCAAAATCTGCGGACTTCCCCAAACAGGCTGCTACCAGGGCTTCCAAGCCGGCGCCATCATCCAAACCCCCGCCACCGGCGCCCAACTCAGCCCCAACGGACCCATCCGCACCGCCTGGGCGAACTCCGGCTTCGAAGGCGGCCCCCTGGGCTACCCCACCGGAGAAACCACCTGCGGCCTGGTCAACGGCGGCTGCTACCAGCCCTACCAAAAAGGTGCCATCCTCTGGTCCCCGGCCACCGGCGCCCAACTAAGCCTCAACGGACCCATCCGCACCGCCTGGGCCGGGACCCGCTACGAAACAGGGCCCCTGGGCTACCCCACCAGCGCCGTCATCTGCGGCCTGAGCAACGGCGGCTGCTACCAGGCCTACCAACACGGCGAAATCCTCTACTCCACCGCCTCCGGCGCCAAGCCCACCACCACCGGAGCCATCCGCACCCTCTACCGGAACAACGCCGCCGAAAACGGGCTCCTGGGCTACCCCACCAGCGCAGAGGTCTGCGGCCTGGTCAACAGCGGCTGCTACCAGAACTACCAAAAAGGCGCCATCATCTGGTCCCCCGCCACCGGAGCCCAACTCAGCCCCAACGGACCCATCCGCAACGCCTGGTCAGCCACCCGCTACGAAACCGGCCCCCTCGCCTACCCCACCACCGGAGTCGTCTGCGGCCTCGTCAAAAGCGGCTGCTACCAGAACTACCAAGGCGGCGCCATCATCTGGTCCCCCACCACCGGAGCCCGACTCAGCCCCAACGGACCCATCCGCACCCTCTGGCAACAAACCGGCTTCGAAACAGGACGCCTCGGCTACCCCACCGGAGCACAAACCTGCAACACCACCAAAACCACCTGCACCCAACCATTCACCGGCGGAAAAATCACCTGGACCACCACCCGCGGCGCCTACATCAACTAACCACCACCCTGGCCGCTCGCCGCCTCCGCCGTACTGCCCCCACGCCCAATCCGCTGGATCAGCGCAGGAATTGTCCACCGTTGGCGCAGGAATTTTTGACCCAGCAAAACTAATGGGCAGGTTCGGCATCGTTCCGCGGAATGGGCCCTAACCGCTCCCTAGACTGCCTACACTTCCCGGTCTCTCAACCGGGGCCTCTCCCTGTGGCTCCCGGCACCGCGTTCTTGAAGGAAACAATGAATCTCAAACGGATGATGGCAACGTATCTCGCTGCCGCGCTCATATCGGCTGCGTCCCTTACCGGACTTTCCGCGGCACCGGCCTCGGCGACGTCCCAGCCCCCGGCCAGCGGTCCGGCGACCGCGCCGGCCGCGTCCGTCGCGTCGACGACGCCCTCTCCCCTGCCAGCGCCGACAACCTCCGCTTCCGTTGCTCCAGCACCCGTGGTTTCAGCAAGGAAGCCGCAGGCGACCGTCCCGGCGCCGATGGTCGAAAAGGCCACGCAGGCGCCTCCTGCGGCTGAGCCCACCGGCGGTGCACCCACGTCCGTCCATACCTTTCAGACACCGCCCCTGCCTGGAATCAAGGGGGCGGCACCCCGTGCCTTGAACACGGAAGCGTACTCCCTGGCCCGAAGCGGTGATATCAAGGTACGTCTCGTTACCGTGCAGCTCGCCAATGTCAAGGCGAACATCTCCATGGACAGTGCCGTCGCGGCCGTCGACGGAACCAGCGCCTACTGGAAGCGCATGTCCAATAACAGGCTCTCGATGAGTGTGGCGAGCAAAGAAACCTTCACCAGCAAGGCGACGTCGTGGCAACGGTATCCCGACATGATGAACACCATTGCGAATGAACTCGGATGGGCCCCGAGCCCCTACACGGCGCTGGTGGTGTTTGTTTCCAGTCCCACTCTCTCTGACGGAGCCTACGGTGCGGGCTGGAGCTACAACGGAACCAGTGGCCGGGTCATCATGCCGCTCCCGGCGTCACTGACCAGAAGCGTACTGACCCACGAGTTTGGCCACGTCCTCGGGCTTATGCACGCCAACAGCCTTGAGTGCGGCAGCGGCGCACAGGACGTGTCCAGCAATGCGAACGGCTCCTTCGCGGACGCCACCTGCAGCATCCGCGAATACGGCGACAGCATGGATTTGATGGGCGTGTCCCAGACAACACAGCCGACCATCAGTTCCAGCCTCTGGGATTTCGGCGGCTTCGGTACCGGGCGCGAAATTCGGAACCTGGGCAAGGTCAGCAATGTCGGCAGCTATACGCTCACGGCCTGGGCAGGAACGGCGGACAACCGGGCCGTCAAGTTCACGGACCCGGTGAGCGGCGAAGTGTATTACCTGGAGCTGCGGCTTCCTGTGGGTTTCGATGCAGGTACGGCCGTTAACGGCAACCGCGGCGTAAAGATTGTCCAACAGTTCGGCTCCGGATCCTTGGTCCTGATGCCTGATTCGCACCGGTTCGCCGGCTACTACAGCGCCCGGCATGCCTGGCAGGCCGGGCAAACTTTTACCACCCATGCGGGAACGCGGGTCATCATCAACTGGATCTCCGACTCCGCTGCCGGCGTGACGATCGAACCCACAACAGGCGTGGGGGGTACGGCGATTGCGGAGTTGGCGTCGGCGACGACGCAGTTGGGCGCCTCGACGTCGGGGGTGAGTTGCGGATTGCGTAACGGCGGCTGTTTCCAGCTGTTCGGCAACGGGGCCGTGATCTGGTCCGCCGGCACCGGCGCCCAGGCCAGCCTGTACGGACCTGTCCGGGACGCCTGGGCCCGCACGGGCTCTGAAAACGGGCCCCTGGGCTACCCCACCAGCGCACTGATCTGCGGGATCCGTGACAAGGGCTGCTTCCAGACCTACGAAAACGGTGAAATCCTCTACTCCGCCGCGTCCGGCGCGCAGCCCTCCACCGCCGGAGCGATCCGCACCGCCTACCGGAAAGCCGGCGCCGAAAACAGCGCCCTCGGCTACCCGACCAGCGGCGAGGTCTGCGGCCTCCGCAACTCCGGCTGCTACCAGAGCTACCAGCGCGGAGAAATCCTCTGGAGCCAGGCCACCGGCGCCCAGCTCTCCGAAGCAGGCCCCATCCGGACCGCCTACCGCAAAGCCGGCGCCGAAAACAGCGCCCTCGGATTCCCCACCAGCGGCAAAATCTGCGGACTTCCCCAAACAGGCTGCTACCAGGGCTTCCAAGCCGGCGCCATCATCCAAACCCCCGCCACCGGCGCCCAACTCAGCCCCAACGGACCCATCCGCACCGCCTGGGCGAACTCCGGCTTCGAAGGCGGCCCCCTGGGCTACCCCACCGGAGAAACCACCTGCGGCCTGGTCAACGGCGGCTGCTACCAGCCCTACCAAAAAGGTGCCATCCTCTGGTCCCCGGCCACCGGCGCCCAACTAAGCCTCAACGGACCCATCCGCACCGCCTGGGCCGGGACCCGCTACGAAACAGGGCCCCTGGGCTACCCCACCAGCGCCGTCATCTGCGGCCTGAGCAACGGCGGCTGCTACCAGGCCTACCAACACGGCGAAATCCTCTACTCCACCGCCTCCGGCGCCAAGCCCACCACCACCGGAGCCATCCGCACCCTCTACCGGAACAACGCCGCCGAAAACGGGCTCCTGGGCTACCCCACCAGCGCAGAGGTCTGCGGCCTGGTCAACAGCGGCTGCTACCAGAACTACCAAAAAGGCGCCATCATCTGGTCCCCCGCCACCGGAGCCCAACTCAGCCCCAACGGACCCATCCGCAACGCCTGGTCAGCCACCCGCTACGAAACCGGCCCCCTCGCCTACCCCACCACCGGAGTCGTCTGCGGCCTCGTCAAAAGCGGCTGCTACCAGAACTACCAAGGCGGCGCCATCATCTGGTCCCCCACCACCGGAGCCCGACTCAGCCCCAACGGACCCATCCGCACCCTCTGGCAACAAACCGGCTTCGAAACAGGACGCCTCGGCTACCCCACCGGAGCACAAACCTGCAACACCACCAAAACCACCTGCACCCAACCATTCACCGGCGGAAAAATCACCTGGACCACCACCCGCGGCGCCTACATCAACTAACCACCACCCTGGCCGCTGCGTTCAGCAGATGCCCGCCAGACCATAGAGAAACCCCGTTGCAGCCCGCCCTTCCGGCGGAACTGCAGCGGGGTTTCATTTGTCAGAAGAACCTTCGCGTCCACGGCATTGTCCCGGGGTGCCGCCAGTGCGCGGCGCGGTGCAGCAGGATGCCCCTGCCGGTGCGGGGGTGGGGACGCCGGCCTAGGCTGGCTGGACCTTCCTGAACTTGATGTAGCCGGCAGCCAGGATCAGCAGTGCCACAACGGCGATCTCGATGGCTCCGCCCACGAGACTCGGGGCAAGGGTGCTCAAGACGGCCACCGCCCCGAGGTGGACGGCGAGGAGGATGATGAAAAGCCCCACCGGCCACGACGCCGGGGTCTTCTTTCTGACCACAAGCCAGTAGGCCACGCCGAGCAAGGTGAAACCGGCTGCCTGGATCGCCGCAACAACTTCCAAATCGCCGGACGCGGCGAAAGGCGCGGCGATTGCCGCCATCAGGAGGAGGACCAGCGGCGTCGTGTAGGCCATGGAACGGGTCTTCTCAAGAATATAGACAACGTTGGTCGCGATGAGGAAAAGCCCGTAGCCCACCGAAACCAGGGGAAGGATCCGGGCCACAGGGGCCAGCGCTTCCGGGGACGCTGTGAGCACAATGCTTCCCGCGGAGGCCGCGGCGGACGCGAGCAAGCCGATAGCCGCCGAGGCGAGGAGGGCTTCCGTGGCGACCTTGCGGAGCAGGGCGGGCAGTTCCCCCGCCGTGGCCTCCATCAGCCGCGTGGACCAGGCATTATTGAGCGCGTTGAGCATCGTCAAGGGACCGAGGGCGAAAATCAGCACAGCTCCGAACTGCCCTGCTGCCACCGCACCGGAGAGGAAGGCCAGCATCAGCACGGCGCCTTGGGTCAGCAGCATGAGCGCACCCGTGTGCGGCAGGAGCGGCAGGGCAATGCCGATCGATTCCTGCAGCACACCATCCACCCGCCAAGGCGCCTTGGGCTTGACCAGAATCAGGGCTAGGGCGGCGGCGCTTGCGACTGCTGCGGTGTATGCCACGAGGTAATTCGTGGCATTGGCAGCTGTCAGGAGGATGGCGGCGAGCCCTGCAAGGTTGGCCGCCACCGACGACACCAGGCTCAGAGCCACAAAAGCGAGAGGCCGGTTCTGGGCGCGCAGGACTGCCTGGGCGCCCAGAACGGTGCCAAGCAACCCTATGGCGAGCATCGACAAGATGGAGGGCCATGCCACCGAACCGTCCGGGCTGCGCGGGACCAAGACACCAACAAACGCCGCGGCCACGCCGAGCAGCAACGCCGTGAGTGCCAGGAAACCATACATGGCCCGCGACCGCGCCTGGCCGTTGGTGCGGTCAAACCACAGCCGGCTGATAGCCAGCGGGAGCCCCGCTGAGATCAGCACGACCACTACCTGGATGGTAACGACCGACGTCGACACCAGACCCCACTGTGCCGGGTCAAGCAACCGAATGGCGAACGGCTGAATCAGCAGGAGTCCCAGGCCTTGGACCAGGGAGCCGATCAAATAAAGTATCGCCGACCGGGGACTGGCGATCTTGCCCTTAGTCTCCGGGGTAGGTTCAGCGACCATGAAAGGTATTACGGCCGAACGACGTGCGCGGCGAGCTTCTTCAGGCCCGGCCACATCCGCTTCTGGACGACTTTGGGTGCCAGGGTGACGGCATGCAGGCGGGAGGAAAGGTGCAGCCGGGCGGCGTTGGCGGCGTCGTTCCAGCCAAGCTTGGCGAAGTCGCGCACGCATTCGTCAAAGAACGCGCGCTCTTCGGCGAAGCGGCGGCCATCGAGGGCCTGGACGGATGAATCGGACTCGCGGTGACGGCGGTACTGGAAGCAGATGGTGTCCGTAACCATCATCTTGCCGCCATCCATGATGATGTCCATCGCCAGTCCGAGGTCCTGGACTACGTTGTACTGTTCACGGAAGCTGTGCTTCTTGATCGCGTCAGAGCGCCAGGCGACAGAGGGGAAGTACAGCCAGTCGCCGGTGATGAGGCTCTTGGCCACCGGCTCTCCGGCGATGACGGCGTCGGTGCTTTTTCCGACGATACGGCGCCGCAGGAAGTCCTTGACCTTGTCGCCGAGAGGTGCGTAAACCACACCCTTTTCGTCAATGACATCAACGCCGGGCTGGACGATGTCGACGTCGGGGTTCTGGAAGCCCCTGCGGATGGTTTCGATGTAGTTCGGAAGCATGATGTCATCTGCCCCCATGATCACCGTGAACTCGTGTTCGATCAGTCCGAGGCATTTGCGGTAATTTCCATTGGCGCCCAGGTTGACCTCGTTCCGGAGGTACCGGACCCGGCTGTCCCCGGCTGTCAGCGCTGCGAAGTAGGCCGGGAGGTCCTCGTCAGGGTACCCGTCATCGACGATCGTCAGCCTGAAGTCGCGGTCGTTCTGGCCCAGAATGGAATCCACGGCCGCTTTCATCATGGCCACGTCGCCGTAGTAGGGCAGCATTACATCAATGGTCATTGGTTTCTTTCCGTATGGTTTGGCCGAGTGCGGCCGGATCGTCGAGGTGGTGTTTGCCGGACGAGGAGAGCGCAGCAGCGCGTTCCAGCGCCTCCACCGATCCACGGAGGATCGAGACTTCCTCTGCCAGGATCCGGGTCTCGTCTTCGAGGATGGTCAATTCACGCGAAACATGCAAACTGACGCCGACCAACAGCATAATTGCCAGGGCGAAGAGGAGGTTGGCCGGGACACGGATCCCCACCAGGGACGCAGCCCAGTCCAGCAGTTGGGGAAAGAGGCCCAGAACGATCGTCAGGCCGCCGACGATAAGCCACAGGACGGTGTACTTCTCGCGGAGCTTGCCCTGCCGCAGCAGTTGGAGCACGGCGAGGACCATCACAATGGCGATGACAAGTGCGGACGCGACGTTCATGATCAGATGCTGCTTTCGCCCGCTATTGAGCCCAGTTGTGGGGTGTGAATTGATTCCGGGGACGGTGTCTTGCGGCGGGCCAAAGCAAAGCACAAAACCAGTCCGGAGCGCGCCAGGTAGATCGCTGACTTCAACGGACCGGTACTCGGCGTTCCCGCCTGCCGCACCTTCATCTCCACCGGCACCTGGGTGACCCGGCAACCGGACTTGATGGCAACCACCAAAGAATCGATCGTATCACCGAGGTATTCAGCCGGAAAATGGTCAATGTACTGATGGAGGGCGCGTTCGTTGGCCGCGCGGAAGCCCGACGTGACGTCAGTGAGTTCCGTGTGCGCAACACCGGAGATCACCTTGGCGAGGACGGACATCGCCCACCGTCTGGGGCCCTTGACGTCATACGTACCGCGGCCGGCAAACCGTGCGCCGATCGAGATGTCCGCAACCTGCAGCCCGGCCAGCACCCGGTCGATATCGAGCGGATCGTGCTGTCCGTCAGAGTCGACCTGAATGGCGGCTTTGTAGCCATGGCGGATCGCATACTTAAAGCCGGTCCGCATGGCTCCCCCGACTCCCAGGTTGAACGGCAGCTTCAGAACGGTCGCCCCCGCTTCTTGGGCCACACGGACGGTGTCGTCCCGGGAGCCGTCATCAACGACCAGGACGTCGTGCGGTACAGTGCGTCGAACCTCACGGATGGTGTCCCCGATGGCTTCGGCCTCGTTCCAAGCTGGCATGATGATGAGGACGCCGGAAGTCGTTGAGTTGCCCATGATGTTCAACTATATCAACAGCACACTGGCCAGGAACTGCACGGCATGGCGGCCGCGAGCGAGGGTCCCGTCCTCTGAACAAGGCATACTTGAACCGTTCGATTGGCCTTATGAGGAGAACTGATACATGACCTGGTGGCAAACCGGCCCTACGCTCGCAGGAACTATCCTGATCTTTTTCGTTCCGGGCCTCGCCATCCTGGCCGCCGCCGGAGTGCGCCGGCTAAACCTTGTCTGCCTTGCAGCCCCCGTGTCATTCACCGTGGCGTCGGTGTTGGGTATTGTCCTGGGAATCGCCAAGCTCCCCTTCAACCCCGCCACGTACCTCTTAACAAGTGCCGCAGCGGCCGTTCTGGCCTTTGTCCTGCGCCGGACCCTGGTGCGCCGCTACACGCACGCGGGTGCAGTCGGCCGTGCCGGGGTCCTCGGCGCGAACGACGCCATTCCGCTCGCCTCCCCGCTCAGTAAGTGGTGGCCCCTGGTTCTGGGCGCCGCCGTGACAGTACCGGCCCTGATCGTCACGGCCCGCTACGTCCGGGGATTCGGACAACCAGAGAACCTGTCGCAGACTTTTGACAACGTCTACCATCTGAACGCGATCCGGCATATCGCCACCCTGCAAAACGGCTCCTCACTGACGCTG
The DNA here is from genome assembly GCA_039636775.1 of Micrococcaceae bacterium Sec5.8. Taxonomy (NCBI): domain Bacteria; kingdom Bacillati; phylum Actinomycetota; class Actinomycetes; order Micrococcales; family Micrococcaceae; species Micrococcaceae bacterium Sec5.8. The sequence goes on from CP143429.1 coordinate 2,714,329, forward strand.
GGCAACCTGACGGAATCGTCGGCGGGCTTCTACCCGGCGGCGATGCACGACCTCATGGCCCTTGTCTTCATGTTCTGCGGCTCCTCCGTGATGGAAGTGGTCAACGTGGGCACCATCGTCCTGGGCGCCATAGTGTGGCCCTTGTCGTGCATCTTCCTGGTAACGCGGATCGTCGGCAACCAGGCGACTGCGGTGCTGTGGGCGGGTGTCCTGTCCGCCGGGTTCAGCGCGTTCCCTTACCTGATGGTCGCCTTCGGCGTGCTGTACCCCAACCACGCAGCGATTGCCATCCTCCCCGTGGCACTTGGTCTTGTCATCGAGGTGCTGGGTCTCGCCCGACGCAGACCGTCTTCATTCTGGCCACCGCTGCTGGCCCTGGCCCTCGTTGGGCCTGGCTTGGTGCTGGCCCATCCGAGCGCCTTTGTAGCACTCATCGCATTCAGCGCGCCTCCGGTGTTCGCCCGCCTGATCCTGGCGTGGAGGGGCTACCGCCGCGGCAAGGAGACGGGGCGGTCAATGGTGCTGTGGGCGCTGTTCACCGTTGCCTTCTCCGTTGGAGGTCTGATTGTCTGGATCTTCATCAGGCCAAGCCTGGCCTCCGCTCCCTGGACGCCATTCCAGTCAAATGCACGGGCACTCGGAGAGATCATTGCCAGCGCACCGATGGGAACCACTGCAGCCTGGGTCATGCTCGTCCTGACCATTATTGGCATCTATGTCATCGCCCGGCGCCCGGGCCAGTATTGGTGGGTTCTTGGAATGTTTGCTGTCGGCGGAGCCCTCTACCTGATCGTCTCCTCGTGGTCGTTGGGCGGCTTCCGCACATTCTGGACAGGCGTCTGGTACAACGACAGCTTCCGGCTCGCCGCACTGCTTCCGGTGGTCACCCTTCCTGTCGCAGTCTTAGGCGCACAGTGGCTGACCTGGCGCGTCCGGGCCCTGTGCGACTATCTGGTACTCAACGGCCGGTCCAACCCGGGCAGGCTTGCTCCGGTCGTGCGTCCCATCGCGGCCCGGCTGCCGGCGGTCACCGGCCTCGTCGCCTCGACCGGCCTGGTGCTCGCCCTCGGCGTCGCGGCCCAAGGCGGCACGCTGTCCAATGTCCAGCAGCGCCTCAACACCATCTTTGCGACTACGCCGAACTCCTACCTTTTGACTACCGACGAGACCGCGCTGCTTAACGCCGTGCCCGAGTTCGTGCCGGAATCGGACCTCGTTGTGGCCAACCCGCGGACTGGCGGATCCCTGGTCTACGCAATCTCCAACCGGCGGACACTTGCGCCGCACATCTTTGGAGACAGAACCCCTGATGAGCAGTATCTGCTCGACCACTGGGATGAGGCGGCGTTCAACGACAAAGTCTGCCCGATTGTCAGGGAGCTCAACGCATACTGGGCACTGGATTTCGGTGACTTTGAAGTGGTTCCGGGCGACGAGTCGTTTATCGGTCTCCGGGACTTGCCCAACGGCTCCGTCCCGGGCATGGAGCTCGTCAAAACCGTAGGCAAGACCCACCTATACCGAGTCACCGCCTGCGGTTAGCGCCGCGGGTGGCCTGCCTGCGGAACGGTAGAGTGCTGTTTCAAGGCAGATAAGTCCGGAGGTGGGCCCACGGGTGCGGACCCGCCGCGGCCCGGATCCGCGGGCGGGGAACTAGAAAAACAATGGGGTAGTTCAGTGCGCGGAAGAAACATTTCATTCGTTTTTCCGATCTTTAACGAGGCCGGGAATATTCCCCTGCTCTACGAACGTGTCTGTGATGCCGTCGCCGGAACGCCGTACGACGTCGAACTTCTGTTCATCAATGACGGGAGCACAGATTCGTCCCTGGCCCACCTCCTGGCGTTACGGGACCACGATGAGCGCGTTGTTGTGGTTGACCTCGCCCGGAATTACGGGCACCAGCTGGCGGTCACCGCAGGGCTGGACGAAGCGTCCGGTGACGCGGTCATCATCATGGACAGCGACCTTCAGGATCCACCTGCCGTTAGTCTGGAGCTGCTTGAGCAGTGGGAAGCGGGGTTCGACGTCGTCTATGCCCAGCGCCGCACCCGCCGGGACACCGCCTTCAAGAAGGCGACGGCGGCGGCGTTCTATAAAGTCCTGCAGAAGGTTTCGGAAATCGACATTCCCCCGAATACCGGGGACTTCAGGTTGCTTGACCGCCGGGTTGTGGAGGAGATCAAAAAGTTCCGCGAACACGACCGTTTCCTCCGCGGCATGGTCAGCTACGTGGGTTTCAGACAGGTCGCGGTGCAGTTTGACCGCGATGAGCGGTTCGCTGGAGTTTCGGGGTACCCGCTGGGCAAGATGATGAAATTGGCCGCTGACGGCATTTTAGGGTTCTCCACCTTTCCGCTGACGATCATTTCCCGCATCGGCTACGCCGCGGCCGGTCTGAGCGTTGTCGGTGTCCTGTACGCCCTGTTCATGAAGCTCTTTGTGCCCGACGCCGTCATTGAGGGGTGGACCTTTATCGTCATTTCCGTCCTCTTCATGGGCGGTCTCCAGCTCATCATGCTCGGCATCCTGGGCGGGTATGTCGGCCGCATTTACAAACAGGTGCAGAGCAGGCCTCTCTACGGGGTCAGGGATGTGTTTTCCAGCAAACGTGCCTCCCGCGGTGTCAGCAGTTGAAGCCGGATCTTGATGCTCCAGCACCGCCGCTGGTGCACCGGCTTCTGCGACATAGCATGGCCAAATTCGTCGTGGTCGGCGTCATCAACAACCTGACGGGCTACGGCATCTTCGTCCTGCTGTCCCTGCTGGGGTCGGCGGCGATCCCGGCGATGACCGTGTCTTACGGGATAGGGATGGTCATCAGCTTTATCGGCAATCGGAGCTGGACGTTCAGCCACCGGGCAAGCTTCGTCCCGGCAGTTTTTCGGTTTCTCACCGCCAACGCCGTGGGCTACGCGGTCAACCTGGCCATCCTGTGGATCTTCGTGACCCGGTTGGGCTTAGCCCAGATTCCGGTGCAGCTTTTTGCGACCGCGTGCGTTGCGGTCTGCACGTTCCTGGCGATGCGGTTGTGGGTTTTTCGTACCGGCCGGGGGGACGCCGGTGAGTAGGGCTGTTCCCGGCGGCTCGAGGCGTTCAAGGGCTGCCCGTTGGCTCCGTCCCGCCCTCGCCGCGGCCCTGGGTATTGCTGCATGGTTCATTGCCCCGTCGGTCGTGCCCAATGATGCCTTCCGGTTGCTCTGTGTTGCCGCCGTTGTGATCCTTGTCGGCGACAACCCATATCTTCGCGGCTTTTGGACCCGGGTCCTTGCGGGCCCGGCCCGACGGCGGCTGCCCCAGCCGTGGCTACTGCGGATAGCCCAGACTTTGTTCTGCGGCCTCGTCGCCTGGTTCGTCCTTGGGAGCATGATCAGTCCAGTCATCCTGCTTTGGGGCTTCCCGCTCGGGCCCGTCGTTCTGGCGACCGCTACCACCGTGGTAGTTTTGCCGACTTTGTTTAGGCTCTGCGCCGCTGCCGCGGCCTGGTTTGACCGTCGGACCGCGTGGCACCGGGGCCTTGTGGTGGTGGTGGCGCTGGGCTGCTTTTTCGCCGTTGAGCTTCTGATCGGGTATGCCGTCAGGGTTCTCCCCGACTGGGACGCCGGCACAATTTATAGCAATGCCGCAGGCCTTGCCACCGGATCGATGCGTACCATTGACGCTGACTACTACTCGATGTACCCGAACAACATCGTGCTCACCCTGTTGTTGGCCGGGTACTTGTCCGTCCTCCATCAGCTCGGCGCCACGGACCTCTACCTCGGCGGGATCGCGCTAAACGCACTGGCGATGACGACGGCGGTCTTCCTGACCCTTGTCGCGGCACGCAAAATGGCGGGGACCGCGTCGGCGGTCTTTGCGCTGCTCCCCTGTACCGCGTTCATCGCCCTCAGCCCATGGATCGCGGTGCCCTATTCGGACACGCTGGGCATGGTTTTCCCGGTTCTGTTGCTTCTTCTCTTCCTGCAGAGCCGGGAAGCGAAGAAGCCGGTCTATGTCTACGGGCTGTGGGTCGCGATGGGCCTCGTGTCCGCCGTCGGCTTCTCCATCAAACCGACCGTTGTTTTCGTGCTCATTGCCGCCGCCGCGGTGCTGGTCTTCACGAAGAAGAACGCATTGAGCAGGAGCCGGCACGCATCCGTGGTCATCGGTTGCCTGCTTCTGGCTTTCGGGGCGTTCGGCGTCGGAAGCGCCACCATCAAGGCGGCGGTCGCTGGAAGCGGAACCCTCAGTTTCAATGTGAACACCAATGATAAGGAATTTCCGGTAACCCACTTCCTGAAGATGGGTGCAGTGGGATTCGGCGGCTTCAACGGGCCGGACGTTGTCGAAACGAAGTCCATCAATTCCGTCGAGGGGCGCTTCCAGAACGGGTTGGACGTTTACCGGGAGCGTGTTTCCGCGATGGGCCCGTGGGGGTACCTGGCCTTCCTGGATATTAAGGGGAAGGCCATCCTGGGCGACGGAACGTTCTTTACGTGGGGTGAGGGTATGGCACGCCAGCCCGTGGAACTGGTGGCCCGGGATCCGGTCAGCAAAGCCGTTCAGGACTATTTCTACTACGACGGACCGCACTTCGCGTTCCTCAGGGCATTTTGGCAGTCTCTGTGGTTCGCGACACTGCTGCTGGTAGCTGCTCCGCTTCTCATCCGGGGCCGGTCCCTGGTCCAGCCGGCAGCAATTGTTATGCGCCTGGCTCTGTTTGCACTCTTGCTTTTCCTGCTTCTCTTTGAAGGCCGTTCACGTTACCTGTATATGTATGTGCCATTTTTCATACTTCTCGCGGCGCTGACGGCCGGGACAATGGCCCGGCGCTTCGCTGGCCGCCCCGCAGAGCCTGCGCATACCTCTGGTGAGGAGAACGCCGGGTCGGACCTGCGGGGCGGGGCGGGGACGTCCGCCGGGCGTGCTCCGGGCCCGCACGCGCGTCCGGATCAGGCTGCTTTTATTGCCGCGCCTCATTGAACCGCTGGGCCAGAACAGGAACGAGCGAATGCATGTAGCTCCGGGAGGCGTGGTCCGTGTCGTAGTAGACCTGAAGCCCGCCAATGACTGCCGGGCAGATCTCCTCGTTGCAGAACTGGTCGGCTAGATCCAGCACTTTGACCCTGGGGCTGCGCAGGCCGAGGGCGGCGTCCGCGACGGGGTCCGGCACCAGCGCCGCGGACCGGGGGTTGGCGCATGTCAGGGGACTTTGCTGGTTGAGTGCTATGCAGTCCGGGCTGCTGCGGCGCAGGGTCAGGGGTGTGTCGCGGAGCACGTAGATGCGCGCACCACTGCCGGTCCATTCCGCGAAGCGCTCGGTCACTCCGGCTTTGTACTGTTCCAGTTGAGACCGGCCTGTGCCGTCGTCGACCGATTCTCCGGCACCGAAGGTCGACGTGAAAATCATGTCTGGTTTGTCCCGGACCAGTCGCTCTGTCAGTTCCGCTCCCCATTCAAGGCACCGTTGCTGGATTTCCGGTTCGCTGCTCGGCGTACCCATAAATGCCACGCGCTTGGCGTCGATAATGGGACACCCTCCAAGCAGGGATTCCTTGACCTTCCATTTATGGAGTCGGGCGAGCTCATAGATGGCGGTCTTCCACTGTTCAGCGTGCGAATCTCCGACGAGCCAGACCGTGGCTGCGGGGCTGGCTCCCCCGGTGAAGTCGCACTCGGTAAGGACTTTGCGGCCCCGCACCTCAAAGGGGTCCCCGGGCGGCCCACATTCCGGCGCTTCAAACCAGGGCGCTTCGTTGGGACCTACATTGGCAACTTTCGGCGCCCCGAAGGGGTCCCCGCAGTTGTTACGCGGGTCGAGGCTGCGGGCACCGTAGCAGGGCTGGCCGGAAAGGCTCTGCAGCTTGGCGGCTTCGGCGTCCTGGGCCGCGCCGAGACTCAACAGCAGTCCCCCGCACAAACCGGCAATGACGGCCGCTGTTGCAGCCATGGCGAGGAAGACGCGGCGGGGCTTAGCCCCTTTCAAAAGTCTTGTGCGGCCCGGATCCTCGACGAACTTTTTGGACAGATAGGAGAGCCCAACGGCCAGGACCAAAATGACTATCCTGTCCGGGGTCCCCAAAGTCCGGCTCAGGGCTGCTGGTGCCAGAACGATGAGAGGCCAGTGCCAGAGGTACAGCGAATACGACACGTCACCCAGGAACTGCACGGGCCTGACGGCAAGCAGCTGATTAGGCGACCAGGAGGGTCCGCTGGGCCCTGACGCAATAACAAGGAGCGTTCCCACGACTGGCACCATGGCGGCAACGCCCGGGAAAAATGTCCGCTCATCGTAGGAGAGGGCGGAGTAGAGGACCATCCCGTAGCCGAGCCACTGCGCGATCCCTGACATCGTCAGCTGCCTGGCCGCCTCAGCCAGCCGCAGCGAACCAACGAGGTGCGGTCCGGCAATCGCCACCAGGGCGCCGGCACCAAATTCCCAGACCCGCGCCGGTGTGACGAAGTAGGCCTGGGTCTTGTTGGCGTAGGTGAACCAGATACAAAACGCCAGCGTCAAAATGCTGACAATCGCAACGCCTACCGCAAGAAACGCCCTCCGGGAGACGCGGAACTTGGCGGCACCCATGAAGAGAACGAGTAAAAGAAGGGGCCACGCCAAGTAGAACTGCTCTTCAACGGAAAGTGACCAGTAATGCTGCACTGTTGATGCGGCATCGTTGTGGGCCGAATAGTCGACCGATTTCACAGCCAGCACCCAGTTCTCCACGTACAGAACGGAGGCCATCGTCTCCTGGGCGATGGCGAGCCAGCGGGAAAACGGCAACACAGCCCACGCGGCGGCCAGCGAGACCGCAGCAACGAAGGTGGCGGCGGGCAGCAGCCGTTTGATCCGGCGTGAGTAGAACTGGCCGAGCTTGATCCGTCCAGTACGCTCCAGCTCTCCGAGTAAATGCTTGGAGATCAAATAGCCGGAGATCGCGAAGAAGACGTCTACGCCGACGTAGCCGCCGGGAAGCCATTCGGGCCACAAGTGGTTGAGAACGACGAGCCCCACGGCCAAGGCGCGCAGGGCTTGGATGTCCCTGCGCGTGGCGCTGGGGACGGTTTCGGGCCCTCGCCTCTCAGATCGTGGGGTCAGGACCTGCCCTGTCATGCCATCTCCGTGTCAGGACGTGTCAGCCGGCTGGTCTCATCCGCCACGCTTGGCCCCGTAGGCAGCCCGCGCGAGTTCTGGCACCATGGTGCGGGACAGCCACCTGACCGAAAGGCAGGACGCCGTGTCAAGGGCCAGGCCGTCACCGTTCGAGTCTGCCAGAATGAAGTTCCCGGTTTTGTGCGCGGGTACGGGATCCAGGAGGCCGCCGTTCTTGATCGCGGGCGCCTCGTCGTGGATAACAGAAAAAACGGCGATGTCACTGCCGAGCTCGGCCGCCCTCCCCGCCGGCCACGCGTAGGTCTCGGCCCCGTTGGCCGCAGGATTCACCGGCCGGCCTAATTCTTTGACCAGGCGGAGGGACGCGGAGGGATCCAACCCGAATTCCTGCAGGATCCGGACCGGATTGGAGTCCTCGCCGAACACCTCAAAATCTGCGCCGAGTGCCGACCTGACTCTGGTAACGAGGAAGCCCGTACCGGCGAGGTCGGGGTAATTGCCCAGTTCCGACCGTATGCTCGTCTCTGTTTCCGCCAGGACGGTGGCAGCCACGTCGGCTCGACCCAAGGCAGTCCCCACCAGGGCCAGCGAGGTGCGCCAGTCCGTGGCCATGGGTCCGTCCGGGTAGGCCACCACCGGAGCTATTTTAGAGAGCTCCTCGTACTCGCTGCGGGTCAGGCTGGAGTGGACGGCAAGGATCAAGTCCGGGCCCATGCCCGTGAGGTCGTCCACCGGGAGGCCCTTCTCCTCATCCAGCAGCAATGGTGACTCCAGCCCGAACGGACGGAAAGCTGAATCGAACCAGGGGGTGGAGCCGTTGGGCTGTGCTCTGGAGAGCGGCATGGCCAGAGGTACAACTCCAAGGGCCAGGCAGATGTCATTGCTGCCCAGCCCAAGCGTCGCGATCCGTTGCGGCTCGCTGTTGATGACCGTCGTCCCGAAGGCGTGTGTGACGCTCACCGGGAACGACTTCGCATCTGCCGCCGTCGTCGGGGATGCTGACTCCGAGTTAAGGAACGTGCACCCGGCCACACCGAAAGGAAGCACAGCCAGCCCAGCCAGAAACTGCCGCCTGCCGGCCAGCCGTTTGCCGCCGCCTTCGGTTTCAGTCATTTTTGCTATTTCCAATCTGATTGAGATCGCTTCGTGGAGCGAAAAAGACCGCCGCCGCAACCGGTTGAGACGCTGGTCAGATCCGGCTCTGCGGAGGGAGGGCCGATTCATACTTTACCTAGTTCAGCCGCGTCGCACCGACTCCAGCTGCACCGGGCGCCGGCTAATCGCACCCGTTGAACTTGAACAGCTTGGCATCCCCGTGCCGGGAAAGCAGCGTTGCCACTCCGCTCCCCTCAAGATTGTCCAGGCCCGGCGCCGGGTGGGAACCGCCGTTGATCTCCTGCCCACCGAAGTCCAGGACGTAGCTGACGTCCAGCGCTCGGACAGCCGGACAGACGGTCGGATTGGTCTTTGCTTCCCGGAGACTGTCGAGCACGATCTTGTCGTCGAGGGTGAAGCTGCTGCTGAGCACGTGAAGTTGAATCGTGCGCCGGTTGGACAGGGCGTAGGCAAGGGCGCTTCCGTTCCAGGCGTTGGCTGCCACCACGGCGTCGTCGGGGACCAGACTGACCATGTCCTGCAGCACCGACATTTCATCGCGGGTGATGAGCTGGGAGTCTGCGGTCAATTGATAGTTACTGTGTGCCTTGTCAGTGGCGTACTGAACGCCGCCGAATTGCGTGAGCACCACCAGGACCACGATCGCCATGGCCCCGAGCCGGGCCGCAGGGGCGGACGACGGCGGTGGCGTTCCTGCGTCGGCGGGTACGGCACCACCCCGCCCCTGCCGGGAGGCCCGGTCCTCGAGGCGGCGCCTGAGCAGGCCGACCAGCCAGGCTGCTCCGTACGCCGCCACCAGGACGGCAACGGCGGGCACCAGGGCCGCCAGGCGGTAGCTGTCGTTGTACCAGATTGCGGTCACAAAATCCCGCAGCCGTCCGGGGCTGAACGATGAGACGACGAGGAAGAGCGCGCAGGCCATCCCGAACATCCCCAGCGCCCACCAAAGGTTGCGTTGCCGCGCCATCGCAACAACACCCGCAGCCACCAGGATGGACACCACAATTGCCGGAGGGCGGTTCATCAGGGAATTGGTCGCCAGCTCCCAGAGGGAACCCAGCGGAGAGTGGATGGGAGGCCAGAAGGCTGCTTCCGCGATGGGGCGCACAGCCTGCCAGGTCAGCAGGACCGCCGCTGCACCCACGACCAAACCGCCCGACCATGCCAGCGCCCGGCTCCTCGACGCCGGCCAGTTCCTTCGCCATTTGCGCCAGGACTTTACGAAAACGAACACGACGGCAGGAGCCAGGAAAGCCAGGAAAGCCATCAGCGTGCTCGGGTGCGCCAGCGCCAGCCCCGGTAAGGCGACGATCACGGCGAGGTATCGCAGGACGGGCGGGATGTCCGGGACCGCGGACAAGTGCAGTACCTGGATGCCTACCGCGAGGACGGCCGGGAGCAGGGAGATGGACAGCAGATTCGGGTACAGAACCCCGAAGTCCACCATCATGAGGGGGAAGGCGCCGAACGCCGCGGACAAGGTGCCGGCCAGCAGGGCAGCCATCCTGGATTGACCAAGGACCTGCTGGCATAAGAAGATGCACGCCATTGGCCAGACGAGGGCTCCAATGACGAGGTTGGTGGCGTTCACGGCAACAGGGATGCCGGTGCCGGAAAGTTGAACAGTCAGCGACACCACAGCGTGCCAGCCGGCCGGGTAGAACGGGATCCCGGTCATGCCGCCGACTGTGAAAGACGACGCCTGCTGCGTATGAAGGATGTATTGGATGGCGTTGAGGTGGAAGATGTTGTCGTAGGTCTGGGAAATGTTGTCAGGCGCACCGAAGGCGTAGACCAGCCGGGCACCAATGATCACCGCGGCGAGGAGTGTTCCCAGGAGGGCAAAGACGAAGCGGTCGTCAAAAGCCCGCGGAGAACGCAGAGCCCCGCGCTTGTGGCGGGATAAAACGCCCGCGACGGCCGAGGCCGCCAGCGCCAGTACCAGAACCGGCAGCGCAGACCACGGGACGCCCACGATCGGGCAGACGATGGCTGCCACGGATATAAGTGATACCGAAAACACCGGCGCCAATGCCAGCAGGGCGAAACCCCGGAGGCGCAGGAACCATCCAAGAAGCAGGCCCGGCACGATCAGGACCCCGGTTGCCGCCAAAATCTCAGGCCCAGCACTCAGCCACTGCACTCGTCTTAACTCCCTAGTGTTTGCACAGCGGCTTGTCCGGCTGCACGTCCGCGCAAGGAAGCGGCACCGCTTGCGCCGCCGTTAGCTTAATTTCGCGGACCGTTCCCGCAGTTCCCCGACGACATCATGTACGTCGCCGTCCATGACGATCTCCCCGTGTTCCAACAGCACGCCGCGCTCACACACGGTAGCGACCAGATCAAGGTCGTGGCTGACCACAAAAAGTGTTTTGCCGTTTTCGGCCAATTCCTTGATCTTGGCGATGCACTTGCGCTGGAACGGTTCGTCGCCCACAGCAAGAATTTCGTCAATGAGGAAGACCTCAGGATCGGTGTGGACGGCGATGGAAAATGCCAACCGCAGGTACATTCCCGACGAGTAGAACTTCACTTCGGTGTCGATGAATTCGCCAATCTCGGAGAATTCGACGATGGAATCGAACATCGCATCGATCTGCTTTTCCGACATGCCGAGGATGGCGCCGTTGAGATAGACGTTGTCCCGTCCGCTGAGATCGTGGTGGAAGCCGGCGCCGACCTCGATGAGCCCTGCCACCCGCCCCCGCGTCCGCACCGTGCCGCCGTCGGGCTGCAAAACACCGGAGATCAGCTTCAACAGGGTGGACTTTCCGGACCCGTTGAGCCCCAGCAGGGCCACGGTTTCGCCTTGCTTGACCTCGAGCGACACGTGGTTCAGCGCCAGGAACTTCTTTGACAGGTCGCCTTTTCGACCCTTGACGAGCCAGACCAGAGCCTCCTTCAGGGAGCGGGTGTGCCGCAGCACAAACTGCTTGCGGACACCAACGCAGCTGATGGCAACGTGGCCTTGGTTCGTCATGTCAGAGCTCCTGTGCGAAGTGGACGGAAAGCCGGCGGAACATCAACTGACCGAGAAACAGGATGGCCACGGAGGTGAGCAGGGAAACGGGAAGCCAGAAGCTCAAAAGATCCGGGGGCATAGTGTCGCTGACCATTTGGTCCGCTTTCAGCGTGGGCTCCCAAAAGGTCCAGTGGAAGACTCCGACGGCGGTTGTCATAGGGTTCAGCATGTAGACCCAGAACCACGGCCCCATGACCTTCGCGACCATGGTCCACACGTAGAGAACCGGCGAAGCCCACGTCACCACCATGACGATCATGTCCACGATGTTCTCGGAGTCACGGAAGTACACGTTCACGGCCCCGAACATCAGGCCCAGGCCGGTTGCCAGCACCGCGACCATGATAAAGATCAGAACTGCGGCACCTATTTGCAGGAGAGACGGCGTCCACCCCACAACGAGGCAGGCGGCGACCAGTACCAGCAATTGCGGCAGGAAGTGGGCAGCCGAGACCCATACCGTAGCCACCGGGAACAGTTCCCGCGGTAAGTAGATTTTTCGGATCAGATCGCGGTTGTCCACGATTGAACGGGTTGCATTGGAGAGGGACTCCGTAAAGAAGTTGACCAAAACGATCCCGGAGAAGAGGTAGATCGCGTAGTTGGGCGTGCCGTGCTCAAGATTGAGGAAGATGCCCAGCGCGATGAAATAAATCAAAAACTGCATCAGCGGCTTCACGTAGGACCACATCAGTCCCAGCACTGACCCGCGGTAGCGGATCTTGATTTCCTTGCGCACCAGCAGTTTCAGCAGAAAACGGTCGCCGTACACGTCGAGCAGGCCGCGGCCGCTTCCGGGTTTGACGAGGGTGTCCTCCTGGCCGGCCATCAGCTGCCCTCCCGGGAGTCGGCGTCGAACGTCCTTTTCCAGGCGGCGATGGACGTGATCTCCGGGACGGCGGCACGGTACTGCTCGGCCAGCTTGTCCCACTCCCGGTAAAGCCGGAGGTGCAGTCGTGTTGCTTCTGCCAGCATCATTTTCAGCTTTCTGGGGTCGCGCCGGTACCAGGAGGCACCCGTGCCCTCAGCATTGGACACCACGACGCTGTCGTAGTGGGCCAGCCTGAACCAACGGTTGTCCCGGTGCGCCAAGAAGCCCTGCGGGCGTTCCGCGCTCTCCGGCGCAGGAGTCTTGACCAACTGCCGGGACACGGTCTTAATGCCCCACGGAACCAGGTCCTTCTTGCGCGGCATGCCTATCAGGGCACCGCCCATGGGGCCGCGGCCCAACTTGGGAGCCGGAAAATCGTCCACGTTCTCCTTGAGCTGGGCATCCGTGTACTCGGATTTCAGCGCATTGATTTCCGGAAGTTTCGTAGCAAGTACCCGGTGCAGTTCGGCGGGGCCCTTGAAGATGTCTTTCAACGCCTCAAGCCGTCCGTGTTCGGTGAAGTACTGCATGGACACCAGGTGCTTGACATCAGCCTGCACCGACTCGCGCAGCACCCGGCCGCCCTTGGGATAGGGGCTGTGGATCAGGGTGGTGACCAGCCGGTTTCGTTCGTGGAAATATGCTTGCCAGCCGACCATGTCGTCCTTGTCCATCCACGAGACGTGCCAGACGGCAGCCCCGGGGAGGGAGACGGTGGAGAATCCGGCTTCCCTGGCGCGGAGTCCGTACTCGGCGTCGTCCCATTTGATGAACAGCGGCAGTGACAGACCGATTTCCTTGATTACACGCGTCGGGATCAGGCACATCCACCACCCGTTGTAGTCGACGTCGACCCGGCGGTGCAGCCACGCTGTCTGCCGGAGGTTGGCGACGCTGAAATCGTGGCGCAGCTCCATGTCTGCGTGCGGCTGCGCCGGAACGATCCGGAACGGATCGACGACTTCGCCGAAGGTGTGCAGGACACTGCGGTTATAGAGGTCGAACATGTGCCCGCCAACGATGGTTGGTTTGCGGCACCGGTCAGCAAACGTGAGCAGCCTGGCGATGCTTTCAGGTTCGAGGACAATGTCGTCATCGAGCAGCAGGACGTAATCGCTGCCGTTCTCCACTGCCTCGTACATGCCGCGGGCAAAGCCGCCGGAACCGCCCAGGTTTGCCTGATTGATGACCCGCAGTTTGCCCCCGAGTGACGCTTCGACCTCAGCGAAACCCTGCTGGTCTTGCACTTTCTGCGTCCCCTGGTCCACGATCAGGATTTCCTTGACGTTGGTCAGGGCGTCCAGGTTGGCCGCGAGGATCCGGGCGTTGTTCAGACAAAAGTCTGGCTTGTTCATTGTCGTGATTTCCAGGGTGACCTGTCCGCTTTCGCGGGCGGCTTCGGCGGTTTCCCATTGGCCGGTCTGGAGCACCAGGTCCGTGGAGCTGGCTGCAAGATCGAACCAGTACCAGCCGCCGTCGCCAAACGGCATGAGGGACAGCTCGAAGACCGACGTGGTGTCACCATCCACGTGCTGCCCGTCAACCCGCTGGACGGAACCGCGGGCATTGGACTTGTACACGGTCACAGCTCCGGTACCGGTAGTCCGCACCACGAGCCGGATGTCGCGGACTGAGGTCCACCGCCGCCAGTAGCTTGCCGGGAACGCGTTGAAGTAGGTACCGAAAGAGAGCTGCTCACCGGACCGGACGCGCATGGACCGCCGCGAGAGCAAGTCCTCGAAGCGGGCCTGGCGGCTTCCCGAACTGAACATCTGCAGCTTGTCTTCGGGCAGCTTCGGGGTGCGCGCCAGTTCGTCGTTTTCCCGCAACCGGATGCCGCTGGCGGGTCCGGCGTCCACGTAGAGCGGGATGGTGTCCGTCTGGTCGGCCGACGGGAGGATCACCCTCTGAAGAGCGCTCCATGAGGATGACTCTTCAGTGGTCATCACGCGTCCACTCCTCCGCTTTCAATGGCGGCGCCGCCCTCGAAGTGCGGGCGGATCTTGTTATCGAACATGGTCAGCGCCGACCCGATGGCCATGTGCATGTCGAGGTACTTGTACGTGCCGAGGCGTCCGCCGAACAGAACGTCCTTCTCGGCCGCCGCGAGGTCACGGTACTTGACCAGGCGTTCGCGGTCGGCGGCGGTGTTGATCGGGTAGTAGGGCTCGTCGCCCTTCTCGGCCGCACGGGAAAACTCGCGCATGATGACGGTCTTCTCCGTCTGGTAGTCGCGCTCCGGGTGGAAGTGGCGCGGCTCAATGATGCGAGTGTAGGCGACATCCGCGTCGTTGTAGTTCACGACCGACGTTCCCTGGAAGTCGCCGACGTCGAGCACTTCCTCTTCGAAGTCGATGGTGCGCCAGGAGAGGTCGCCCTCAGCGAAATCAAAGTACCGGTCCACGGGTCCGGTATAGACGACCGGGATGTTGCCCACTACCTTGTTCTTGCTGAACTCCTGCGACTCGTCAAAGAAGTCGGTGTTGAGCCGGACTTCGATGTTCGGGTGCTCCGCCATTTTTTCCACCCACGCGGTGTAGCCATGGGTCGGCAGGCCTTCGTATTTGTCATTGAAGTAGCGGTTGTCGTAGTTGTACCGCACCGGGAGGCGGGAAATGATGCCTGCGGGCAGGTCCTTGGGATCGGTCTGCCACTGCTTGCCGGTGTAATGCTTTATGAAAGCCTCGTACAACGGACGGCCGATGAGCTGGATGCCCTTGTCATTAAGGTTCTGCGGATCCGTGCCGGCCAGTTCCCCGGCTTGTTCTTTGATCAGTTCCTGCGCCTCGCCCGGGGTGAAGTTGGCCCGGAAGAACTGGTTGATGGTGGCCAGGTTGATCGGCAGGGAGTAGACCTCACCCTTGTGAACGCCGTACACCTTGTGGACGTAGTTCGTGAACGTCGTGAAACGGTTGACGTACTCCCAGACGCGCTCGTTTGAGGTGTGGAAAAGGTGGGCGCCGTAACGGTGTACTTCGATGCCGGTAGTCTCTTCCTTTTCGCTGTAGGCATTGCCTCCGACATGGTGGCGGCGGTCGATGACGACGACCTTGAGGCCCAGCTCTGTGGCGGCCCGTTCTGCGATTGTCAGGCCAAAGAAGCCTGACCCTACGATGACGAGGTCAGCGGTCACAAAATCTCCTGGTTCGAATGTGGGCAGCGCAAGATTGTGCATTGTCTGCTGCTCCAGCCTACCCGAGACAACCTGTGAACCGGCGAATCGGAGCCCCTCCCGGCGCCCGCCGTGGCCCGCTCTCTACAGCGGCTACCGGGGCCGTACCCGCTATCCACATAGCGGTTTTCCACTTCGATGGGACGCTGCTCGCCCGCCTACCGTGGACCCTAATGATCGCCACCGGAAAGGCCCCTCCCCGATGATGCTGCACTGCACTCTCGTGCCGGCTCCCGGGTCAGCGCTTGCCTCCGGCCCGGTGGAGCTGAGCATCGACGTCGACAACGGGTGTGCAGGCGCAGAACTCGAGGCGGCACTCTCCCGTCGCTTCGGGACCGGACACCTGAGCGTGGACCGGATCGCGGTGGCCGGGTTGCGCGTCGGCGGGCACCCCCTGGTGGACGGTGCAGTTCTGGTGGACGGTGCAGTTCTGGTGGACGGTGCGGTGCCGGTGGACGGTGCGGTGCCGGTGGACGGGGCGGTGCCGGTGGACGGGGCCATAGTCGACGGCGGCGCAACAGCATCCTCTGTCCTCGCCGCGGCCCCTCTCGTCCTGGCCGTCCACAGCGGTCCCGGCGCCGGAATGATCTTCCCCTTACGGCGCGGCCGGTTCCGCATCGGACGCGCCGGCACGGAGATTTCCATCCCGGACGCGGAGTTGTCCCGCGAACATGCGCAGCTGGACGTGACGGAGTCCGCCGTCACCCTCAGCGATCTCGGGAGCGCCAACGGGGTCCGTGTGGACGGCAGGAAGGTGGGCACGGCGGCCGTTTCCACAGACTCGATGATCCGGTGCGGCAGCTCCTCGATGTCCCTGGTTTTCGGGGGTTCCCCGGACACCGACATCCCGGCCAGTGCCGGATCCGACGTCTCGGATCCTCTGCTGGTCAGCAATCCCGTTCTGCCCGTCAACCGGGCGGCCCTCCTGCTGGGTGCTGTTCTGCCCCTCGCCATCGGTGTGGGCATGGCGCTCCTGACGGGCATGTGGATCTTTCTGGCTTTCACCGCGGTGTCCGCAGCTTCGATTCTGGTGCCCGTTGTAGCGGGTCGAAGGCAGCGCCTCGATTTGCGGGCGGCCGTCGCCGCAGCTGCCGGGGAAGACGCAGAACGACGACGGCGGGCCGCGCCCTCCGCCGGCGAGCTGTCCCTGCATGGGTGGTCCGCGCAACCTGGCCCCCGTGCGGCTCCCGCCATCGACCCGGGCCCGGTCTGGCTGCGGCTCGGCCTCAAGCCGCAGGACGCCAACGTCAGGCTGGAACCTCCCGGTCCGGGGTTTCGGCCACCACCGCTCGGCTTGATGCCCGTGACGCTGGATCCTGCCACTCCGGTGACGACGCTCCGGGGCCCGGAAACAGCCGTCGCGGGACTGGTCAGGTCCTTCGTGTTGCAGCTTGCCAGCTACCCCGCTGCCGGGCGTACCCGGATCCTCATTCAGGGCCCAACCCCGCCGCTGCTTGCCGCCCGCTTCCTGCCGGGCGCGTTGCTGACTGCGGAGGCCGGCGCCACCTCGAGAATCTTGGCGGCCGGCCCGGGAGCCGGGTTTGAGCGAGGGGTGCTGATCATTGCCACAGGGGCGGGAGCCACCGGAATTTGTGCTGCAGCGGTCAGCCGCGGCTGGCAGGTGCTCTGTTGCACCTCCGATCCTGCAGCACCACCGGCCGCCGGCACGGCCCTGGTGCTCGGCGAGCGCACGGCGCGGTTGTCATCGGTCCGCTCCCCGACGCTGGAATTTATTCCCGATCTCGTTCCGTCCCGGGTCTTTGACCGCAGTTGCCGGCGACTGGCGACAGTAGCCCCTGCGTTGTCGCCCCCGGCCGGCCTTCCCGACGTTTGTTCCCTTAGCGGGCTGCTGCCCGTTTCAGCTGCGGACATCTCCGCCCGTTGGGAAGCGTCGGCCGCCGGGCCTGGGCTTCCCGTCGTGGTCGGGGTTGGACGATCCGGCCCCCTGCTGCTGGATCTCCAAGCGGACGGCCCCCACATCCTGGTGGCGGGCACCACCGGTTCCGGCAAGTCGGAACTGCTGCGGACACTGGCTGCCGGGCTCGCGGCTGCGCATCCACCGGACCGCGTCAACCTGCTGTTTGTTGATTTCAAAGGCGGCTCGGCACTTCAGCCGTTGGCCGGCCTGGTTCATTGTGTGGGACTGCTCACGGACCTCGCCCTTGAGGAAGTGGCGCGGGCCCTTGCCTCCTTGCGGGCCGAGGTACGCCGCCGGGAGGAACTCCTCGCCGCACACCAGGCCGCCGACCTCCCGTCCTACGAAGCCCTTAGCCCGGCCGGGCGGTCGCTGCCACATCTGGTCCTCATTATTGATGAGTTCAGAATCCTGCTCGACGAGGCGCCCCAAGCCCTGGCGGAGCTCATGCGGATCGCCGCCATCGGCCGCGCCCTGGGAGTACACCTCATCATGGCGACCCAGCGTCCCCAGGGCGCTGTCTCCGCGGACATCCGCGCGAACGTGACCAGCTGCATCGCCCTAAGGGTCCAATCCGAGCTGGAATCCCTCGACGTCATTAATTCCTCGCTGGCCGCAGCCATACCGGTCTCGACGCCGGGCCGCGCGTTTCTCGTCCGCGGAAACGGAGCTCCCGAGGAGTTCCAGACTGCCGCGGTAACGCCGACCGTGCTCGGCCCGGGGCACACAACCGCCGTACTGGAAGCGGCGGAATACCTGGCCAGCCCGCCGGCAGGCCGGTATGAGGGCACGGGAACGGGCATGGGGCCCGGCCGGCCGGGAGCCGTCGATGCGCCGCAGTCGCCGGGGCTCCGGCAACTCACGGACACCATAAGCGCCCTGTGGGAGGCTTCCGGCGGCGTGAGACCGCGGCGTCCCGTCGCTGGCCCACTCCCCGCGAAACTGCCCTTCCCGGCTGACGGCAGCCGCGGTTGCATCAGGCTGGGCCTGCTGGACCTGCCCGGGGAACAACGTGTCACCGAGTTCGGCTGGCACCCCGGCATGCAGGGACACCTGGCTCTGATTTCGGGTCTCACAGGAGGCGCCGATGCCGCCATGGACCTTATCGTGGAACAGCTCCTCACCTGTGATAGCGATTCGCATATATACCTCCTGGATGCCGGCGGGACGTTCAGTGCAGCTGCGACCGCCCCCCGGGTCGGGGCAGTTGTGGGGCTGTATGAACTCCGCCGGGCCGCACGGGTCCTGGAGCGCATTGCGGCCGAAATGACCCAGAGGCTGACCGGAGAACTCTCTGCCGGGCCGCCGGCCCTCCTCCTTGCGCTCAATGGATGGGGTTCCTGGGTTTCCGCGTTCAGGGCCGGCCCACTGGCGTGGGCCGAAGACTTACTCCAGGACATCGTCCGTGACGGCCGAAGGGCGGGAATCACCGTCCTGGTGGCCGGGGAACGCGAACTCGTGACCTCTCGGTTCTTCGCCGCCCTGCCCAACCGGATCTTCCTGCCGGCCGGATCCACGGAAGAGGCACGGCTCACTTGGCCACGTCTGCCGGCCACCGGAACTCATGCCGGCAGGGTTGTCGTTTTTGGGCCGATGTCCGTCACACCGTCAGCTTCCGGCAACGTCGGCCAGCTGTTCGGGCCCCTCCCCCCGGACGTCCGCCGCCCCCGAGCCACCGTCCGTGCCCGGCCCTTCCGTGTCGAGGCCCTGCCCGTTCAGGTGGCTGCAGCCGAGGTCCTCCTCCGGACCCGCCCGGGCGGAGCGGGACCCGGCGGGCCGGCAGTGCCCCGGCCCAGCACGTCGACGACGGAAACTCTGCCCCTGCCTCGCCGGTTGTTGCTGGGGGTCACCGGCGACGAACTCCTCCCGGCCGAAGTCCATGTGCCGAACGCCGGGGTGCTTGCCGTGTTTGGTGGCCCCACCTCGGGAAAGACGACGCTGCTCTCCGCACTGCCCGGCCTGAATCCACAGCAGGGTTTCATCCGGCCGCCGGCGGAGAACGATCCGGAGCGTTTCTGGGCCGGAATCCATGACGCTGCACGTGCCGGAGCACTGGATCCGGAAACGATTCTGCTGGCCGATGACCTCGATCTGCACTCACCCGAGACCAACAACCGGCTGCATCTGCTGCACAACCTCGGCTGGCGCGTGATCCTGACTGCCGGCTTCAACCCGGCCATTCGGCACCGCGTAGCACTGGCCCAGGAGGCGGTGGGCCAGGGGCGCGGCCTTCTTATTGCCCCCAGGACCCTGATGGACGGAGAGTTGTTTGGTGTTCGGTTCGAACTGGAGCAGAGTCCTCCTCCGGGACGGGCCGTTCTGATCTCAGAGGGGCGCGCCTGCGCCGTGCAGTTGGCATTCGATCCTTGGGCAGATGCCCCGAGCATTGGCTGAGGGCCGCCCGGTACTGGCCCGGCTACAGCGCGGGGGGCGATCCCCCGGCGCGCGAAGTGAACGAGATGACGCGCTTATCGAACAGCAAGACGATCGCCACGACCGCCGGAACTACCATGGCCAGACCTGCCAGAGGGTATCCGCCGGACATCGTGGGAAAACCGATGGTGAGGGTGAAGAGCTGCGCCACCAGCGCCCCCGCACGCGGCCACCGGTAGCCGCGGAACAGAAACGTTGCGACTGCATAGAGCCAGGCCGAAAACGCCAGAAGAAGTCCGAGGGTGAACACCGCGCCCCAGAACGACAGCACCGGGGCGCCGGTGAGAAGCTGACTCCCGTACCAGCCGGCTGCCGCCAGCAGGGCAGTCGCCTCCACTGCCACAATGACCGCGATGATGAGGATTCCCGGGGGACGCCCGTGCGTGCCTGTTCGGGCATCGCCGGGAGGAGGTCCGGAGCTATCGCCGTCGCGGCCGGGCTTGGAGGGGTTGTTGGCAGCTCTTGACACACTGGCACAGTACCGGACATGGTCGGCTAAGTGCACCGGCACCGCCAGCCAATGTGATGCATCGCTCACGGTCCCACCGCATTTTGCAGTGGGGAACCCCTTGTTTACGCAGCGTTAACATGACACGCTTAATCCAGATGACCAAGGGGGCCCACAGGGCCCCTTTTTTATGAAGCCTCTAGTGAATAATTTCACAAAGGCATTTCAACGAGTGCCCAAGAAATGGAGTGACTGATAAGCATGGATTGGCGTAACCGCGCAGCGTGCCTTGACAAGGACCCGGAGCTTTTCTTCCCCGTCGGAAATACCGGTCCTGCTCTCCTGCAGATCGAGGAAGCCAAAAGTGTTTGCCGTCGATGCCCCGTGGTCGACACGTGCCTGCAGTGGGCCCTCGAGTCCGGACAGGACGCCGGTGTATGGGGGGGCATGAGCGAGGACGAACGCCGCGCGCTCAAGCGCCGCGCTGCCCGGGCCCGCCGCGCCTCCTGACCCCGCGTTCCTGATTCACCGTCTGGAAAGGAATGGCCGCAGACCTAGGTCTGCGGCCATTCTTCGTTAAGCCCGCCAGCGGTACCCCGCCAACAGGGGCCGGCCAGCTACCGTTTGGCCAGGCTCAGGACAATCTGGACGGCCGTCCCGCCACCGTCCCTGGCTTTCCACTGAATGCTGCCACCGAGTTCGCTGGTCACCAGGGTGCGGACGATCTGCAGGCCGAGTCCCTCCACATAGGGTGTGGCGGGGATGCCAACGCCGTCGTCCGCCACGGTCACGGTCAGCAGTTCATCGCCGTCCTCGCTCTCTGACCGGGCCGCGGCCAGCCAGACGGTTCCGGTTCGCCCCTCCAAGCCATGTTCGACGGCGTTTGTCACCAGTTCGTTGATGACCAACGCCAGCGGAGTGGCGAAGTCACTTGGCAGATCGCCGAAGAGTCCGGACCGCT
This sequence comes from Micrococcaceae bacterium Sec5.8, assembly GCA_039636775.1. Taxonomy (NCBI): domain Bacteria; kingdom Bacillati; phylum Actinomycetota; class Actinomycetes; order Micrococcales; family Micrococcaceae; species Micrococcaceae bacterium Sec5.8. Next base: position 2,735,363 of record CP143429.1, read on the forward strand.
CAGTCCTGACCTGCTGCGACGGTGACGCAACCTCGGCGGAGAGGCGGAACTGGCGCCCGATAAGCTCGTCAAAGTCGACGCTCTGGGTCAGGCCCTGGGACAGCGTCTCATGCACGAGGGCGATCGTGGCCACACGCCGCATCGCCTGTTCAAGTCCCTGTTTGGCCTCGTCGCTGACCATGCGCCGGGACTGCATGCGCAACAGCGCGGCAACGGTTTGCAGATTGTTTTTCACCCGGTGATGAATTTCCCGGATGGTGGCGTCCTTGGTAACGAGTTCCATTTCCCGGCGCCGCAGCTCGCTGACATCCCGGCAAAGCACCAGCGCGCCGAACCGGTGCTGCTCATCGCGGAGCGGGATCGCCCGCAGCGACAGGCTGACCCCGCGGGACTCGATTTCGCTGCGCCACGGCATGCGTCCGGTGACCACCAGCGGCAGGGTCTCGTCCACCAGGCGGCGGTCCTTCAGCAGGCCGGCCGTGACCTCGGCCAGGCTTCGGCCCTCGAGGGACTCGCCGTCGCCGAGCCGCCGGAACGCGGAAACCCCGTTGGGGCTCGCGTACTGGACGATTCCCTCGGCATCGAGCCGGATCAAACCGTCACCGACGCGGGGGGCGCCGCGGCGCGAACCGGTAGGCGAGGCGAAGTCCGGCCACAGCCCCAACGTTCCCATCCGCAACAGGTCGTAGGCGCATTGCCGGTACGTCAGCTCCAGCCGGGACGGCATGCGGGAGCTTGAGAGATCCATGTGGGTGGTGACGATGGCGAGCGTCCGGCCATTGCGGACCATTGGCACGGCCTCGACCCGGAGGGCCATGTCGCTGCTCCAGTTGGTCTCGTTGGAGCGCTCAATCGTCCGGCTTTCCCACGCTTTGTCAACGAGCGGTTGCAGGTCCGACCGGATCCCCTCCCCCACGAAGTCGGCGTGGAACACCGTGTGCGAGGTGGAGGGACGGACGTGGGCAAGGGCTACGTAGCCGAACTCGGGGTGCGGAAACCACAGCGCCAGGTCCGCGAACGCCAGGTCGGCGACCATCTGCCAGTCGCCGACCAGGAGGTGCAGCCACTCGGCATCCCCCGGCCCAAAATCAGCATGCTCCCTGATAGGGTCCGTAAAGATTGCCACAGCACCTCCATTTGCAAACGCCGGCAGCAGCTGGCGCTGCCTAGCGTCGAACGATTGACCTCAAGAGCCTCAATGCTACCGACAGCGAGGCCATGTCATCGGCCTCGAGGGCATTGACCTCGTCGAACATGCTCCTGGCACGGTCCAACTGCTCAACATTCTGGCTTTCCCACGCCAGGAGGCGTTCCTCCGCCGGCATCTCCTGAGGTGACGACTCCAAAACCGCCTTCGTCATATCGGACACGGTGGAGTAGAGATCATCACGCAGGGCCGCCCTGGCCAGGGCCTGCCAGCGGTCCTCCCGAGGCAGTTTGGTGATGCGCTCCAGCAGGGAGTCGGCGTGGAAACGGTTGAATACCGCGTAGTAGACATGGGCGATGTTCTCGACCGGTTCCGGGCTCGCATGGACGATCTTGGCGACGTCGAGCAACACAAAGCTCTCGAACAGTTCAGCCCACCGGTGTGCCAGATCTTCGGGAACGTCCCAGCTACGCGCCTTTTCCAGCCATTCGGCCACGCGGTCACGGTCCTGGCCGCGCAGGTAATCCAGCAGGCGTGACCGCATGGGATCCATCAGGGGTTTGAACTCGGCCACGGTCTCGGCGATAGGCCGGGAGGCGTTGCTCTGGCTCAGGATCCACCGTACCGCCCGGTCCAGAAGCCGGCGGATATCCAGGTGAATGGTGCTCCAGTGCTCCGTCGGGAACGACGCGGGCAGCTCGTTCAGCTCCCCCACCATGATGTCCAGTTCGTAGACTTCACGAAGTGCCACGAAAGCCTTGGCGACTGCGGCCTCAGTGGCGGAGGTTTCCTCCATGGCGCGGAACGCGAAGGTGATGCCGCCCATGTTGATCATGTCGTTTGCCACGACGGTCGCGATGATTTCGCGGCGCAGCGGGTGGGTGTCCAGGTCTGCATCGAACCTGTCCCGCAGCTGCTGCGGGAAGTAGGCCCGCAGGGTCGCCCGGAACCAGGGGTCCTCGGCGAGGTCGCTGTCCCGAAGCGCCGAGGCGAGTTCGATCTTGGCGTAGGCCGCCAGCACGGACAGCTCAGGCGAGGTCAGGCCCTGCCCCTGCTCCAGCCGCTCGCGGAGCGTCTCTGTAGTGGGCAGCGCCTCCAGGTCCCGCTTGAGGTCCGCCGATTTCTCCAGCCAGTCCATGAGGCGCTCGTAGCTTGGGCTCCACTCGGAAACCCGCATCCGGTCATTGAGCAGCAGGATGTTCTGATCGATGTTGTCCTCGAGCACCAGCCGGCCGACCTCGTCGGTCATCGAAGCCAGGAACTCCGACCGCTCCGCAGGATCGAGTTTCCCCGCGGCGACCATCCGGTCAACGAAAATCTTGATATTGACCTCGTGGTCCGAGCAGTCCACACCAGCGGAGTTGTCGATCGCGTCGGTGTTCAAGATGACACCCTGCAGGGCCGCCTCGATCCGGCCACGCTGGGTCATGCCCAGGTTGCCACCCTCGCCAACCACCTTGACGCGCAGGTCGCAGCCGTCGACCCGGATGGAGTCGTTGGCCTTGTCGCCCACCTCGGAATGGGTTTCCGTGCCGGCCTTGACGTACGTGCCGATGCCGCCGTTGTAGAGCAGATCGGCCGGAGCGAGCAGGATGGCGCGCAACAGTTCGGGCGGGCTGAGCTTCGTGGTGCCTTCCGGCAATCCGAGCGCGTACCTGACCTGCTCCGAGACCGGAATCGATTTCGCCTGACGGGCGAAGACGCCGCCACCCTGGCTGATCAGGGACTTGTTGTAATCGTCCCAGGACGAACGGGGCAGCTCGAAGAGCCGCTGGCGTTCGTCGAAGGAAACAGCCTCGTCGGGGGTGGGATCCAGGAAGATGTGCCGGTGGTCAAAGGCCGCGAGCAGCCGGATGTGCTTGGAGAGCAGCATCCCGTTGCCGAAGACGTCGCCGGACATGTCACCGACGCCCACCACAGTGAAGGGCTCGGACTGGGTGTCCAGGTCAAGCTCGCTGAAGTGCCGTTTGACGGATTCCCAGGCCCCGCGGGCGGTGATGCCCATCGCTTTGTGGTCGTACCCGACCGACCCGCCTGAGGCGAAGGCGTCGCCGAGCCAGAACCCGTACTCCTTGGCCAGCCCGTTGGCGATGTCGGAGAAGGACGCGGTCCCCTTATCGGCCGCGACGACGAGGTAGGAATCATCGTCGTCATGCCGTACGACGTCGGCCGGTGGCACCAGCCGTTCGCCCTCCGGCATTGTCACGAGATTGTCGGTGACGTCCAGGAGCCCGCGGATGAACGTCTTGTAGCTTTCGATGCCCTCAGCCATCCATGCGGAACGGTCCGAGGCCGGGTCCGGGAGCTGCTTGGCGTAGAACCCGCCCTTGGCTCCGGTGGGCACAATCACGGCGTTCTTGACAGTTTGGGCTTTGACCAGGCCCAGGATTTCGGTGCGGAAGTCCTCACGCCGGTCCGACCAGCGCAGCCCGCCGCGTGCCACCTTGCCGAAACGCAGATGCACACCCTCGACCCGGGGCGAATAAACCCAGATTTCAAACATGGGAGTCGGGAACGGCAGTCCTTCAATGACTGACGGGTCCAGCTTAAGGCTCAGATGCGCCTTGTTCTGGTAATGGTTTGTCCGCAGTGTGGCCTGAATCAGGTTCTTGAAGGTCCGCAGCACCCTGTCGGCATCCAGCGTTGCGACCTGTTCGATCGCTGCGTCGAGGGCGGTGAGGACTTCCTCCTGCTTTGCCTGGCGGGCGTCGGAGCTCAGCGCGGGATCGAAGCGGACTTCAAAAAGGTCATTCAAGCCGCGGTTGACCGCAGGGTTGGCCAGCAAGGTGTCGGCGAGGAATCCGTAGGAGTTGGTGTTGCCCATTTGCCGCATGTATTTGGCGTAGGCCCGCAGCACCACCACCTGGCGCCAGTGCATTCCCTCCCGCAGGACCAGCCGGTCGAAGCTGTCCGACTCCACGGCTCCGGAGACCGCGGCGCTGAAGGAGTCGGCCAGAAGCTGACCGGTTTCGAGAGGGTCCACCCCTGCGGGGTACTTCAGGCCGAGGTCATATAGGAAAAAGTCGCGGTGGTCTGCGGTCTCGATCTCGAACGGACGTTCGTCCAGTACCTCGAGCCCCAGATTGTGAAAGTAGGGCAGGATCTGGCTGAGGCTTTTGGGCTCCAGCATGTAAAGCTTGACGCGGGCGTCCTCTTCGAGCGTCGCTCCGGCCCCTTCGGGGAGGTAGACGTGGACGCCAGGCTGTTCCTTGACGTCTTCCCCGGCGTGCTCCGGTGCAGCGCCGTACTTCTCGAAGCGTGCGATGTCGGTGAGGGCATCCTCCACTTCGTAGTCGACGCGGTAGCTTGCAGGGAAGGCTTCCGCCCACACGCCGGCGAGGCCTTTGGCGCCGTCGTCGGTGAGGCCCCCGGCCGCATCGGCCTGGGTGCGCAGGACCTCGGCGATGCCTTCGCTCCACGAGCGGGCAGCACGGACCAGCCGCTTTTCGAGGTCGTCGCTGCTGACGTTGCTGACATCGGCGTTCTTGGGAAGCCTGATCCGGAAGAAAAGACGCGCCAGCGCTGATTCCGTCATCCGCGCCTCGTAGTCGATGGACACGGCGTCGAAGGTTTGGCGCAGTTCCTGCTCGATGCGGAGGCGGACGTTCGTGGTGTAGCGGTCCCGCGGGAGATAGACGAGCGCGGACATAAAACGCCCGTAAATGTCCGGCCGAAGGAACAGCCTGGTCCGGCGCCGCTCCTGCAGACGCTGGATGCCCGTGGCAATGGCCGCCAGGTCGGGAACTTCAATTTGAAACAGCTCGTCGCGGGGGTAGGTCTCGAGGATGCCCAGGAGGTCTTTGCCGGAGTGCGAATCCGGCGGGAACCCGGCGTCGTTCAGTACCGCGGCGACCTTCTCACGCACTACCGGGATGTCGCGCACGGAGCCGGAGTAGGCCGTGGTGGCGAAGAGTCCGATGAAGCGGCGTTCGCCGTTGACGTTACCGGCCGCGTCGAAACTCTTTACCCCGATGTAATCCAGGTACGCGGAACGGTGCACGGTGGAGCGGGAGTTGGCCTTGGTGATGACCAGTGCACGCTTCTCCCGGGCTTTTTTACGGCCCGTCTCGGTGAGGTGCTGGATCTGGTGCGGTGTGTCGGCGCTGCCGCGCAGCAGCCCCAGGCCGCTGTCTTCGCGGGGTTCCAGCACGTCCTCGCCGGATTCGGTCTTGAGTTCGTATTCGCGGTAGCCGAGGAACGTGAAGTTTCCATCGTCCAGCCAGCGCAGCAGCTCCTGGGCCTGGCGGAGCTCGGCGATCTGTGCGGCATCGGCCACGTTGTCCAGGCCCTTGGCAATTTGAAGTGCCCGGTTGCGCATCTTCGGCCAGTCCTCGACGGCGGCCCGCACGTCAGCGAGCACACGGCCGATACCTTCGATCAGCGCCGCACGCTTCGCCTCGTCCACGAGATCAATTTCGACGGCAATCCAGGATTCCATATGCGAAGCGTTGTCACCCTGGGCGATCAGGTGCGAGAGGTTGGGCATCGCCGCGGTGTCACCGCTGGAGATCCCCAGGTGGGAGGGCACACGGGAAACCTTGACGAGCTCCCCGCTCTGGCGGTTGCGGGTCACGACGAACAGCGGGTGCATCACCAGATGGATGGGGGCATTCTGCCGGACCAGTTCCGCGTTGACAGAGTCGACGAGGAAGGGCATGTCATCGGTGACAATGTAGACGACACTGCGATCGGTTTCATCGGAGATCGTGATGCTGGCCCGTCCCGGGAACCGGTTCGCCGCAGCGTCCTTGTGCAGGGACGCCCGGGACGCCAGGAGCTCCTGTGGATACCCCCGGGCGTCTTCTCCGGCGAGGTGCTCGTAGTAGTCCCTCAGGTAGCCGGCTTCGGCACCGATCGAAAGGGTTTGATCCTCCACGCTGGACCCAGACGACATCGACAAACGCCTCCATAAAAAGTTCACGGCCGCTTCGTTGCGGCTCTTTTAGCGAGCCTAACGCTTTAGACGGCGTCTCGCTGTGGAAGAAAATACAGAGGAATGACTTTTTCCTTGGACGGGTGCACAAACCAAGGATGCGATGGCCCTCCGGAGCGGAGAGTCGGGGGCGGACTCAAGCAACAGCGACCCGGCGAGCAGCGCCGCATCACAGGCGGCGGGATCCGCGGGAAGGAATGCCGCCAGCGGCACCGTGGGCCCGTACCGCTCCCAGGCATCACGCAATTGCCGTTCCGGGAATCGTCCCACCGCGGACGGACGGACCTTGTTCAGCACCACGTGCGGGGATGCGTGCGGGACAGCGGCTTGAAGTTCCGCGAGGCCCCGAACGAGCCTCGGCACCCCGATGGAGTCAGCCAGCCCTACAGCAAACACCGTGTCCGCCACCTCGAGGCTCCGCAACGTCGCAGCATTTCGCCGCGGAGCCATGGTGTCGAAGCTCAGTTCTTCGTCGGACTCGAGGCAAAACCCGGTGTCGATGACGATGACCTCCACCACCTGCGTGGCCCTGGCCAGCACCAGGGAAAGGGCTGCGGCGCGGAGTTCGGTCCAGCGGTCGGCCCGGGTAATTCCGGTCAATACGCGGAAGGTGCCCGTCTTTGTCACCACCGGGGTCGCGATCCTGAGCAGCGCCTCAGGATCGAGCAGGCCCTGATCGGCAAGCCTGCAAGCCTGCGCGAGTCCTGCCGCTTCGTCCAAGAGCCCCAGCATGGCAGCGACGCTGGCGCCGTAGCTGTCTGCGTCGACCAACAGCACGGACTTGCCGTCCGCGGCGAGTTCGCCTGCCATGTTGGCGGCAAGCAGGGTCCGTCCCGGCGAGCCGGCGGGTCCCCACACGGCAATGATCTGCCCCGTGCCTGGGCTTTCAACACCCCCCGTGGCAGGGCTGCCCGCGCCGGCGGGGTCCCTGCCCGGTTCAGCAAGACCGGCATTGGCCGCCGGCCGCAGCCTTTGTTCGGTGCCAGCGAGTTGTGCGACGGACGCCATGATGCGTCCGGCGAGGGTAGGGGCATCGACGCTGGTGAGTTCGGCGGCGACGCCGATGCCCCGCAGCCGGGTTTTCTCCTCCGGACTGTCGGTCAGGGCAACGATGGCGACGCCAACGGCGGACAGCCGGTCCACCAGAGACGCCGTCAACTCCTCACTGCCTTCGGCCACGACCGCCGCACGGGCCATTCCTCCCTGGCAGGCCGCCAGCAGCTCCGCAAGTTCCTGGCACCGCCGGACCACTGAGACCGGCCCGTGGAGGCGCTCCAGCCCGCCCACCAGGTCCTCTCTCGAGCCGCCGACGGTGACTACCGGGATACTCATCGGGATGAACCGCCAGGATTCCAGACCACCGAGATCTTGGCCTTGTTGGCCTGGGCACCCAGCAGGTTCGGCATCTGCTCGTTGGTCACCAGCACCATCACGACAGTGGACCGCGCGGACCCCAAAGCGGTGCTGCCCGGCGTGATTTGGGCGATTTCGGCTCCCGGCAACAGCAGGGCCGGCTGATTGAATCCGTTGCGGGTATCCGGCAGCGCCACCCACACATCCACCCGCGAGCCGGCAACGGCCTGTGCTGGCAATGCCTCATCGACAGTCACGGCGACCGGTTTCCGGTCCAGGCCGTCCGGGTGACCGAAACTCGCACGCGGCGCCAGCTGGTCCTTGCCGATTCTCTGGACAGCAATAAGCCCGTCGGGAAGACCGGAGGCTGGGGTGAGATAGTGCTGCTCTACGTCACCAAGGCGGACCTTGACGCGGTTCAGCTTGTCCTCGGTCAGCTTCTCACCGACGGCAATCGCTTCCCGGGCGGTGTATGCCTCGACGGTTTGGTCGGCGGCCCCGACCAGAGAAACGACGCCCGCGACCGAGGCCAGGACGAGCAGGATGCCCACCAGGAGCCGGGGGTCTTTCCAGGATGGCCTCTTCAGCCGTGCTCCGGCAGCTACCGTGCCCACACTCATGCGCCCGCTCCCCCTGTAGTCGCCGCCCCGCAATGGCGTGGCCCCTACATTGTTACCTCTTCGTGCCCGGACGGGAAGATGCTGGAACGAAGTGGGCCGGACTGTGGATAAGAGCCTCAAATGGTGCCATTGATGGCAAAATGAACATATGCCACGATTCCTGACCCTCGCCGACGTCGCGGAGCAGCTCCAGATTAACGCTCCTGCTGCTTACGCACTTGTGCGCAGTGGTGAACTCAAGGCCATCCAGGTGGGCGGACGCGGCCAGTGGCGTGTTGAGGAAAAGATGCTCGAGCAGTACATCGAGGAGCGCTACGCCGAAGCCACCCGGATGATCCAGGAAGCCAAGGCCAAAGTCCGCTGAGCCGGACTCGCCGCGACACCGGGTCAGGACGGCCACGGCCGGCATCCTCGGTGTCTTGCGTCTCGCGTCTTGCGTCTTGCGCCGGAACCCGGACCTAGTACCGCCGGCCGTCGGACCCGGGCCTCCGGGCCGACCGGAGCCCGGCTAACGCGCCAAAGGGTATCGTCGCCATTTGCCGGACGTTGGCGCGCCGGCGGTCCTCGCCGCCGCCGGTGACCGCCAGGTCCAGATGGTCGCGTCCCACCCGGTCAATCACCCCATGGAGGGTTGTTTCTCCTGCCGGACCGCCTGCCAGCAGGACGGCCAGGGCAGCCCGGTCCCGCGCCAGCCCGCGCAGCGCACTGGCCAGGCCCAGCCTCTGGCGCACCTTGGACAATTCTGGTACGGCCAGCCTCGAAAGACCGAGGTATCGAACCACCGCGGCGTAGGGAACGAGCACCTGGTGCTGTGGTTCATCCAGCACGAGGGCTTGGCTTCCTGCGTGGCTTAGAGTCCCCTCGAGCGCCGATCCGGACGCCAACTGAACCACGATCAGCTGCCCCACCGAGCCCCGGAGCCGATCCGTGAGCTCCACCGCTGCCGCCTCGGTCCGTGTCCGCTCGGTGATTTCCGCGTCGAGATCAAGCCGCTCACTGGCGGCCAGTTGTGTCTCCAGATCGGCAAAAAGGGCATCCCAGCGCATGGCGTCAGCGTAGGCGTGCCGATACCGGGGGTCAACCGCACAACCCGAAAATCGACTCTGGACAAACGGGGCTCAAATGATTCAAACTAAGTCAAACAGTATCAAAGCGCATCAAATGCACGTACTCAATCGCTATCCAGGTAAAGGCGGAGTTCCATGCGGGCAGCAGCAAACAGTTCCCTCCCGGACCGGCGTCGCGGGCTTGGCGCTGATGCCGCTGCGGCCGCCGCCATTTTGCTGCTGGGACTTGTTCTTGCGGGAACAGGAGGCAGCATCCTTCTGCGCTGGCGGTCTTCCTCGTCTCGTCATCAATCGCTCGGATTCGAAGACCAGCTAGGGATCGCTGCAAACACGGCCGGCCTGATAGTCATCGTCTGGTGGGCCCTCTCCCTGTTCATCGCTGTCGTGGCCGCCTGCCTGGAACGCCGGGGGAACCTCCGCGCAGCATCTGCGACCGGAAGGTTCGCCCCGGCTTTCATGCGCAGGCTGGCCTTGGCCACTCTGGGACTGCACCTGCTCACCGCCCCGCTGGCCGTGGCTTCGACTGCAGCCCCGGTACCGGATGCCGCCGTCATCCCCAAAGCGTCTGTGGCGTGGACTCCGACGGCCCTCCCGGCTGGGACTGGCACTGCGGCGGACACGTCCGCACCGGTTCCCGGGCCCACGCCCCGCCCCGGACAACCGGCGGCCAACCCTGCCGTCGCCGGTCCGCAGTGGCAGCCGCTCAGTCCGGTTGTCGACCCCGGGCCGCTGGCCGCGCAGCCCCCGCGTCACCAACAGCCTTCCAGCCCGGCAAGCGAAGTGACGGTACGCCCCGGAGATTCACTCTGGAGCTTGTCGGCGGCCCGCCTCGGACCCTTCGCCTCGGACGTGGACATCGCCGTGGACTGGCCGCGGCTTTACCAAGCCAACAAGGACATCATCGGCGGGAACCCCAACCTCCTGAGGCCCGGCCAGGTATTGAGACTTCCGGCCAGCGAGTGATGACCGGATGAAGATACCAGCCGGGGCCCGGCAACCGCACGACTCCAAACTCCCCCAGTAAAGGAAGCATCATGACCGCCTTGACCAGACACCATGCCGCTGCGGAAGCCGCAACGTCGATAACTCCGCCACTGCGCCTGGTGCCCGGCGGCGGCGCGCCGGAGGCGCGTCCGTCCGGTCCCCGCGTTCCGGCAGTTCCGCAGTTGCGCCTGGCTGATGAGGAACAGGAGGTATGCGCAATCTCGCGCAGCACCGTCCAGGCTGCCATAGAAGTACTGGCCGGCACCCGGCCGGCGCAGCAGCTGGCCCGTCGGCTCGATGAACGCTGCCTCGCTGCCCTGCAACACCGGGCCGCTTTGACCCGGCGCGTGCCGTGCGGGGCGAGTCCGACTGCAGGCCGGCTGCACCGCAATCCTTCCGTTCGGTCGGTCCGGGCGTGCCGCATTTCCGCTGACATCTATGAAGCAAGCGCCGTCGTGGTCGAGGAACTGCGGGTACGGGCGGTCGCCCTTCGGCTGGAGCGGTGCCGGCTGACCTGGCGGATCACCGTTCTGGAGATTGGCTGAGGCCCGCCTGGCCCGGCCGCTGTAACGGTCTGGGGCTTGGCTGTTCGAAGCAACGGAAGGAGGAGCGCACAGCCAGAAAGAGGACCGGAACATGCTCCGGTCCTCTTTTCTGGCTGCTTTCCTACTGCACGCCCCGTCCGGGCCGCGGTGTACTGCCCGCGGCCGGTTAGCGTTTCTTCTTTTTCCCCGGCCGGCGCGGCGCGTCCTGTCCGGCCTTGGCGGGGTTGCCGGAGCGGCCCGGGACTTTGGCCTCCACCCGGGTTTGGGCCGTACCGTCTTCTCCGGGTGCGGTGTATTGCAGCTGGGCCGGCTTTTCGGGCGCCTCCAACCCCGCGGCATGGATCTGCGGTTCCTGGTGTTCGGTGTGCTGGCCCGCGGCGTCCGCAACGACGACGTCTGCGGCGGGCGTCACCTCGACCTCAAGGTTGAAGAGGAACCCGACGCTTTCCTCGCGGATGGCCTCCATCATTGCCTGGAACATGATGAAGCCCTCGCGCTGGTATTCCACCAGAGGGTCGCGCTGGGCCATGGCGCGCAGCCCGATGCCTTCCTTCAGGTAGTCCATCTCGTAGAGGTGTTCCTGCCATTTGCGGCCGATCACCGACAGAACGACGCGCCGCTCGAGTTCGCGCATGCTCTCGTGCCCGATGGTTTCTTCACGGGATTGGTAGACGAGGCGGGCATCGGAAAGGATCTCTTCCTTGAGGAATTCGACCGTGATTCGGGACTTTCCGCCGGCTTCGTCGATGACGTCGCGTGGCGTGACACTCAGAGGGTAGAGGGTCTTGAGGTTCGACCACAATAAGTTGAAGTCCCAGTCGTCACCATTGCCCTCAGCGGTGGCCTGCTCGATGAAGGCGGTGATGGTGTCCTCCAGGAAGAACTGGACCTTTTCGTGCAAGTCGTCGCCCTCAAGAATGCGGCGGCGGTCACCGTAGATGGCTTCGCGCTGGCGGTTCAGGACGTCGTCGTACTTCAGGACGTTCTTGCGCTGTTCGGCGTTGCGGCCCTCTACCTGGCCTTGCGCGGAGGCGATGGCACGGGAGACGAGCTTGGATTCGAGGGCGACGTCGTCCGGCACGGAACTGTTCATGAGCCGTTCCGCCGCCCCGGAGTTGAACAGGCGCATCAGGTCATCCGTCAGCGACAGGTAGAACCGGGACTCGCCGGGGTCGCCCTGACGGCCGGAGCGGCCGCGGAGCTGGTTGTCGATTCGCCGTGATTCGTGGCGCTCGGTGCCCAGCACGTACAGGCCGCCGTAGGTCAGGACTTCCTCGTGCTCGTCTTTGACGGACTGCTTGGCGGCCTCGAAGGCAGCCGGCCAGGCTGCCTCATATTCTTCGGAGTTCTCTTCCGGATCCAGTCCGCGCGAAGCCAACTCGGCGACGGCGGTGAACTCGGCGTTGCCGCCGAGCATGATGTCGGTACCGCGGCCGGCCATGTTGGTCGCCACGGTGACGGCACCCTTGCGCCCGGCCTGGGCCACAATCGCTGCCTCACGGGCGTGGTTTTTAGCGTTGAGGACCTCGTGCCGGATGCCCTCCTTGGCCAGCAGCCGGGAGAGATACTCGCTCTTCTCGACGCTCGTAGTGCCGACCAGGACCGGCTGGCCCTCTTCATGCCGCTCGGCGATGTCCTTGACGACGGCGTCGAATTTGACGGCCTCGTTCTTATAGACAAGGTCGGCCTGGTCAATTCTCGTCATGTCCCGGTTGGTCGGGATCGCGACGACACCCAGTTTGTAGGTGCTCATAAATTCTGCGGCTTCGGTTTCGGCAGTACCGGTCATGCCTGCGAGCTTGTCGTACATGCGGAAGTAGTTCTGCAAGGTGACCGTGGCGAGGGTCTGGTTTTCAGCCTTGATCTCGACGCCCTCTTTGGCTTCGATCGCCTGGTGCATGCCCTCGTTATAGCGCCGGCCGGCCAGGATACGGCCGGTGTGCTCGTCAACGATCAGGACTTCACCGTCGAGGATGACGTAATCCTTGTCCCGCTTGAACAGTTCCTTGGCCTTGATGGCGTTGTTCAGGAAACCGATCAGCGGGGTGTTGGCGGACTCGTACAGGTTGTGGATGCCGAGGTAATCCTCGACCTTCTCGATGCCGGCTTCAAGCACACCAACGGTGCGCTTCTTTTCGTCGACTTCGTAGTCCTCCTCGGACTTGAGCCGGGTGACCACCTTGGCGAACTCGCTGTACCAGCGGTTGGTGTCGCCCTGGGCTGGTCCGGAGATGATCAGAGGGGTCCGGGCTTCATCGATGAGAATGGAGTCCACTTCATCGACAATGGCGAAATGGTGGCCGCGCTGGACGAGCTCGGATCTGTCCCACGCCATGTTGTCGCGGAGGTAGTCGAAGCCGAATTCGTTGTTGGTGCCGTAGGTGATGTCCGCGGTGTACTGTTCGCGGCGCACGGAGGGGTCCTGGTTTGACAGGATGCAGCCGCTCGTCAGGCCCAGGAACCGGTACACCCGTCCCATGAGGTCCGACTGGTATTCAGCCAGGTAGTCGTTGACGGTGATAACGTGCACGCCGTTGCCGGTGAGGGCGTTCAGGTAGGCCGGAGCGGTGGCTACCAGGGTCTTGCCTTCACCGGTCTTCATCTCCGCAATATTGCCCAGGTGCAGGGCAGCGCCGCCCATCAACTGGACGTCGAAGTGGCGCATCCCCAGCGTGCGCGAGGAGGCCTCGCGGACTGCGGCGAACGCCTCGGGCAGGAGATCATCCAGTATTTCGCCGTCAGCGTGCCGGGCCCTGAGACGGTCTGTTTCTTCGCGCAACTCGGCGTCGCTGAAGGTCTGGAAGGAGCTTTCCAGGGCGTTAATGGAATCAGCATAGTTCCGCAGCTGCCTTAGGGTTTTTTTGTCACCCGTGCGGAGAAGTTTTTCGATAAGTGATGCCACGTGAAGTTGCTCCCAGTCTCAAGCTGCCGAATTCTGGCGTGTTTAGTCTACGGGAGAGACGCAGCGGCGGTTACGCCTGTTCCCTCTCAGCGGATCCACCGCGTCCCGCTCCGCACACGGCGTCGGCGAGCGCCGGCGCCAGGTCCCCTTTCGGGAACACAACAACCCGGTCCAGTGCAAGCCACTCTGCCATGAGCCTGAGTTCGGCGGCCAGTTCGACCGCGGTGTCGGCGGGAGCTCCCGGTTCCGCGTAGGCCGCCTTCGCCAGCAAAAGACCGTTGGCGCGGTCGGCTTTGAGGTCCACACGGGCCACCATTCCATCGCGGAGCAGGAACGGCAGCACGTAATATCCGTGCCGGCGTTTAGGCTCCGGGGTGTAGATCTCGATGCGGTAGTGGAAGTTGAACAGGTCTTCGAGGCGTCGCCGCTCAAAGACCAGCGAGTCGAAGGGACTCAGGAGCGCACGGCCGGTGGCGGTGCGGGGCAGCTTCGCCTCGATATGCCGGTAGACGGGCTTGTCCCAACCGCGCACCGTAACAGGCAGGAGCTTTCCGGCGTCCACCAGGTGCGCCACGGCCGCCGCAGACGGACGCATGGGCATCCGGAAGTAGTCCGCAAAGCACCGCAGCGTGCCGATCCCGTGGGCCTGGGCGGCGGCATCAATGAGGCGCACCAGCGCGTTCTCTGGATCCGGTCCTGCCTCCGGGGTGCCGGAGGTCCCGGCCGGGCGTTCGGTGAGCACCCTGGACGTGAGGGTGTAGCGCCGCTCGAAGGACTCTGTGCGGGATGCGGCCGAAATATGGCCTGCCTCGAACAGATGCTCCAGAACCCTTTTCACCGCGTTCCAATTCCAGCCCCAATTGTCCTGTTGCCGGTCCTCGATGTGACCCAGGCGGGCGGTGAGTTCGGCGGCGGTCAGCGGCGGTCCGTCGGCCAGCGCCTCAAGGACGCGGGACGCGACACTTTTCCGCAGGTCCGCGTCCATGTTGTGCGCCCCCACCCAGGAGCGGTTTTGCCACAGGGTCAGGTCCTGGAAATGCTCAGGGCGGATAAAACTGGCCTCGTGCGCCCAGTACTCCATCATGCGGCGCGGGTGGGTGCCGGCCATCCGGCGAAGGATGGCGCGGTCATAGTTGCCCAACCGGGAAAAGAACGGCAGATAGTGGCTCCGCGCCAGAACATTGACGGAATCGATCTGGACCAGCTGGAGCCGGGCAAAAGTACGGCCCACCGCCCGTACGCTGACGGGTCCGGCGGGCCGTACCTTATCCAATCCCTGGGCTGCCAGTGCGATCCGCCGTGCCTGCTTGAGGCTCAGCACTTCCTGCACGCCTGTCCCTTCATTGGATGGTCGGCACCAGCTTATGCGCTGGCGGGCTCATCCTCGGAGCGGTAAGCCAGGATCTTCTCTTCCAGCGGAGCCTGGCCCGGCTCACACGTCTGGTCCAGACTGATCACCCCGTAGGTCCATCCCTCGCGGCGGTACACGACGGACGGCGCCTTGGTCTCCTTGTCCACGAAAAGATAGAAATCATGGCCCACGAGCTCCATGTTGTCTACTGCATCATCAAGGGTGAGCGATGCTGCGGGAAAGACCTTCCGGCGGATGAGTACAGGCGAGTCTCCGGCGGGGATATCGTTCTCAACCTCATACGGCGACTTCTCCGCGGGAGCCGTTTTGGGCTCCTGCCAGTGATTGGCCTCGACGTAGATGGGCTCGCTGGTGCTGGCGGGCTCAAGGGTGGCCGTCGCCTCCGTGACGGACTTGGGGGTGTGCCGGCCATGGTGGACCTTTTTGCGGTCCTTTGCTCGGCGCAAGCGTTCGAGGAGCTTGTTGTAGGCGAGATCGAACGCGGCAAACTTGTCAGCGGCGCTGGCTTCGGCTCGAATGACGGGGCCCCGCCCCAGGACGGTGAGCTCAACCGTGAGCATCTCGTCGGTCTGCCGGGCCTTGGTCTCCTTGGAAACCTTCGCGTCCACTCTCTGGACTTTGTCCCCCAGCGACGCGATCTTCGAGATCTTCTCGTCGGCGTACTCGCGGAAACGGTCCGAGACCGTCAAATTACGTCCGCTGATCATGAACTCCATGGTGCCCTCCAAATGACTTCGGTGACACGACGGCGGTACTTCCGGGGGGCCGATCTGACTGACAGTCGAGCCCCTTTCCGAGCCGCTATCGACAGGTACATCTATTCTTGGTACCCATCTCCGACGTTAGTTCATAGCCCCCTCTAATTCATCCTTTTTCGGTTTATATTTTGCTTGAGGGGCTTTCTTCCGCCAGCTGGCGGCCTGCCTCGCCCAGATTGTGCGTCACCGGCGGGCGTGTCGCGGCGAGGACGACGGCGCCCCGCACCAGAGCGCCGGCCTCCCGCAAGGCCCGTGCAGCTTCGGCCAACGTGGCCCCGGTCGTGAGGACATCATCGACGATGATGCAGGGCTGTCCCGTCAGGTCGGGACAGAACGGACCACGGCGCACCCGCATGGATCCGCGCACCCGTTGCGCCCGGTTTTTGCGCCCCAAGCCCTTCTGCCCGCCGGGTCCTGCCCCGATCCCGGGGAGGCTGTAGCCGGCCCCGGCCACCCTGGCCCGCCCTCCGGTCTTCCGGAGGGCGGCGACGGTGCTCACCCGGCAGTACGGTTCCCCTTCGGTCCAGGTCCGGCCGATCCGGTCCAGCAATACGTGGACCGGGCTGAAGCCCCGCTTCCGGTAGGCCCGGCTGCTGGTCGGCACTGGCACCAGCAGCAGACCCGGGGTCTGCCCGGCAGCTGCCTTGATGGCTCGGGCCAGGCCGATGGACAACACCACGGCGAGCTGTCGCTGGCCGTGGCGTTTGAAGGACAGTACCGTCTGCGCCAGCTCCGCGCGGTAGGTTCCAGCAGCCACGACCGGAAGGAGCACGGACCCGTCGACGTCCATGAGGGCCGGGGCTTGTGCTTCTGCCCGGAACGGTTGGCGCATCAGCTGACGGACCTGCCGTTCGCAACCGCCGCAAAGCGTCAGATCTTCTGCTCCACAACATACGCAATCCACCGGCGTCGCGAGCGCAAGGACTTCGGCCGCGGCTGCCGCGGCCGACTCCGCGAGCCGTGCCAGCGGCCGGCGGTAACCGCCGCGGTGTCTTGCCGTGCCCGCGGCAACCGGGGCGAGGTCGGGGTCGGCCGGGCGCGTGCGCCGGCGGGGGCCTGTGCCGGCCCGGCTCCGGGGGCGGCTTTGGTCGCCGGCTTGACCGTCTTGCTCGCCGTCCCGGGCTGGCGGGGGTGTCTCCATCCGGCAAGTTTCCGCCTCTGCGGCGGACGCAAAGCGGCCCGTGGCAGCTTATGTGGACACGCGGCGCGGATCACCGCGGGCAGAAGGATGCCTGCGCGACCGCTGTCGACGACCGCTTCCGCAGGGAGCTGGCCGGAACCCTATCCCGGGTACGACGGATCGATGGGCCCCTTGAGCTGGGGGGACCAGCCGTTGCCGAGCCGCAGGAAGATGCCGTCGGCGGACTGGGCATAGATTTCTTCGCTGCCGTTGCCGGCGCTGAGCGCGGTGAGGCCCGGCCACGGGGCGAGCTGTTGCGGCTGGGATGACGTGAGGTACAGCAGTTCCGGGGTGACGGGCTCGGTCGAGGAGCCCTTCATGACGGCAACCGTCGAGTCATCGACCCACACGCCTTGATCCGGATTGCTGGTCGCCAACAGCGTCGTCGGCACAGTAAGTTCCTTGGGGGTGCCGTCGGCTGCCCGGACGATACCGGCGATCTGGACCCGGGTCTTGCCATTCTGCTCCGTCAGGACGAGGGCGCGGGTGCCTTCGCGGGAGATCCGAACCTCCTTGACGGAGCGCCCGGCAAGCCAGGCGGGCGACAGGGTGACGGCGGGGACGGCGGCGCCTTCGGTCACGCCGCCCGGCCGGTGGGCGATCAGTTCCGTGGCGCCGCTGGCCCCCGGGCCCGCCGTCCAGACCCAGTCGTACCGGTCGAAAGACGGCCGGGTCAAGGTAGCGCGGGTGGTCAGGGCGCGGGCGGGCTGGCCGGGCACGATGGAGTACAACGTCCCGCGGCCGGCGTTGAGGAAGGCGACGGCCTGCGAGACCGGGGACTCCGCCGGAACCCGGGGAGCCAGGGCCGACACCGCCTGCATGTCAGGAAGCGGCGAGATCCGGTTGTTCTCGTACCGGACCAGATCGTTGTTGCTCACGGCGATTTGGCGGGCTGGAACGTTCTTGTCCCGGATCGGCGGAAGCACCGAACCGTTGTCATCCACACGCACCAGATCCTGGTTGGCCCGGAGCTCCACATTGATGACGTCGGGCTGGCTGCGGAACGTGAGGGCGAGCTGGGTCTGCATCCGCAACCGGTCCTCATTGGACGCCTCAACGAGGTCCTTCGCTGTCAGGTCCACCTGCGCTGCGCCGGACACCACCGGGACCGATTCGCGGGCCAGCTTAATGCCCGAGGGGAAGGCGCTGACCACCGCACCCTTGAGATACGGTGCCGGGCCGCCGAGCAATGCGCTGGTCATGGCCTTGACGGTCTTCTTCTTGATGAACCACCGGACATCGGGCACGGCGTACGTATACGTCGGGTCATAGAAGTAGATCGGATAGGCGCCGTAGATGACTTTGAATGTTTCTTCCGGGATCGCCGTCCCGTCCGGGAGTTCCGCAATGCGCCACTGTCCGTCCACCTTGGTCAGGGTGGCGGGAATATTTTCCTTGGTCCCTTCGGGGAGCTGGGTGGCGACCCCGTCCACATCGACGGAATAGGACACGTCCAGTTCGTAATTGAAGACGTTTTCCACGCCAGTCGGCACAACACGGGCCGACCGGAAGACGAGCACCCGCTGGTCAGGCTTCCAGGTCACCGACGACGCCTGGGTCAGATATTGCCGCGCGACGGCGTAGTCGTCCTCGTAGCCGCTGCCAGCGAGATAGAAGTCCTCGATCACCGCTTCCGGCCCGGCCCCCTCACGGGGGGCGGACGGGAAGAACACGGGGGCGTTATTGGGGTTGCCGGCGCTCTCGTCGGTGCTTTTTCCGACCGGGCCCGACCGGGGGATCTGCGCACACGAGGTCAGCAGGAACACCAGCACCACCAGCAACGCCGCCGCGGCACGGCTGGCCTTCCGTGAGGTCTGGCTCATGACCGCTCCTTCGTTCCGGTTGCTGTGGGTCCGGTCGTATCAGTCCCGCTTCCCGCAGGCCCCGGGTCCGCGGCGGCTGCACCGGCGGTGCTGCCTGCAGCGCGGGCGCGGTCATCAGCGCGCGGCGCCGGGCTGGGATCGAGCACGAGCATGGTCCGCTCGCTGCGGTCGTCCTGCAGGCCGACGTCGACCGGCTCCAGCTGGAGGGGGGACTTAGTAATGATCTCGCCCCGGCGCAGCGCGAGGGTGAGTCGGAAGTTGGCCCCGCTGCCTTTGCGCCCCCAGGCCTGAAGCCAGCCGTCATGGAGTTTCGCGTCCTCGGCAGCAATGGACAACCCAAGGCCGCTGCCTCCCGTGGTGCGCGCCCGGGCCGGATCCGCCCGCCAGAACCGGTCGAACACGCGTGCCGCCTCTGCGGGGGCCAGACCGATGCCGTGGTCGCGGACCGCCACCGCCACCGCATGGTCGTTGGCGGCCACGGAGATGTTCACCGGACGGCCCTCGCCGTGCTCGAGCGCATTCAGGACCAGGTTGCGCAGGATCCGGTCGATCCGGCGGTCGTCCATATCAACGATGATGCTGCCCGCAGGCGCGTTGAGGGTGACGGCGGAGCCATACGCGGCGGCCACCGGAGCAACGCCTTCCATCACGTGCGAGACAAGCTGCACAATGTCGCCCGGTTCGGCGTCGAGGGTGGCCACGCCCGCATCGAAGCGGGAGATCTCCAACAGGTCTGCCAGCAACGACTGGAAACGCTCCACCTGGTTGTAGAGCAGCTCAGCGGAGCGTTTGTTGATGGGGTCGAAGTCGTCGCGGGCCTCGTAGAGCACTTCAGCGGCCATCCGCACCGTGGTCAGCGGGGTTCTGAGTTCGTGGGAGACGTCAGAAACGAACCGCTGCTGCATCTGTGACAAGGTGGCCAGCTGGGTGATCTGCTCCTGGAGGCTCGCCGCCATGTGGTTAAAGGAAGCCCCGAGCCGGGCGACCTCGTCCTCGCCTTTGACCACCATTCGTTCTTGCAGCTGTCCGGCAGCGAGCTTTTCGGAGACAAGGGCGGCGTGGCTGACGGGGCTGACCACGTTGCGGGTCACATACCAGGCCACGGCGCCGATCAGCAGCGCCAGCACGGCGCCGCCGGCCAGCAGGACGTTCTGGATCTCGTCGAGGGTTTTTTGGGCGGTGTTCAAGTCGTAGATCAGGTACAGCTCGTAGACCGTGCCGTTGAAGGTCACCTTATTGCCGACGGCGATGCCGGGCCGGTCTTCAGTACCCACCGGGAACTCCGTGGACGCCCAGAACTGTTCCTTGCCCGAATCCTGCACGGCGGCCCGCAGCTCGGTTGGGATGACGCTGATGGTGAGCTGGTCCGACGCCCGGGATTCGACCCAGCGGTTGCGGGGTTTGGTCTGTTCCGGCATGGCCTCGAAGACGTAGCGCCGCTGGATCACGGAGCCTCGGCCTTCGACGGCATTAAGGGTGTCATAAACGAGGGTGATCACGCTCGACTGGTCAGTAACCTGGGCACCGTCAAACGTGTCCTGGACCTCCTTGACGTTATAGCGCGTCTCCGACTCAGCCTGGACGAGCCGTTCCTGGAAGAGATTGGCGGCGATCTGATGGGACAAATACGCGCCGACGACGGCGAAGGAGAAGACGGCCAGCATCAGAGTGGTCAGCACGGTCCGGAACTGCAGGGACCGCCGCCACCGGCGGTGCACGGAGCGCAGCAGGTAACGGGTCCCTGGCACCAGGCGGGAGGCCCCGATGCCGACCAACCGCGCCACCCGGACGCCGACGATTCTGGCCCGCTTCACCCAAAGCCGGGTGCGGAAAGGCAACGACTGCCCGCCTGCGGCCGGGGTGCCTGCCGTCACGTGGTCGGCGCCGGCCGGGTCAACTGCCGTGGGATCGTTGACCGGGGCGGCCCCGTTCTGGCCGTCCGGTGGCTCAGGAGCCTGCTTTGTAGCCGACACCACGGACCGTCAATACAACTTCGGGGGCTTCCGGGTCACGTTCGATCTTTGACCTGAGCCGCTGGACGTGGACGTTGACCAGCCGGGTGTCTGCGGCATGCCGGTACCCCCAGACCTGCTCCAGGAGGAGTTCCCGGGTGAAAACCTGCCAGGGCTTGCGGGCCAGGGCAACGAGCAGGTCGAATTCCAGCGGCGTCAGCGAGATCCGTTCAGTTCCACGGCTGACGAGGTGGCCGGCCACATCGATCGTAACGTCGGCAATGCGCAGGGTTTCGGGCGCCTTCTGGTCACCGGGCCTTAGCCGGGCGCGGACACGGGCGACCAGTTCGGCCGGTTTGAAGGGCTTTGGCACGTAGTCGTCTGCTCCGGACTCGAGCCCGCGGACGACGTCGGAGGTGTCCGCCTTGGCTGTGAGCATCACGATCGGAACATCTGACTCGGCGCGGATCTGGCGGCAGACTTCGATGCCGTCGATGCCCGGAAGCATGAGGTCCAGCAGGACTAGGTCCGGTTTGGCGGAGCGGAATACCTCCAGCGCCTGCCCACCGTCAGCGCAAAAGACGGGCTCGAACCCGTCATTGCGCAGCACAATACCGATCATCTCGGCCAGCGCCTCGTCATCGTCCACTACCAGAATGCGTGCCTTCATATGTATATATTCCCTTATTGCAATGGCTTTGTCGTATTCAGCCCTGCCCGGGCATGGCGCCGCCGCCACCCGGGTGGCTCATTGATGCGACGGCGGTGCGCCCGCCGGCTGGAAGAAACCCCGTCCATCCCGCATGCTGTGGACAGCAACACTTTAACCGCGTGAAACCCCAGGAGGCTTCTTTGAGTAACCCGATCTACCACCGGGCCCTCGGCACTGACTTCGGCCGGCTGCAGCCGGAGCTGCAGGAGTACTTTTCCCTCACGCCCGGGTCCGGCCACTATGGCGTCGGGGAAGGCGTCTTCGAGGTGGTGGGCTGCCGGCAGAGCTGGCTTCGCCCCTTGCTGCGGCTTGCCGGCGGAGAGCAGGCGTTCTTCCCGGAGTACGGGGAAAACATTCGGTTTCGGATCGAGAACCACGCCCACCTGGACCCGTTCGGCCGCTCCAGCCTCACCGCACGCCGCGAAATCTTCTTTCCGGGCACCACCCGGCTGTTCCACGACACCACAAGCTGGGACGATGCCGGCGGCCAGCCCCGGCTGCTGGACTATGTCGGGCGGTACCGGCGGCTCGTCACGGACCTCAATCTTGGTGTCACCGCCGGAGGACGGCTGCGGGGAGTCTCGGAGGCCTCCCGGTTGCTCCTGGGCCCGCTGCGGATTCCGTTACCGGCCGCGCTCGATGCCAAAGCCTACGCCGAACAGTGGTGGGCGCCCGGGGAGGGCACGGCCGGGAAACACCGCATCCAGGTCAAGGTGATCCAGCCGCAGCTCGGGTTGGTCCTGGTCTACGCGGGATACTTCGACTACCGGCTGGAACCCTACCCCGGCCGGTTGACGTCATCGGGCTTCCTGCCGGATTACGCCAGGCCGGACCGCTGGGAAAGCCGCAGCTGACGGCGGCACAGGACGGCGCTAGCCGAGGGCGAGTTGGTTGAGGCCGTCGGCCACCTGCGTCAGCCGCGTCAAAGCTGCCGTGGCGGCCGACGGCGAAAGCCGGGCCAGCCCGTCCGAGGGGGTGACCCGGATCCCGCCCAGAGCCGCGGGGGCCAGGCCAAGCTGGCGCCACGGCCGCCAGATGGTGTCCACGACGTCGGCTACCCGGGGCATCGCCGCTGCGGGGGTGGAGACCTCGAGCGCTCCGGCCCACAGTCTCTTACCGCCCTCGATAGCGCCGGCGAGTTGTTCCCATTGGCGGGACGTCAGCGCGCGCAGGGGTACGGCGATCCCGTCAGCGCCGGCCGCTACTATCCGGTTGATGGGGGCCTCGACGTCCGGGACGCTGATCACCACCTCCGCGGCGCCGGCCGCCCGCAACGCGTCGATGACGATCGTCCAGGAGTCGGTGGCTTCCTGTCCTGAGACTGAACGCAGGGTCCGGTAGCCGCTCGAGGTGGGAATCGTACCGGCCAGCACGGACGCGATCTCGGGCTCGTCGATCTGCACCACGAGGCGGGTGCCGGGAGCTGCGGCCGCCACCCGGCTGAGGTAGCTGCCGGCTCCTGCGGCCAGGGAGGCCGCAAGGTCCCGCCGGGCGCCGTAGTCGATCAGCGCGCGCTCCCCGTTGTGCAGGTGCAGTCCGGCGGCGAGGCTGAGCGGCCCGCGGAGCTGGACCTTGAGGTCCGGAGCTGCGGTGTCTTCGGCGCCGATCACGTCGGCGAGGATGTTGATGTCGGTGGAGAGTGCCGAGCGCGCCCGTTTGAGGTCCTTGCCCGGCCGGTCCACAATGCGCCAGCCGTAGGGCTGGACGTCCACGGAAAGGTCCACCAGCAGGGCGGCCGTCCGGCCCAGAGCGTCGGATCCGACGCCCCGGTCCGGAAGCTCGGCCAGGAACGGCAAGTGCGGGCTGCCAAGTTCACCGCGGATGATGCGCGCGGCCTCCAACGGGTCCTCTCCGGGCCAGGTGCCCAGGGCGGTGGCAGTGACCTCGCCCGGCAGCGGACGTTCGGGGGCAGCCACGCTCATGCCCCGGCTGAGTCGGCGGGGCCCGCGGAGCCACGCGCGGGGGAACCGGCGGCGTGCGCAATGGCGGCCTGGGTGGCTGCCTCGTGGTCTTCGGCGATGGCCTCGTGGTGCCGGATGACCTCACCGATGATGAAGTTTAGGAACTTTTCTGCGAAGGCCGGGTCAAGGTGGGCTTCGGCGGCGAGCCGTCGCAGCCGGGCAATCTGTGCCGTCTCCCGGCCAGGGTCGCCGGCAGGAAGCTTGTGGGTGGCCTTGAGGACTCCGACTTTTTGGGTTGCCTTGAACCGCTCGGCAAGAAGGTAAACGAGGGTGGCATCGATGTTGTCGATGCTTGAGCGGATCGACAACAACTCTGCCATCACCGCGGGATCCACCTGACCGGCCAGTGAGCTGGCTCCGGGGTCATAGGATTCGGCGTCGGGAAGAGTTCGGGTCTGCTCGGTCATTGGTCCAGTCTAGAGGCACCGGCGCTCATCGCATCCGCTGCCAAGCTCCGGGCGCAGGTACGCCCGGCGGCCAGTTCGGCGCGTTTTCCGATGCCGGCCCGGGACCGGCCTACCCAAGGGACATACCCGCCGTTCAAGGGAAAGGACGGGCATGTCCCTCGGGCTGCAGCCGAGGGGCTTAGCTGTGCAGCACGGCGCGGAAGTCCTTCCGGCGCTTGGCCTGCTCGTCCGGGTCCGGCACGGGAAGGGAGGCAATCAGCTTCTTGGTGTAGGCGTGTTGCGGGTTGCCCATCACCTGGTTTCCGAGCCCTTGCTCCACCATCTGGCCCTTGTAGAGAACGCCAACCCAGTGCGAGAGAATGTCCACCACGGCGAGGTCATGGCTGATGAACAGGGCCGCAAAGCCAAATTCGGCCTGGATTTCCTTAAACAATTCCAGCACGACCGCCTGGACAGAGACATCCAGGGCCGAGGTCGGCTCGTCGGCGACGAGGAGCTTCGGGTTCAGGATGAGAGCGCGCGCGAGGGAGGCCCGCTGCCGTTGCCCGCCGGAGAGTTCATGCGGGAAACGGTCGGCGTAGGCCGCCGGCAGCTGCACGGCTTCGAGCAGTTCCCGGGTCCGCTGCCTGGCCTGGGCCGGGCTGGGATTGGTGTGGATGATCAACGGTTCGGCGATGCAGTCCCCGATCGTCAGCTGGGGGTTGAACGACGCGGCCGGGTCCTGGAACACAAACCCGATCTCCTTGCGCAGCGGCTTGAACGTGCGCTCTTTAAGGTTGAGCATCTCATAGCCCAGCACTTTCAAGCTGCCCCCGGTGGTCCGGTTCAGGCCCGCGATGGCCCGCCCGATGGTGGTCTTGCCGGAGCCGGACTCCCCCACCAGGCCGAAGACCTCGCCTTCGGACAGGGTGAAGTTGACCCCGTCCACCGCCTTGAAGGCGGGGCTTCCCAACCGGCCGGGGTATTCGATGGTCAGGTTGGTGGCCTCGACGAGCACTTTCCCGCCCTGGTGCGCCCGTTCGGTCATGCCCTCGGAAGCGGAGTTCCGGCCAAGGTGCGGAACGGCCGCCAGGAGCTTTTTGGTGTACTCCTGTTTCGGCTCAGCGAAGAGCACCCGTGAAGCTGCCTCTTCAACGACGTCCCCCTGGTACATCACCACGACGCGGTCGGCGAGGTCGGCCACGACACCCATGTTGTGGGTGATCAGCACGATCGAGGTGCCGTACTGGTCCCGGAGGTCCCGCAACAACTCAAGGATTTCTGCCTGCACCGTGACATCAAGCGCCGTTGTGGGCTCGTCCGCCACGATCAGTCCTGGGTTCAGCGCGAGTGCGGCAGCGATCACCACGCGCTGTTTCTGTCCGCCGGAAAACTGGTGGGGATAGTAGTTGACCCGGGTTTCCGGGTCCGGGATGCCGACCTTCCGGAGCGCTTCGATGGCGCGGGTCTTGGCTTCCTTGGCGCTGACCCGTGCTGACTTCCCGTGGCGGGCGTGCGAACGGATGCCCTCGGCGATCTGCCAGCCCACAGTAAAGACCGGGTTGAGGGCGGTGGAAGGCTCCTGGAAAACCATGGCAACGTCGCGGCCACGGATTTCCCGCAGTTTCGCCGGGCTGACGCTGATCACGTTGTTGCCGTTGATCAGCACCGCGCCGGAACTGATGGCGGTCTCCGGCAGAAGACCGAGGATGGTCTTGGCGGTGACGGTTTTGCCGGAGCCGGACTCGCCCACGATCGCCACGACTTCGCCCGGGTTGACCGTCAGGCTCACGTCTTTGACGGCGTATACATCCCCGGCGTCGGTGGCGAAGGTGACCTTGAGGTGGTCGATGTCGAGGACGGGGCCGGCTGCGGGGCCGGTTGTATCGATGTTGCTGGTCATGAACTTCTCACTTCTGCTTCGAGGGCAGCTTTGGCGGCGGTGGTGGAGTCCGGGCCGCCTTTGCCGGCGACGGCTTTCTTGCGGCCACGCAACCGGGGGTCGTTGAGGTCGTTGATGCTCTCCCCGACCAGTGTCAGGCCCAGGACGGTCAGGACGATCGCGAGGCCGGGGTATACACCTGTCCACCAGATCCCGGACGTGGTATCTGCCAGCGCTTTGTTGAGGTCGAAGCCCCATTCCGCGGCGGACGTCGGCTCAATGCCAAAGCCCAGGAAGCCCAGGCCGGCCAGGGTAAGGATGGCCTCGGAGGCGTTGAGGGTGAAGATCAGGGGAAGGGTGCGGGTGGCGTTCTTGAACACGTGCAGGCGCATGATGCGGATGTTGGAGGCGCCCACCACTTTGGCCGATTCCACGAAGGGTTCTGCTTTGAGCCGGATGGTCTCGGCCCGGATAACGCGGAAGTACTGCGGAATGAAGACGACGGTGATGGAGATCGCCGCCGCGAGGATGCCGCCCCAGAGGCTTGACCTTCCGCCGCTTATGGCAATCGCCATGACAATCGCCACCAGCAGCGGCGGGAAGGCGTAGATGGCATCGGCAATCACCACCAGCGTCCGGTCCAGCCAGCCGCCGATGTAGCCGCTGACCAGGCCCAGGATCACGCCGATGAAAATGGACATGATCACGGCCACAATGATGACCAGGACGGCGGTCTGCGCCCCCCAAACGACGCGCGAGAAGACGTCGTAGCCACCGACGGTGGTGCCCATGAGGTGCTTGCCGCCGGGGGCTTGCTGCGCCGGGAAGCCGCCGTCGGCGTCGGAAATCTGGGAGAAACCGAAGGGCGCGATCAGGGGGGCAAGCAACGCGGTGAGCAGGAACACGGCGGTAAGCACAAGCCCGGCGACGAGCATTCCGCGCTGCAGGCCGACGCTCTTATTGAAGTGCGAGATGACCGGCAGGCGCCGGAACCACGGCCCCCGGGGGTCCTTGATGGGTTCAGTAACGGCAGTGGTGCTCATATCAGTACCTCACGCGGGGGTCGATCAGCGCGGCGACTATGTCCACGAAGAAGTTGGTCACAGCCACAATGACGGCAAGAAGGACCACGATGCCCTGGACTGCCACGAAGTCGCGGGCCGTCAGGTAGGTAGCGAGCTGGAACCCCAGCCCTTTCCATTCGAACGTGGTCTCGGTCAGGACCGCGCCGCCAAGCAGCACGGCGATTTGCAGTCCCATCACGGTGATGATGGGGATCAGGGCAGGCTTGTAGGCGTGCTTGGTGACCAGCCGGTATTCGCTGACACCGCGGGAGCGGCCGGCCTCGACGTAGTCTTTGCCGAGCGTGCCAATCACGTTGGTCCTGACCAGGCGCAAAAAGATGCCTGCCGTCAGCAGCCCCAGAGCCAGGGCCGGCAGGACGGCGTGCGCCATGACGTCCGCCAGCGCGGCAGTATTGCCGCTGCGGATGGCGTCCAGCCAGTAGATGCCGGTCGGCGCCCCGAGCGAGGTCAGGGCGAGCTCCGAGGCCGGCGTCGCGCGGCCAGCGACAGGCAGCCAGCCCAGCCAGACCGAAAACGTCAGTTTGAAGAGAAGCCCGGAGAAGAACACCGGTGTCGCGTAGCAGAGAATCGCGAAGACGCGAAGCCCGGCGTCGGGTCCCTTGTCGCGCCGGTGCGCGGCGAGCAGTCCCAGGGGGATGCCCACGACCAGCGCCACGAGGAGGGCATTGATGGTCAGTTCCAGGGTTGCGGCGCCGTAAGTGGCCAGCATTTCCGAAACCGGCCGGTTGTCCGAGAGTGTGGTGCCAAAGTTGCCGGTGATGAGCTGGGCCAGGTACTCGAAGTACTGCACAAAGATGGGCCGGTCGTAGCCGGCGGCAGTGATGCGTTCCTGGAGCTGCTCCGGTGGAAGCCGGCCGCCCAGGGCGGCGGTGATGGGGTCGCCGGTGGTGCGCATCAGGAAGAACACCATGGTGACCAGGATGAGGATCGTCGGGAAGATCAGGAAGAACCTGATGAGGATGTAGCGGCCCAGTCCCCCACCGGACTTCTTCTTCTTTATCGGCAGAAGGCCTTCGCCGTCAGTCGGCGGCGCCTCGATAAGTGTTGTCATTGGTACCTAAATGTGTGTTCCTGGGCCCTTGCGGGCTTCGGAATCGGTTGTCCTGTCTCAGCACCAAGGCGGGACGCCGCAGGGGCGCCCCGCCTCGTTGGCTGGTCAGAACCGGATGGGGGTAAGACCTACTTGGAAATGACACCAAGGCGGGTCTTGAAGGACGCATCGAGGGTTTTTTCGACACCCTTGACGTCCTTGCCGGCGACCATGAGCTGGGCGCCCTGCAACAGCGGCAGCGTTGACAGGTCCTTGGCGACGGCCGTCTGGGCCTCACCGAGGACCTTTTCGCGCTCACCCTTGTCAACGGTGGTCAGCTGCTTGCTGATCAGGTCCGTGACGGCGGGGTTTTCGTAGTGGTTCTTCAGGAAGTTGCCGGGGACGAAGAACGGCGTGAGGTAGTTGTCAGCGTCGGAGTAGTCCGGGAACCAGCCGAGCTGGTACACGGGGTACGCATCAGCCGTGCGGTCCTTGGAGTAGGTGACCCATTCGGTGGACTGCAGCTCAACTTTGAACAGGCCAGACTTTTCGAGCTGCTCCTTGATCATGGCGTATTCGTCACCCGAGGACTTGCCGTAGTGGTCCGGGTTGTACTGGAGCTTGATGGTGACCGGAGCACTCACGCCGGCGTCGGCGAAGGCCTTCTTGGCTTTATCGACGCTGGGCTTGCCGCTGCCGTCACCGTACATTTCCTTGAGCGGCTGGATGGCCCCGACGAAGCCGTCCGGAACAACAGAGTAGGCCGGCAGGTAGGTCCCCTTGTAGACCTGGCTGGCGATCGCGTCGCGGTCGACGACGTCGGCCATGGCCTGCCGCACGGCGAGGGCCTTGGCGGGATCGGCATCGGCGGCCTTGGCACCGAACGGCATGGTGTCGAAGTTGAACACGATGTAGCGCAGTTCACCACCCGGTCCCTTGTAGACCTTGACCTTGGAGTCCTTTTCGAGGTCGGCGGCGTCGGTGGCCGTCAGGCTGCGGCCGGCGACGTCGATGTTGCCCTGCTGGACATCCAGCTTGAGGTTGTTCGAATCGGCGTAGTACTTGATCGTGGCGCCGCCGTTGGCCGGCTTGCCAAGCAGGCCCTGGTAGTCCGGGTTGACCTTGAGGCCCACGAGTTCGTTCTTCTTATAGCTTTCGATCGTGTAGGGACCGGCGAAGGGCTTGCCCTTGACGATCTCATCGTCCGTCAACAACTTGTCCGCCGGAAAGACTTCTTCGTCAATGATCGGACCGGCATTGGCTGCAAGGACGCCCGGGAAGACCTGGTCGTTGCCGGCCTTGAGCGTGAACACCACGGTGGAGTCGTCCTTGACCGTCACCGAATCGAGGTTGCCCAGCAGCGAGGCGGGACCGTTGTCGTCAGCGATCTTGACGACGCGGTCGATGGAGAACTTCACATCGGAGGACGTCAGGGCGTGGCCGTTGGCGAACTTCAGGCCGGGCTTGAGCTTGACCGTGTACTCGGTGGGGCTCGTGAAGGATGCCGACTCGGCGATGTCCGGCGTGGAGTCGGCGGTGCCGGGCTTCGAGTTGAGCAGGAACGGGTAGATCTGGTTCATCACCATGAAGGAGCCGGCATCGTAAGAGCCGGCCGGGTCGAGGGTGACGACCTTGTCGGTGGTGCCATACGTCACGGTGCCTCCGCCGGCGGCGCTGCCGGTGGACGTACCGCCGCCGGAAGGGCCGGTGCAGGCGGTTAGTGCGAAGGCGGATACCCCGGCGAGCGCGATGGCGCTCTGCAGGGCCTTTTTGTTCATTGCCATCTGTGGACTTTCTGTTCGATGCGTACTGGGGCGCTGCCCGGAACTGATGTTGGTCATGACGCGGGGCAGAGCACTGTCCTGATGCCTTGATTCAACCAGACCACCATCAGGTAAATCGTTACATCTTGTGAGATGAGACACAAAATTTATCCGATTGGGCCACGCCTGTCATTTTCTTCGCTGCCCAAGGGCGGGGCCGGCCGGTTCCGGCCGACAAAAAAGCCGCACACCCGAGGTGTGCGGCTCCTGGGCCCGGCCGTCCGACGGCCGTCCGTCCGCTGGCCGGCCGCCCGCTGGCAGGCCGCCCGCTAAAGGACCGCCCGCTGCAGCGACCGGGCGGCGTCGATGGTGGCCTGTCCCAGGACCCGGCTGCCCTGGTAGAGCACCACAGTTTGCCCGGGGGCCACGCCGCGCAGCGGTTCCGTCAGGGTGACAACGAGGTCGCCGTGGTCCATGTGCGCCGTTGCGGGCACAGGGTCGCCATGGGCGCGGACCTGGGCGTAGCAGTCGAATTGCCCGCCGGTGGCAATCTCCGCGATGGGCAGCCCGGCCCAGGACACTTTGATGCCCCGGATCTCGTCGATGGCCAACAGCGCCTCGGGCCCGACGACCACTTTGTTCTCCTTGGGCCGGATCTCCAGCACAAAGCGCGGCTTGCCGTCGGCGGCCGGGGTTCCCAGCTTCAGGCCGCGGCGCTGGCCGACGGTGAAGGCGTTGGCGCCCGGGTGCTCGCCGACCTTGGCGCCGGATTCATCCACGATGTCGCCGGTCGTCATGTCGATTTTCTCGGCCAGCCAGCCGGCGGTGTCGCCGTCGGGGATGAAGCAGATGTCGTGGCTGTCGGGCTTGTTGGCCACGGACAGGCCGCGGCGCTCGGCCTCGGCGCGGACCTCGGCCTTGGAGGGCGTGTCCGCGAGCGGGAACATGGAGTGCCTGAGTTGCTCGTGCGTGAGGACACCGAGCACGTAGCTCTGGTCCTTGGCCCAGTCAGCGGCCCGGTGCAGCTCCGGGTTGCCCTGGGCGTCGGTGATCACCTTGGCGTAGTGGCCGGTGCACACGGCGTCGAACCCCAAGGCGATCGCCTTCTCCAACAGCGCGGCGAACTTAATCCGCTCATTGCAGCGCATGCAGGGGTTGGGGGTACGGCCTGCAGCGTACTCGTCGATGAAGTCCTGGACGACGTCTTCCTTGAAACGCTCGGAGAAGTCCCACACGTAGTAAGGGATACCGAGCACGTCGCAGGCCCGCCAGGCATCGCGGGAATCCTCGATGGTGCAGCAGCCGCGGCTGCCGGTGCGCAGGGT
Organism: Micrococcaceae bacterium Sec5.8; assembly: GCA_039636775.1. NCBI lineage: Bacteria > Bacillati > Actinomycetota > Actinomycetes > Micrococcales > Micrococcaceae > Micrococcaceae bacterium Sec5.8. The sequence continues at coordinate 2,766,143 of CP143429.1, forward strand.
GCCCGGCATCCGCGATAGGGCAAGGTGGACGCCGACGACGTCGTGCCCGGCCTCGACGGCGCGGGCTGCGGCAACGGCGGAATCGACGCCGCCGCTCATGGCTGCAAGAACTCGCATACTGGCTTTCTGTGGGGGCTGGTGAATGCCGGCGTCGGATAGCACAACGCCCTGCTGGTCCATTCTATCGCCACGCCGTTTTCTGCCCAAAAAACGTCCGGGGCGCATCGCTGCAGCCCGGGCCGTCCGTTAGCCAGGACCGGCGGACCGGCGGGCCACGGTGCCGGCGGTCTGGATGCTGGATTCGTGCCCCGCCATGCCGGCCTGGCGCGCGCGGGAGTAGGCGCCGGGCAGGGCAGCGAGCAACGCGTCGACGTCGGCCCCGGTGGAGGAATGGCCCAGGCTGAAGCGCTGGGCTCCCCGGGCCGTGTCCTCATCCAGCCCCATGGCCAGCAATACGTGGGAGGGCCGGGGCACGCCCGCGGTGCAGGCGGACCCGGTGGAAGATTCGACGCCGGCCAGATCCAGCAGAAACAGCAGCGAGTCACCTTCGCAGCCCGGAAAAGTGAAATGCACATTGCCCGGGAGCCGCCTGCTACCGGGAGCCCCGCGCAGAACGGCGTCGGGCACGGCCGTCCGGACGCCGTCGATCAGCCGGTCCCGGAGCGCCGCGATGCGGCCCGCTTCGACCCGGAGCGAGGCAGTGACGGCTTCGGCTGCCGCGGCGAAGGCCGCAATCGACGCGGTGTCGAGCGTTCCGGAGCGGACGTCGCGCTCCTGCCCTCCGCCGTGCTGGACCGGAGTCAGCTTCACGGCGCGTCCCAGCAGCAGCGCCCCGACGCCGACCGGGCCGCCGATCTTGTGCCCGGACACCGACATGGCAGCGAGGCCACTGGCACGGAAGTCCACGGGCACGGAGCCGAAGGCCTGGACGGCGTCGGAATGGACCGGAACCCCGGCCCCGTGGGCCAGCCGCACGATCTCGGCCATGGGCTGGATGCTGCCGACCTCGTTGTTGGCCCACATCACCGTGACGAGAGCGATCGACGCAGGGTCCCGCGCAAGCTCCTCGGCCAGCACGGAAAGCTCAACGATGCCGTCCGCGTCCACGGGCAGCCAGGTCACCTCGGCTCCTTCATGGCGCTCGAGCCACTCGACGGTGTCGAGCACGGCGTGGTGCTCGACGGCGGTGCACAGAATGCGGGTACGGGCCGGGTTCTCAGCGCGCCGGGCCCAGTAGAGGCCCTTAACGGCGAGGTTGTCGGCCTCCGTTCCACCCGAGGTGAAGATCACTTCCGAGGGGTGCGCGCCGGCCGCAGCCGCCAGCACCTCGCGGGCGTCCTCCACGGCACGCCGGGCGCGGCGGCCCGATCCGTGCAGCGAGGACGGGTTGCCGGTCCGGGCCAGTTCGCGGGTCAGCGCGGCCAGGGCCTCCGGTGCAAGGGTGGTGGTGGCGGCATGATCAAGGTAGACGGACACAAGGCAATTCTACCTGCGGGTCCCGGCCGGCACGGGTGTACATTCGAGCGGTGAAAGCGTCCCTGTACCTTGTCCTTGCCGCCCTGTTCTGGTCCGGGAATTTCATTGTCGGCAAGGCTG